>NZ_LHPH01000005.1:0-243013 GCF_001298125.1 Pseudoalteromonas porphyrae | reverse complement strand
GATAATGGTAGAGTTTGGCACTTTCAAAGTTCTGATTTAGGTGAGGCATTGGATAAGTCACTAGAATGCGAAGGCTCATCAACTGTATTTCAAATAAGGTTTTAAGATCTTTATTATAATAAATTATTACGAGTCACTTAGTGAGTTGAAGTTAACCTACACTATTATATTTTTTAATTAACCCTAGGGCACCCCTTAGTTATCTTTTGGGTCAGTGGCATCACTGTCAAAACGTTTTGGATCTTTTGGGAAGTAAAGTTCAGACTGTTGATCACATAATGAAAACTCTCGAGTATTTTTATACGGTAACTTCATAAAGCCAGCAACTCCTACGTCTATAATCCCCACCGCATATTGCATCAATTTATTTAACAGCCGTTTAAATTCAGTTTCTTTGCTTGCATCCAATAAACGATAGTAATGATGTATTTTCATTCGATCTGGTAGAGCTTCAAAAATAATACACCCCGTATGATGGATCTGATTAAGCTCAAATACACATTTTATCACTTTATTTGGCAGTTTTAATTGCTCATCAGGATCTTTACCATCTTCAAAATAAGAATGCGGTCTCGTTACATCTGAACTTTTTAAATTCATAACTTCATAATCAAGTTCAGGAAGTTGTTCAAATTTAAATGCACCGGTGCCATCTCGCTCTAATTGAATCGTCTTACGTGCATCAAACAGGCAACACTTAAATAATCCTTTTTGGCTTATACCTTGCGCTAGCATCACCGTATTATTAATAGCTTGCGTGAATGCATGACCTAAACTCTTATCATGCATAATTAAAGATGATTCCACATACAACGAGTCTTCTTTCCAATGAAAGCTTAAACCTCCTACTGCGGGATATTTCGCTAATCGACTAATTGATGCTAAAAATGCTTTTTCAGTATCACCAGTATCAAATAGAAACTCTTTATAATAGCGATCAAGTTGGGCATCGTTTACATCTAATAATTGCTGATTATGATCTGCTTGGCGCAAAAATTGTTTTCGTGAGCTGTAAACAACTGTATCTGGGTGCTCATTATCACTGCCGTACCAAAATGGAATATGTGCTCTTAGCTCTTTATTTAAAGTTACTGGCGGTAAATATGCTTTTGCCATACTTGGCATATTGCGTATAAAATAATCACCCGCGCGATCGCGTATTGCTTTGTCTTTTGACAGCATGCCATCAATTACTTTAGCAAGCTCTATAGGTAATCCTAATGAACTTGCAGGAATAACTTGAGCGCCAAACCGGCATGACTGTGCAGAAGCCAGTGCATATAAGGTAGAAGCCACCCCTTGTTCATCAAATCGTGGGGATGATTTGGCACCTGACATTTGCTCATCACCTATAAAGTACACATCCCCCATTCGCGCATTTGTAGTACTTAAATCACCAGACATTAGATCCATAAAATTACTGGCTATCGGGTTACCCGCACTGTCGACTTGGGCATACACAGAACTCCCCCAATCCACCAGCGATAATCCTTGGTTAGCTTCATCCCACACTAAGTTAGAAGGCTTGATATCACCATGAACTATAGGCTGAGGCGTTAGCCCATTTTTTTGATTACGTAGATCAATTAATACATTACGTAATTTAAGCGCAAGATCTGTAATTGCAGCAGCACTAAAACGCCCTCGTTTTAGTGATACCTTTTCTAAGTCTTCTCCTAAAGCGCGGGCCATCATTAGGATCCCTTGCTTTTTTATTCTCTCAAAAGCATAAAATTTCGGTACTAGTGGGTTATCAACCTGAGAAAGCATATACGCTTCATCTTCAAGCCTATCACGCACACTTTGAGCGAGTGTAATACGAGAAAATTTGAAAACCCAAGGTTGTTTTTTGTCATCTAGTCCTGCAAACACAAAGCCAAATGCGCCAGAGCCAATCATTTCTACATCAGAATAACCAAGTAAGGTAAGCTGTTTTATACAGATATTAAGCCATTGGCGATGTTTTTTAGCATCATGATGCGAAAGCAAATACACAGACTGCTCTTCATTGATGTAAAAATTACGGATTTCTTTGGCTTTCACTGAATATCTCAATAATGTGGTTTTTGATACGTTATGAGCTCAATTATTCTTTTTATAGCATTGAATTACAAGAAAACCCCACGACTATTTAGCACCTGCTGGCACAGCAGATTAAAAATCATTCAGCTCAGTGAGCAAATCAAGACATGACGTATGTAATCGAGCAAAATAGCAAACCACCCTTAGTGAGACTTAAAGGTGTTAGCTTGGTTTTGTAAGGTGTAGCTAAGTATTTTATGCAGGCTTTATTAAGAGAGTCAATATAGTATATAAACCTAATTAACTGGTATTTAAACAGCTAGGGCGTGTTGACCTTTCGTGATTTATTTTGCAGCAGTCTGTTTGGTATTTAGGCAAGGCAGCGCCTATGGTGTGTGGTTGTTCCCCATAAATAGGCGATAACGCAGTATAAATGCCAAACATGCGCTGCCCAAAGGGTTCTTCCTAGGGGCGATTGACTCTTTGTTACCTACATGGATGTAGGTAAGGGGCGCGAGCAGGACGCGGAAGCTTTGCTCGGTTTTTACTTAACCCGCTAGGTTACAAACCTCGCGCCGCGATTAAATCGCCCCTAGATTGAACAAATTTCAATCCACAAAGGTCAACACGCCCTAGTGCTCGCTGTTTAAATAATCAATTACATCCTCTTGTAGATCAACGTACTCATCATCATTCATATGTAAAACATCAAGTGCTTTCACCTCAATTGTATTCCATTCAGTTAAGGGGGTCCCCCGCTTAACTAAGTTGACTAAATTCTCTGACATCTTAAGGATTGCAAAGCTAATTTGCATATCACTGTCTGTAACATCGTCTAGAATACTCAAGTCATGGTGGTTGAGTATTAATTTACATATCTCTTTTGGTAAGTGCCAACTGTTTGCAAAATAATACCCAACAATCGCATGGTTTGTATTGTATAAACGCTCTTCAATCTCAGTGATACTTTCTTTACCGGATTGGTTAGATAAATGAAGTGCTTTTAAGTAGCTATCGTATTTAATAGCCATTGGCGGAACACCGCAATCATGAAAAAGACCTAAAGTGTACAAAGATTCAATGGCTATTTGCTTCTTAAATCGCTGACCAATCATCATATTTACATTAGCTATTTCTGTCGATGTGTCCCAAAATCGCTCTAAACTGATACAGCTATTTTCTGCAGCGAACATATGCTTTAATTTAAGCCCTTGTACCAGCGCGTTAACACCATCCCAACCAAGAAACATAACGGCTTGCTTAATATCTGAGACAGTACGAGATAGACCATAGGCGGGGGAATTTATAATTTTTAGTATCGCTG
Source organism: Pseudoalteromonas porphyrae (assembly GCF_001298125.1). Classification (NCBI taxonomy): domain Bacteria; kingdom Pseudomonadati; phylum Pseudomonadota; class Gammaproteobacteria; order Alteromonadales; family Pseudoalteromonadaceae; genus Pseudoalteromonas; species Pseudoalteromonas porphyrae. Next base: position 239,667 of record NZ_LHPH01000005.1, on the reverse strand, counting down.
ATGAAATCGCTAAGTCTTTAACAACAACATCTGCTGCATCAGCAATAGAAGCATCATCTAGTGCTGCTAAATTTTGTAAATCACTGAGTATTTGCGGTTTTGGTGGGATAATAAAATTTCTGTTTATATCTGTTAATATTTGTTCATTAATTTCTATCATATATATTAAATCCCAAAGTCGATTATTAAATAATACCGAAGAACAAATAGAGTATTAATATTAGAAGGTGATCGAGACAATGGCAAATTGGCTTTAAATGTATAAATACAGCAAATAAATACATGATTAGTAGCATTAGCATGGCTCCCAAACAAAACACTGTACATACACACAGTCAATTTGAATCGCGAGTATATTTGTACCAATCGTGTTAAGTTAATGACCATTTATAGCGAAAGATAAATACAGTGATAACAAGGTAGAAATTTTGACATGCAGTCGTACATGAAAAATTACTAACGCAGTTAGCGCTTTATTTAGTCCGCTAGAATGGTTAAATTTTTAAGCCGATTGGTATTAGCTACTGCCTTAAAAAAACGGCAAGCCAAGGCTTACCGTGTAATAATAACTATTGCTTGCTTAGCTTTACAAGCGTATACCACCATCAATTTCTACAACGCGACCGGTGAAAAAGTCGTTTTCGATAATGTACTGCGCAGTATGGGCAATTTCCTCCGCTTCACCAAAACGCCCAACCGGCGTTACTGCTAACATGCGCTGCTTTGCCTCTGGTTTCATGGCGTCGGTCATTGCTGTGCGAATAACACCTGGCGCAATAGCACCCACTCGAATACCAAAACGGCCAAGTTCTTTAGCCCAGCCTGTAGTCATAGCAACAACACCCGCTTTAGATGCTGCATAGTTAGTTTGACCAATATTTCCAGCACGAGCAACACTGGACATATTTACAATCACGCCACCTTTGCCCGACTCAATCATGTGACACGCAGCTTCACGGCCCGCTAAAAACACACCGGTTAAGTTCACATCAATTACTGACTTAAATTGATCAAGTGCCATTTTAGCAACCACTTTGCCTTCTTTGGCTTTGATAAACATACCATCGCGTAAAATACCGGCATTATTAATTAATACCCCAATATGACCAAAATCATTGTTGATTGTATTAAACGTACTCACTATGGCGTCTTCATCCGTTACATTGGTAACGTATGCTTTTACAGTAGTGCCATGCCCCTCAAGTTCAGCCACTGCTGCATCAAGTAAGTCTTGCTGCATATCAATCAAGGCAATGTTAGCGCCTAACTGAGCAAATTTATGCGCCATTGCAAAGCCTAAGCCTTGTGCGCCGCCGGTGATCACTACGGTGTTGTTTTTAATTTCCACCTGTTACTCCTTTGAGAATAATTTAAATATGGCACTAAAATCATCACTGCCAGCACCTTGATGCTGCAACATAGTATAAAGATTTTTTGCCATTGACCCCATTGGGGTTGATGAATTACTTTGCTGCGCTGCTTCCATCGCAAGGCCTAAATCTTTTGCCATTAAATCAACCATAAAGCCCGGTTTATAATTGTTACTTGCGGGAGCTGTGTCCATTACGCCTGGACACGGGTTGTAAAGTTCAAGCGTCCAGTTGCGACCCGAGCTTGCCGTCATAATATCGCTCAGTACTTTTGGATCTAGACCATTATTAATACCCATTTGAATTGCTTCGCTGGTACCTGCCATTAAAATGCTCAGTAGCATGTTATTACAGATTTTTGCGACTTGCCCCGCACCGATATCTCCAGCATGAAAAATATTTTTACCCATATCAGCAAGTACAGGTTGTGCTTTAGCAAAGTGATCATCAGCACCGCCTACAATAAAGGTCAGTGTGCCTGCTGTTGCACCTGCAACTCCACCCGATACCGGCGCATCTACAAAAGCAATGCCATGTTCACTAAGTTCAGCCCCTACTTCACGCGCCGATGCAGCATCAATGGTCGAGCAATCTATTACTAAGGTCGATTTTGCTAAAATATGTACAAGGCCAGTCTCACCTAAGTACAGTGATTTAACGTGCTTACTCGCAGGGAGCATACTGATCAACACATCAACATCACTTGCACAGTGTTTGGCGTCTGTCGCTTCAATCGCGCCCTGCTCGGCAAGTTGATTTACGACCGATTGGTTTAAATCAAACACCTTAACCTGATGGCCTGCTTTAACAAGGTTTGCAGCCATAGGGCCGCCCATATTTCCTAAACCAATAAAACCGATAGAAAGTGACATATCATTATCCTTGTGTAAGTTGTTTAAGTGGATGCGAGTCATTATCCCAGCGAGCAGTAAAGAAACTCTCAATTAATTGCGCAGGTAATTGCTCAATTGTTTTAAATTGCCAGTTGGGTGCACCGTCTTTATCAATCAGTAACGCGCGGATACCCTCTTGAAATTCACCGACTTCACCACAGCGAACCGACATAGCCAATTCCATTTGAAAACACTCGCCTAAGCTTTTACCTTTTGAGTTAGCAAGTTGGCGCTCAACTAGAGCACAACTTAATGGGCAACCATGCTTTAATGATTTTTGCGCACGTGTAATCCAAACGTCATCAGTGTCTAGGTTTAAAATGTAATTAACTTTCTCTTTTAAATCTGTAAACTCAGCGAGTTTTTGAATAGTCGCTAAATTAGCTTTTACATTTCCTTTTGGCATGCGCCCGGATATGTTATCAAGCTCGGTTAGTAATGTAGTGAGTTTATCATGATTTAACGCAGCTGTTTTTCCCCACTTAATCGCAGCGAGTTGATCAATCATACTGTCGTACTTATCAGCTTTAACGTAGTGATCAGCCAACGATACAAACATCGCATCATCGCAATTAATAGACGCTGCGGTTAGCCCTAAAAACAAGCCAACATGCTGGGGCATTTTATGTAAAAAGTAACTTCCGCCTACATCAGGGTATAAACCAATTGTTAATTCTGGCATGGCAATACGGGATGTTTCGGTCACAACACGGTGGCTAGCACCCGCCATTAAACCAAGGCCACCGCCCATTACAATCCCGTTACCCCACACCAAAATCGGTTTGTCGTAACAATGGATTAAATGATCAAGACGATACTCTTGGGTAAAAAAATCTTCAATTAAGTTGGCAGGCTCGCCAGTTTTCATTGCGTTATGTAAGCTAACTACATCACCGCCAGCACAAAAGGCTTTCTCCCCTGCACCTTTGAGTATAACCATGGCAATATTACTATCATCTGCCCATGCAATTAGCTGCGGCTCTAATAGTTTGATCATGTCAAAATTGAGGGCGTTTAACGATTTAGGAGCGTTGAGTGTTGCAAAGCCAATCAACGAGCCATTTTCTGCACGCGCTGTTTCAAAAACGACGGGGGCATCCTGTGTGTTTAATAGCGTTAACTCAACCATTAGCCGTTCACCCAATTTGCCTTACGTTTTTCTAAAAAGGCGTTAACCCCTTCTTGCTGATCTTCTGTATCAAACAAACCAACAAACAACTCGCGTTCGAGTGGTAATGCATGCGCCATGGGTTGAGTGCGACCTTTTTGTATCAACGTTTTACAAGCGCTTACAGCAACAGGGCTTTGATCGGCTACTTGGTTAGCAAGTTTAAGTGCTGCGGAAAAGCTTTCACCTTGTGGTACCACTTCTTCGACTAAACCTATTTGCAGGGCTTTATCCGCTTTTAAGCGCTCGCCACACAAAATCATCCGTTTTGCCCAGCCTTCACCAACAAGCCAAGCAAGGTTTTGTGTGCCACCAGCACACGGCAGTAAGCCAACTTTGGCCTCTGGCAATGCCATTTGTGCTTGCTCTTCCGCTATACGAATATCACACGCCAAAGCCACTTCTAAACCGCCCCCCATGGCATAGCCATTAATTGCAGCAATTGATACACCTCTAAACGCTGTTAATGCTTCAAATGCTTCGCCAAATACCTGCGACATGGTCGCTGCTACGCCTTTATCACCACCTGCGAATACATTTAAGTCAGCGCCCGCACTAAAAAACTTTTCACCTTCACCAGTGATCACTAATGAATAGACGTTTTTATTATCGTTTAGCTCATTTACCGTGTCTTTTAAGGCTATCAAGGTGTCTTTAGTCCAGGTATTCGCTGGCGGGTTAGACATGGTTAAAATCGCTACGTGGCCTTCAATGGTTAAATCAATACTTGGGTTTGACATTTCGCGTTCCTTATAGAATATCGGCTGCTGATTGCGCTAAAATACGACGAGCAATAATCACCCGCATAATTTCGTTAGTACCTTCAAGAATTTGATGAACGCGTACATCTCGTACATGGCGCTCAAGTGGGTATTCTTTGATATAACCGTAGCCACCATGAATTTGTAATGCATCATTACACACTGTAAAGCCTACATCGGTGGCAAAACGTTTTGCCATGGCGCAATAAGTGGTTTTTTCACTGTCGCCTGAGTCGAGCTTAAACGCTGCTAATCGCACCATTTGGCGCGCTGCAACAAGTTCAGTATTCATATCGGCTATTTTAAATTGCAGTGCTTGAAACGCAGCCAGTGGTTTACCAAATTGCTCGCGTTCTTTTAAATATTCACGGGCTGTTTGTAGTGCGGCTTGGGCAGTGCCAATTGAGCAGGTTGCAATGTTGATGCGTCCGCCATCTAGGCCTTGCATTGCAAATTTAAAGCCTTCTCCCTCAGCGCCTAATAAGTTGTGTGCGGGTATGCGTACATCTTCAAAACTAATTAAGCGTGTAGGTTGTGCATTCCAGCCCATTTTTTCTTCAGCTTTGCCATATTCAATACCTTTAGTATCAGCAGGGACTACAAAAGCAGAAATACCGGCAGCGCCATCACCGCCAGTACGTGCCATGACTACCAATACTTCGGTTTCACCCGCGCCAGAGATAAACATTTTTGAGCCGTTGATCACGTATTCGTCGCCATCACGCACCGCTTTGGTTTTCAATGATGCAGCATCTGACCCAGAGCCTGGCTCTGTTAAACAGTAAGACGCTAGTAACTCGCCCATTACCAGTTGGTCACAATATTGCTCTTTAGTTTGCTCAGTTCCAAAACTTGCGATCATCCAAGTGGCCATATTATGAATGGTCAACATCGCAGTGGTTGCTGTACAGCCCATCGCAAGCTGTTCAAAAATAATGCTTGAATCTAAACGCGATAAACCTAAACCACCGGCTTCCTCTGGCGTATAAAGACCACAAAACCCTAACTGACCTGCGGCTTTAATGGTGTCTTTAGGAAAAATATGTTCACGGTCCCACTTTGCTGCGTGTGGAGCGAGTTCTGATTCAGCGAATTGGCGAGCAGTTTGTGCAAATGCTTGTTGATCTTCAGTTAAATTAAAGTCCATAGCAGGCCTCTTATTTATAATTTGTTGTCGGTAAAATCTATTCGTGAAGAGCAGCGAAGGCTAAAAATGTGCCCGCCTTCGCGCCCCTCTTTTTTATTATGTGGAGTAAGTTAAATTAATTACTTAAGGTTGATACTCATATTGGGGCCTGACGCAATATCGTCTTCAAACCAGCGTGAGGTAATGGTTTTAGTTTCAGTGTAAAAACGAATGCCTTGTTTACCGTAAGTATGCGTGTCACCGTAAAAAGAACCTTTCCAACCAGTAAATGAGAAGAACGGCAGTGGCACAGGAATTGGCACGTTAATACCTACTTGCCCTACTTCAATTTCGTGTTGGAACTTACGCGCAACAGCGCCACTTGAGGTAAATAACGACGTGCCGTTACCAAATGGCGAATCATTAATAAGTGCAATGGCTTCATCTAGTGAATCAACAAACATACATGCCAGTACAGGACCAAAGATTTCTTCTTTGTATAAATCCATGTCAGTCGTTACATCAGTAAATAAGGTAGGTCCTACCCAGTTGCCTTGCTCAGAACCTACAACAGTAAAGTCAGAACCATCAATTAAACACGTTGCACCTTGTTCTTTACCTTGGGCAATCAATGATAAAATACGCGCTTTGGCAGCCGGTGATGTTTGCGGGCCGTATGCCGCATCTTTATCATCCCATACACCTGGACGAACATTAGCAAAACCTGCTTTAATGTCGTCAACCCAGTCTTTTGCTTGACCAACGAATACTGCCACTGAAATTCCCATACAGCGCTGACCTGCAGCACCAACAGAGGCACCAACGAGATTATTTACCACGTGCGAACGACTAGCATCCGGCATGATCACCATGTGATTTTTTGCACCAACACAGGCTTGTACACGTTTTAAATTTGCAGTGCCTTTTGAGTAAATGTATTCACCCACACCACAAGAACCCACAAATGAGATTGCGCGAACGGCTGGATCTTCTAATAAACGATCGACCTGTGGCTTAGTACCATGTACCACTTGCAAGACGCCTTTTGGCGCGCCCGCCTCAATAAACAGCTCGGCTAAACGCATAGGCGTTAGTGGATCTTGTTCAGACGGTTTTAAAATAAAGGTGTTACCGCACACAATCGCCAGTGGAAACATCCACAGTGGGATCATTGCAGGGAAGTTAAATGGCGTAATACCTGCGCATACACCCAGTGGTTGCATATATGAATAAGTGTCGATTTTACGTGCCACATTCTCCATCGTCTCACCCATCATTAATGAGGGTGCATTCGCTGCTTGCTCAACCACTTCAATACCGCGCCAAACATCACCTTTAGCATCTTCAAACGTTTTACCAAGCTCATGACAAATGATGGTCGCTAATTCGTCATGATGCTCTTTTAATAACGCAGCGTATTTCATCATAATGCGCGCACGCTCAGTGATTGGTACGTCTTTCCACGTTTTAAAGGTGTCTTTAGCTGATGTAATCGCTGCAGCCATTTCTGCGTCTGTAGCACACGGAACTTGCGCTAACACTTCTTGGTTTGCTGGATTAACAACATCAATAAGTTGATCTGATGTTGATTGAATAAATTCGCCGTTGATCAGTAATGGTACTTGGTGCATAACGCACTCCTCCCCAGAGGGTAATTGGTTAAGCCGCAGTAGTTATTATTAAAAGAGCCTGCGGCTGTGAGAGTTTAAGTTTTTTAAAAATTAGAGTGTTTCGACTGCTAAGGCTACCGCTTCACCGCCACCAATACATAAAGAGGCAACGCCTTTCTTAAGACCACGATTTTTAAGTGCATGAATAAGGGTAACTAAAATACGCGCACCGCTGGCACCAATAGGATGACCCAGTGCACAGGCACCGCCATTAACGTTAACTTTGCTTTCATCAAGTTTTAACTCGTTGATGGCAAGCATAGTCACCATGGCAAAGGCTTCATTAATTTCCCAAAGGTCAACGTCGTTCGTTGTCCAGCCTGCTTTTTCAAGTAAGCTATTCATAGCGCCAACAGGCGCAAGTGTGAATTCACTTGGTTTTTGTGAGTGTGTGCTGTGCGCTACAATACGACACAGTGGCGTAAGCCCTTGTGCTTTAGCATGTGATTCACTCATCAAGATAAGTGCAGCGCCACCGTCAGAGATTGACGATGAATTTGCAGCAGTAATAGTACCGTCTTTTTTGAATGCAGCACGTAGACTTGGGATTTTTTCTGGGCGTGCATTACCTGGTTGTTCGTCAATACTAACTGTCACGTCACCTTTACGGCTACTCATAGTATGCGGTGCAACTTCGCTATCAAAATCACCATTTGCAATCGCTGCATTGGCTTTACTAAGCGAGTTAAGTGCAAACGCATCCATTTGTTCACGGCCAATACCGTATTCATCAGCAGTATCTTGAGCAAAACAGCCCATCGCTTTATTATCGTAGGCGTCTTCTAGGCCATCACTCATCATGTGATCTTTAATTTCACCGTGACCCATACGCATACCGCCGCGTGCCTTTGGTATAAAATACGGCGAATTAGTCATGCTTTCCATGCCACCTGCAATCGCGCTATTAATTGAACCCGCTTTAATTAAATCATGCGCGAGCATCGCCGCTTTTAAACCTGACCCACATACTTTATTAATTGTGGTAGCACCCGTGCTACGCGCAAGGCCTGCTTTTAACATGGCTTGACGTGCGGGTGCTTGGCCTAAACCGGCTGGCAATACACAGCCCATAATGACTTCATCAATAGCATTATCGCTTAATCCCGTATCAGCAAGCGCGCTGGCAATGGCTGTTGCACCTAACTCAGTGGCATCTGCACCGCTAAGGGCACCCATAAAACCACCCATCGGGGTACGTTTTGCTGCTACAATAACAACGGCTTCGGTAGTCATAAAAAAGGCTCCATTTTATAATTGGCAATATTCATGTGTGAGCGATAAGCCAAACACTGTATTTATAATCTGCTTATGAGCATACATAATATTTACGTTTACGCCAACGTAAATCTAAAATCAAGATTTATACGCTCAACAAAAGTGTAAACATATCTTTATTTTTCTGTAGATTAATACAAACAGTGTAGCCTCAACCCCTGCTATAACTGATAACTGCCTTCAATACACTGCACATTATATTAGTCTAAAGTATAAGTTCTACAATCCACTTTACCTTTACGTAAACTTCACTTATATTGGAGTTATTCGAATGAGGTAAAAACACTATGAATCAAGATAATCAAACAAATTTTGCAAGTTCTGCCGCAGAGCCTGCAAGTAATGAACAAACTTTTAGTATCAGTGAACTGGCTAAAGAGTTTGATATAACCACCCGCTCAATTCGCTTTTATGAAGATCAGGGCTTAATTTCACCTGAGCGTAATGGCCAAACCCGTATTTATTCAAAACGCGACAAAGTGCGTTTAAAACTTATTTTACGTGGTAAGCGTTTAGGTTTTACTTTGGCTGAAACAGGCCGTTTGTTTGAACTTTATGATGCAGATAAATCCAGCGCTAAGCAGTTAGTGACTATGCTTGACTTAATTTCAGATAAAAAAGCTGATTTAAGCCAACAAATGGATGACATTAAAGTAGTCTTGATGGAATTAGTCACCGCAGAGCGTCGTTGCCGCGATACCTTAAATAAATTAGATGAATAAAAGAGCTTTAAACTATAACGATTAAATGACTATTCATTAACAGTCTCTCACACAGGAATGAATCATGAGCACTATTTCACTATATAAAGAAATGAACTTTGGCCTAGGCGAAACAGCCGATATGATCCGCGATCATGTTAATAGCTTTGCCAGCCAAGAAATTGCCCCTTTAGCAGAGAAAACCGATCTTGATAACGCGTTTCCTAACCAGCTTTGGCCACAATTAGGCGAAATGGGTTTGTTAGGTATGACAGTATCTGAAGAGTTAGGTGGTGCGGGCCTTGGTTATTTAGAACACGTAATCGCGATGGAAGAAATAAGCCGCGCCAGCGCGTCTATTGGCCTAAGCTACGGTGCTCATTCAAACTTGTGTGTTAATCAAATTAATCGTAATGGCTCGCAAGCGCAAAAAGAAAAATACCTACCTAAATTAATTAGTGGTGAACATATTGGTGCGCTGGCGATGAGTGAGCCTAATGCTGGCTCTGATGTCGTATCAATGAAGCTTAAAGCTGAGAAAAAAGGCGATAAGTACATTTTAAACGGCAATAAAATGTGGATCACTAACGGCCCTGATGCCCATACTTTAGTCATCTACGCAAAAACTGATTTAACCGCAGGCGCTAAAGGCATTACCGCATTTATTGTTGAAAGTAACTTCCCTGGTTTTTCTACGGCGCAAAAACTCGACAAACTGGGCATGCGTGGTTCAAACACTTGTGAACTGGTTTTCGAAAACTGCGAAGTGCCAGAAGAAAACATCCTTGGTAATTTAAATGAAGGCGTTAAAGTACTCATGAGCGGCCTTGATTACGAGCGCGTAGTACTTGCAGCAGGCCCACTGGGCATAATGCAAGCCTGTATGGACATCGTTGTACCGTATATTCATGAACGTAAACAGTTTGATACACCTATTGGTCAATTCCAACTGATTCAAGGTAAAATTGCCGACATGTATACACAAATGAATGCAGCTCGTTCATACGTATATACAGTAGCGCGTTCGTGTGATCGTGGTGAAACAACCCGTAAAGATGCTGCTGGTGCAATTTTATATGCCGCAGAGCTGGCAACCAAAATGGCATTAGATGCCATTCAAATCCTCGGTGGCAATGGCTACATTAATGAATACGCAGCTGGACGTCTATTACGTGACGCAAAACTGTACGAAATTGGTGCAGGTACGTCTGAAATTCGCCGCATGTTAATCGGCCGCGAATTATTCACTGAAAGCCGTTAAGGATAAACGCGATGACTATTTTAAAATCAAGCGTTAACCCCCACGATCCGCAGTTTTTACAAAACCATAAAAACATGGCTGCGCTGGTTGATGATTTACGCGATAAAGTAAGCGAAATTAGCCAAGGTGGCGGCCTTGCTCTTATTGAGCGCCATGAAGGTCGCGGTAAAATGTTTGTTCGTGAACGTATTAGCACATTAATTGATGAAGGCTCACCCTTTTTAGAAATTTCACAATTTGCAGCCTTTGGTGTATATGAACAAGCCATTCCGTGTGCGGGTGTTGTTGCCGGTATTGGCCGCGTAAAAGGCGTTGAATGTATGATCATCGCCAATGACGCCACAGTCAAAGGCGGAACGTATTTCCCGCTAACAGTAAAAAAACACCTACGCGCGCAAGATATTGCTGAGCGTTGTCATTTACCCTGTATTTATTTGGTTGACTCAGGTGGTGCAAACCTGCCAGAGCAAGACGATGTATTCCCAGATAAACTGCATTTTGGTCGTATTTTTTACAATCAAGCCCGTATGTCTGGAAAAGGTATCCCGCAGATTGCTGTGGTTATGGGCTTATGTACCGCAGGTGGTGCATATGTACCCGCCATGGCTGATGAAAGCATTATCGTAAAAGAGCAAGGCACTATATTTTTAGCCGGCCCGCCGCTCGTTAAAGCGGCCACTGGTGAAGAGGTAACAGCCGAGGAACTTGGTGGCGCTGACGTGCACTGTAAAACATCTGGCGTGGCTGACCATTACGCTGAAAACGATGCTCATGCGCTATCAATTGCGCGCCAATGTATTGAACGCATTAACTATCAACGCCCTACTTCACCATTATTGGATGATGCGCTCAATAAAGTAAAAGCGCCACGTTACGACATTAGCGAGCTATACGGCATCGTCGGGACTGATCTGAAAAAGCCCTTCGATGTACGCGAAGTAATCGCCCGCACTGTGGATGACTCATCATTTGATGAATTTAAACGTTACTTTGGTGACACATTAGTGACTGGTTTTGCGAAAATTTATGGACACCCTGTTGGCATTGTTGCTAACAACGGCATTTTATTTAGTGAGTCAGCCCAAAAAGGCGCACACTTTATTCAACTGTGTGCCCAACGCAATATCCCCCTCGTATTTTTACAAAATATCACCGGTTTTATGGTGGGTAAAAAATACGAAGCAGAAGGTATTGCTAAACACGGCGCTAAAATGGTGATGGCGGTATCATGTGCTGATGTACCAAAATTTACCGTTTTAATTGGTGGCTCTTATGGCGCTGGTAACTATGGTATGTGTGGCCGCGCATTTGAACCTACCATGATGTGGATGTGGCCAAATGCCCGTATTTCGGTCATGGGCGGCGAACAAGCTGCAGGTGTAATGGCACAAGTTAAACAAGATGGTTTAGCGCGTAAAGGCCAAAGCATGACTGATGAGCAAGTTACTGAGTTTAAAAAGCCCATTATTGATCAATATGAGCAGCAAGGTCATCCGTATTATGCCAGCGCCCGTTTGTGGGATGACGGTATTATTGACCCCGCTGATACGCGCAATGTGCTTGGCTTAGCGCTAAGCGCAGCAGCTAATGCACCTAAACGTGATTCGCAATTCGGCGTATTTAGAATGTAAGGAAGTGAGTATGTCAGTAACACTACAAATAACTAAATCAAATGTGGCTGTCCTCGTTTTAAGTCGCCCTGAAAAGCGCAACGCCTTTAACGAGCAAGTAATCCAAGAGCTAATTCAATGTATTGAACACGCCAATACCTTAGACGTGCGCGCGTTGGTTTTAAAAACCGAGGGCGAGCACTTCTCGGCTGGTGCGGATCTCAATTGGATGAAGTCGATGGCAGATAATGACTTTGCTGAAAATCTTGCTGACTCAAAACAACTTGCCAAACTTATGCATGTATTAGCAAGTAGTCCACTGCCCACAGTCTGTGCCGTGCAAGGTGCCGCTTTTGGTGGCGCACTGGGTTTAATTGCCTGTTGCGATATTGCCATTTGCCAAGACAACGCACAATTTTGTTTAAGCGAAGTTAAACTCGGCCTAATACCTGCGGTCATTAGCCCTTATGTAATAAGAGCGATTGGCGAACGCGCTGCAAGACGGTACTTTTTAACCGCAGAGATTTTTGATGCACACACAGCCAAACAGCTAGGCTTAATACATCAAGTAACGGGCAAACTTGAATGCGCCCTTGATCAGCTACTTGAAACATTGATCAATAACGGTCCTGTTGCCGTACGTGCTGCCAAACAATTAATTAACGATGTTGCCGGGCACGAAATTAATGGTCAAATTGTAAACTTAACTGCTGAGCGCATTGCTGAAATACGCGTATCTGAAGAAGGCCAAGAAGGGCTTACTGCCTTTTTTGAAAAACGCCCGCCAAATTGGCAAAAATAGGGATCCCCATGAGCACACAATCATTACAAAAAATTCTTATTGCTAATCGCGGCGAAATTGCATGCCGTGTGATGCGAACTGCAAAACAAATGGGTTTAACCACTGTTGCGGTTTATTCAGATGCCGACAAAAATTCACAACATGTAAAGCTTGCCGACGAAGCATACCATATTGGTGCAGCGCCAAGTAAAGACTCCTATTTAGTCGCTGATAAAATTATGCAAGTAGCGCTGGCTGCTGGCGCTGATTGTATACACCCAGGTTACGGGTTTTTATCTGAAAACAGTGAGTTTGCAAAAGCTTGCGAAGCAAATAATATTGCCTTTATTGGCCCACCAGCCAGCAGCATTGAAGCCATGGGTTCAAAAACCCGTGCTAAAGAAATTATGGCAGCGGCCAATGTGCCCTTGGTGCCTGGTTACTATGGAGATAAACAAGATCCGGCCTTTTTGCAAGCAGAAGCTGAAAAAATTGGCTACCCAGTACTAATCAAAGCAGCCTTTGGCGGCGGCGGTAAAGGCATGCGTGTTGTAGAGCAAGCAAAAGACTTTATCAGTGCTTTGCAAGGCGCACAACGTGAAGCAATTGCTGGCTTTGGTAACGACTTAGTGTTACTTGAGCGTTACGTAAACAAACCGCGCCATGTTGAAGTACAAATTTTTGCAGATAACCACGGTAACTGTGTGTATTTAGGCGATCGTGATTGTTCATTGCAACGTCGCCACCAAAAAGTGATCGAAGAAGCCCCTGCGCCTGGTTTATCTGATGAACTACGTAAGGAAATGGGGGAAGCCGCTGTTCGATGCGCCCTTGCGATTAATTATCGTGGTGCGGGTACTGTTGAGTTTTTGCTGTGTGGCGATGAATTCTTTTTTATGGAAATGAACACCCGCCTGCAAGTCGAACACCCAGTGACAGAAATGGTGACCGGTGTTGATCTAGTCAATTGGCAAATAAACGTCGCCGCTGGTAAAGCATTACCACTTGCGCAAGATGACATCCAGTTACAAGGTCACAGTTTTGAAGCGCGTATTTACGCAGAAGATCCAAGTAATGACTTTATCCCCTGCTCTGGCACGATTAATGGCTTGTATATACCAGCTCAATCTGAATATGTACGTATTGATACCGGTATTTTACAAGGGGATGAAATAAGCCCTTTTTATGACCCTATGATCGCTAAATTAATTGTTCATGATGACACCCGTGAACACGCATTAGCACGATTAAGAACAGCACTTGAGCAATTCCATTTAGCGGGCTTTAGCTGCAATGTAAGCTTCTTACATAACCTTGCTGATCACGCCACTTTCAAACAAGGTGCGCCAGATACGCATTTTATTGAAGAGCAAGGTGACACCTTACTTACAGTTGATAACAAGCAACGTTTGATGAGTACCGTAATCGCGGCATTTAGTTATTTATCTGGCTTAAATAATATAGCCAATAGCAGCCCATGGGATCGTCTTTCTGGCTTTAAACTCAACATAAAAGCGGCAATTAACATCCCGTTTTCTGATCATATTATAACTGCAACCCCACAGCAAAACGGCTTTATAATCACGATTGACGGAGTTGACTATACAACCTCCGGCAGCATTGAAAATAGCGGATGCAGCATGTTTATTAATGGCGATAAGCACACATGTCATGTTGTAAACACTGACAATGTAATTACAGTGATGTACAAAGCGCTACAAAGCACGTTTGATGTAATAGACAAACATTATGTGAGCGAGCACGAAAGTGATGCTCTGCCACTTGCAGCGCCGCTCAATGGCACTGTCGTTAAGCACCTAATTGACATTGGTAGCGCAGTCACTAAAGGTGACGCTGTGGTTATCATCGAAGCAATGAAAATGGAATACACCCTCACCGCCCCGCATGATGGCGTGTTACAGAGTTATTGTTTTGCTGAAGGCGCATTGGTTAGCCATGGGGCCTTATTGGCAATTGTCACCGATGAGAGCTCAGCAGATGAATAACACACTCCCAAGCCATGTTCGCATTGTTGAAGTGGGCGCACGTGATGGTTTACAAAACGAAAGCGCTGTAAGCACCCAAGATAAAATAAAGCTTATTACAGCCCTTGCTGATGCGGGTATTACTGATATAGAAGCCGGGGCGTTTGTATCACCCAAATGGGTGCCGCAAATGGCAGACTCAAGTGAAGTAATAAGCGCGCTTACGTTACCTAATACAAATTTAACCGCGCTTACGCCCAATTTAAAAGGCGCAGCAGCCGCGCATGCGGTAGGTATTAAAGAATTTGCTATATTTACTGCCGCAAGCGAAGCATTTTGCCAAAAAAATATTAACTGCTCGATTGACGAAAGTATTGCCCGCTTTGAAGATGTAATGGCGTTTGCCAAAGCACATAATATTCGTGTGCGTGGGTATGTAAGTTGTGTACTTGGCTGCCCGTATGAGGGTGATATAGACCCACAACGTGTACTTGAAGTAAGCCAAAAGCTATTAGCCCTTGGTTGTTACGAAGTAAGCCTAGGCGACACCATTGGTATTGGCACAGCTAAAAAAGTGGACGAGCTGTTAGATGTATTATTAGCACACATTGACAAATCGTTGTTGGCTGTTCATTTTCACGACACTTACGGACAAGCGCTCACAAATATTTACACTGCCCTAAAACGAGGTATAGCAACGGTTGACAGTGCAGTTGCAGGCCTTGGTGGCTGCCCTTATGCAAAGGGAGCGTCAGGAAATGTTGCCACCGAAGATGTAATTTACTTACTCCAAGGGCTTGGCATAAACCATGGTATTGATTTACAAAGGCTAGCTCAAGCTGGTTGGGCAATTTGTACGGCATTAAATAAACAACCTGTGAGCAAGGTTTCCTTGGCACTTAAAAATCAAACTACTGATTAATAGTCTATATTTAACACGTTGATCAGCAGTCATATTAATAAAATGAGGAGTGGGCCCATGGCCGGTTTCGATAAAGTAGTTTCAAGTTATGAAGCTGCAATGGAAGGCTTAAAAGATGGCGATACTATTATCGCTGGTGGTTTTGGTTTATGCGGGATCCCTGAAGGGCTAATTAGCGAAATCAAACGTAAAAAAACCACCGACTTGACCGTTGTGTCTAATAACTGTGGTGTAGACGATTTTGGTTTAGGCTTATTATTGCATGACAAACAAATTAAAAAAATTATTGCTTCCTACGTGGGTGAAAACGCCCTATTCGAACAACAATTATTAAGCGGTGAAATAGACGTAGAACTAACACCTCAAGGCACACTTGCAGAAAAAATGCGTGCTGGCGGTGCTGGTATCCCCGCGTTTTATACAGCCACTGGTTATGGTACGCCTGTAGCCGAAGGCAAAGACGTTAAAGAATTTAATGGCCGTCCTTATATACTAGAAGAATCAATTACCGGTGAATTTGCTATTGTTAAAGCATGGAAAGCAGACCGCTATGGTAATTTAGTATTTCGCCACACTGCCATGAATTTTAACCCAATGGCCGCAACAGCGGGTAAAATAACCGTCGCTGAGGTTGAAGAAATTGTTGAACCAGGTGAACTTGAGCCAAGCCAAATTCATACCCCTGGTATTTTTGTTAATCGCGTGATCAAAGGCAGCTTTGAAAAACGCATTGAACGTGTAACCACTCGCGATTAAGGAGCAATAATCATGGCATTATCACGTGAACAAGTCGCAATGCGCGTTGCACAAGAACTACAAGACGGTTATTACGTCAATCTCGGTATTGGTATTCCTACTTTGGTAGCTAACTATGTACCAGATCATATTGAAGTGATGTTACAGTCTGAAAATGGCTTACTCGGCATGGGTCAATACCCAACAAAAGCAGAACTTGACGCAGATATGATCAACGCGGGTAAAGAAACCGTGACAGCAGCCAAAGGTGCGGCCATATTTAATAGTGCAGATAGTTTTGCAATGATCCGTGGTGGTCATGTAGACTTAACAGTCTTAGGTGCATTTGAAGTTGACCAGAACGGCAGCATAGCATCGTGGATGATCCCAAAAAAGCTGATTAAAGGCATGGGCGGCGCGATGGACCTTGTCGCTGGTGCAAAAAATATTATCGTTACTATGACTCATGCAAGTAAGCATGGAGATTCAAAACTTTTAGAAAGTTGCTCATTACCTTTAACTGGCGTTAATTGTGTAAAGAAAATAGTAACAGATTTAGCCGTACTTGAAGTTAGAGACGGCGCTTTTCATCTGCTAGAACGCGCACCTGGCGTATCTGTCGATGAAATTATTAGTAAAACAGCAGGTAAATTACTTGTTGATGGTGAAATCCCAGAGATGGTTTTTTAAACTAACTCTTAATTTCACTCTGTACCGACCTCATTCCCAGTGCCAATGGCGCTGAGTTACCCAAAATCCCTCGCAAGAGGGATTTTTTTTGCCTATTAATTTTTACAAGTTCGTAATGCTTAAAACTAATGACTATTCACTGATATGATGATTCTCATATTTATCTGCCAAACGAGGGGGCGCTGACTGTTCATACAAGTCGATTAACTCATCAAGCGTTTTTTTAGTGGTAAGAAAAGCGGACAAGCTTTTATCTTTTAGTGTTTCACCGCCACTGTCTTTAATGCGAAGCGGATCGATTGCGCGCCCATGCTTATGTATTTCATAATGCAGATGCCTAGCTTGACTGAGTCCGGTATTGCCTAAATAGCCGATTGTTTGCCCTTGTTTTACATGCACGCCCTTTTTAATTCCCTTTGCAAACCCGTTAAGGTGCGCATATAAAGTCAGATAACCCCTTGCATGTTTTATTTTTACTACGTTACCAAAAGATCCTTCTCGGCCAGCTTTGGTGATAACACCTTTCCCTGCAGCAAAGATAGGTGTCCCAATCGGGGCTCCAAAATCAATGCCCTTATGAATACGCGTATAACCTAATACAGGGTGCTTTCGTTTACCAAAGTAAGATGATAATCGCGCCCCATCTAATGGGGTTTTCATTAAAAAACTACCCATTTTACGCCCTGCATCATTATAAAAGTCATTGTTACCTTGTTTATCAGTAAAGGCGTATAAACGAGAGGTTTTATTACCTAATACTAATTTTGTGAATTCAATACTTGCAAGTTTCGTTATCGCTGGATTTTCCACTAAAGCGTGTTGTTTATAAATAACAGCGAATTGGTCGCCACTGCGCAGCTCACGTTGAAAATCGACCGTATACGAATACAAAAGTATAAACTGTTGGATCACATTCACCGGTATATTATTTTCTAAGGCACTGTTGTATAAGCTCGTTTCAACACGTGCAGCTACATAAATGGTGGCAGTTGTGGTTGCCAACTTTTGGGTTGTAACTTGCCAGTTTACAGCTTGCTTTTCTATCACAATACGCTTTTCAAACGCAGCAAAAAAAGTCACTTTTTGTAGAACCCCTTGCTCAAGATACACAGTAAACTGTTCACCTACGCGTAATTTATTGGCTGGATAGACTGGCTCTAGTTGCTCTGCTATTTGCCAAATTTCTTGCGCAGTTAAACCATAAGGCGTGAGTAAATGTGCCAATGTTTGCCCTTTGGCAAGCGCTATTGTCTGCATAGTTGTTTTAACGAGCAATTTTTCTCGATTGTTATTCACGTTGTAATTATTCACTGATTTATCGCTGTGTGCTGTGCAGCAACTCTTCTCAGGTACGCGATTAATACTGGGATCAGTACAGGCACAAAAAAGTACCAAGCATATAAAAATAAAGCTTTTCATAATTCTCTCTATTAAATTTTGGGCGCAGTGATCCCCAGGGCATGCCCTGAGGTAATCATTATTAAAGCGCTACAGGTTTAAATATAAATTGGGATTGAGACGTTGATTATTTTCTAATAGCTCAAAATGTAGATGAGGCCCCGTTGTGCGCCCTGTTTGCCCTACCTTGCCAATTACATCGCCTGATTTAACCACCTGGCCAGTTTTAACATTAAGGGCACTTAAATGCGCATACAGAGATTGTTTACGATCATTGTGCTCAATTAGAATCACAGTGCCGTAATTTTTGTGCAGACTCGTATTATCAGCAATAATCACTTTGCCACTAAAGCTTGCAATAATATTTGTACCTGTGAGCGCAGCAAAATCAATGCCTTGATGGGGTTTATCGCCACGAAAACTATTTACATCATCAAAATCAGAGCTGATCCAACCTGTCATTACAGGGTTAAACCCTTTCTCTTCATTGACAGTCATATTTGGCGATTGTGCAAACACCATAAAACCTGACGATATAACGCAAAAGCACAGCAGGATAAATACATTCTGTATTTTAAATCTAAATCGGGGTTGATCCAACATGGCAGCTCGGATCCGTTGTTCAAATTCGGCTTTACTCCCTAGAGGATCGCCAAAGAAAGAGCTGCTGGCTTGTGGGATAATCGCTTTGTTTAACCTTAAGCTAACCAATAATGTTTTCGCATAATCCATTTTATGATCTGGATTTTTTGCCAATACAGCTGCGTCACAGTTTAATTCCATGGCCATTAAAAACCGTCGTTCAAACCATTTTATAAAAGGGTTAAACCAAAATACACAACAGATAAGCCGAAACAATAGTACAGTGCGATTGTCATTACGATGTATGTGCATTAGTTCATGCTCTAACAAGAGTTGCTGCTGCACAGGTGACATTTTCTCAATTGTATTGGGTAATACAAGTACATGGGAAAACAAGCCAAATACAAATGGTGAATGGTTTATTTCACTTACTTTGATATTTATATGCTTTTTCATAATAAAAGCTTGTTGGTTAATTGAAAAAATACTGAGATTGGTAATATTTTTAGCATTATTTATCACGCGTTTTATTGCAACCACTCCTTTAATAAAAGTGTAAAAACCGTATAAAAATGAACATAATAAAATACCAAATACACAGTAAACACTATTAACAAACACATTGTTGTGTATCTCTACTGTATCAAAATTAGCATGTGTTCCTACTAACATGGGCGATGCACCTTCAATACTTTGCAGCAGTGCCACAGGTATAACCGTATCAATTGCTAATATTGACAACGGCAGTATAGGCAGTAATGAAAGTCCCGCGAGTAACAGCCAAAACCTTGACCACTCGTAAACACTTTTGGCATGTTTTTTTACCAATACACTTAACCCTGCTAACACCGCACTGCTTATAAAGCACACCAGTAATGGGATTATAAAAGTGCTTAGCAACCCATAAACACTCATTCGTTTACTCTCCCTTTACTGGCTGCTGTAAATCGTTTAGCAATTTTTCTAAATCATCAATCTCGGTGTTACTTATCAATTTGCTGTCCGCAAACATCGCTATAGGAAGCGGTCCATCGAGCTCAAGTACACGTGTCGCGAAATCTTTTGTGATACGTGCTAACGTCGTCATTTTATCGAGCTTTGCAAAGTAGATTCGCTTATTTCCTTGTGCTTCACTATAGATGAATTTTTTTTCCCCCATTCGCTCTAAGGTTTTTCGAGTTGATGAGTAACTCCAATCATAAAGTGGTGCAATATGATCATGAAGCTCTCTGGCAGTACGTGGTTGCTTGTACCAAAGTTGCTTTAAAATTTCTAATTCTGGCGCTGTTGGTTGCATAAACCACCTATAAATTCACAATTCTAATTATACTGCGACATAAGTCACACAAAGGCAAGTGAAAACTGCGACAATTGTCACATTAAATATGACAAACAGATAACGCGTTATCATTTTGGGATTTATAGTGCTGATGAGTCGAGGTGTTTAAAAATCTATTTAACCTGAGCTAGAGCATTAACTTCTCTTTAGTTCAGGTTAAATAGCCTTGAAATTTGCGCAGTTCCCTTAAGTAGTCACTACTTTAAAAAATATGTCTCTGCTAAGCCATTATGGATATCGGCTAAGTTAATTTGTATTTCATCAATAAAATCGTGGAGTAAGCCATTTTTTAACGCACGTACATCGTCGCTGGCCAGTTCGCCTGTTGCTTTATCAATTGATTTAATAATATCAGCTGAATTAGGTAGCTGTTGAATTAACGTTTTTAATTCATTCATACAAAATAAAATTGATCGCGGAAACACTTTGCTTAGCATGACAAATTCAATAACATCTGAACGTTGTACTCGAACACCCATTTCTTGGCGGTACATTTGGTATGCGCTGAGTGAGCGCAATAGGCTGATCCATTGAATATTTTCGTACGGTTTTACTTCTTCTTCATTTGTTATAAGCGTCGCCGAGCGAATATCCAATATTCTGGAAGTCATATCTGCACGCTCTATCAGTGAACCAAATCGTATAAAAATATAACCCTGATCATGGTTAATCGTCGCATCCAATGCACCAAATATTTGGTGGGCAGCCTCAATGATCTCTTTTAAGTAATTAAAACGACCACGCTTTGTTAAGCCTTCGTTTTGATTATCTTTGACATAGTAGTACAGTGAATTTATCGCTTCCCATACATCTCTTGGCATTACATCTCGAATAGTACGAGCACTTTCTCGTGCCGAACTGATAGAGTTAAGAATTGATGAACTATTGTCACGTCCCACTAGCAAATATTTTAAAGCATGTTGATCAGAAAAATCAGTATGGTTTTCTTGATAGTTTTTACGTACACCAATAATATCGATAAGCGGTTCCCAACCAGTGCAAACACCTTTGGGTAAGTCCATCATTAGTAAATTATTAACATTGATAAGACGGGCAATATTTTCTGCACGTTCAATGTAACGAGATACCCAGTATAAAGTTTCACCTACTCTTGATAACATATTATTTAGCCTCTTCGTCAACTATCCACGTGTCTTTACTGCCACCACCTTGTGATGAATTCACCACGAGCGATCCCTTAACCATTGCAACTCGCGTTAAACCACCCGTTGTAACTTGAGTGTCTTTTCCTGATGATAAAATAAACGGTCTTAAATCTACATGTCGACCATCTGGTTGATTATCATCAAATGTCGGAACCGTTGATAAATCTAATGTTGGTTGTGCGACCCAGTTGCGAGGATCTGCTTTGATTTGCGCGATGCACGCTTCTTGCTCTTGCTTGGTTGATTTGGGACCAATCAACAATCCGTAGCCACCTGATTCATTGGCAGGTTTTACAACAAGTTTGTCTATATTTTTAATAACATGATCACACTCTTTAGGATCAAGGCATTTAAATGTAGGTACATTAGCAATTTTAGCTTCTTCTCCTAAGTAATATTTAATCATCTCAGGAACATAGGCATAAACAACCTTATCATCAGCAACACCTGCACCTGGCGCATTAACTAAAGCCACATTGCCTTTAGACCAAGCACGCATTAAGCCAGCAACGCCGAGTTGAGACTCTGGTAAAAAGGCTTCTGGGTCTAAAAACAAGTCATCTATACGGCGATAAATTACATCTACTCGTTGAAGTCCTGTTATTGTTCTCATATATACACAGTCGTCTTTTTCAACAACGAGATCGCGCCCTTCAACTAATTCACACCCCATCTCTTGGGCAAGGTAACAATGCTCAAAGTAAGCCGAATTAAACACCCCCGGGGTTAATACAACTACCTCCGGTTTATCATCTGGGCGAGGAGACATGGCAGCTAACATATCAAATAACTGAGAAGGGTAATCATCTACAGGTAAAATAGACACTTCTTCAAATAGCTCAGGAAATACGCGCTTCATAACAGAGCGATTTTCCAGCATATAAGAAACCCCAGACGGAACACGCAGGTTATCCTCCAATACATACATGGTGCCATTGCCATCACGTACTAGATCTGAGCCACAAATATGCGCCCATATTTTATTTGGCGGATTAATACCAACACATTGCTTACGAAAATTCACCGATTTTTCTAATAAACCTTTGGGGAAAATACCGTCTTTTATTATTTTTTGATCGTGGTATAAATCATCTATAAATAGATTAAGTGCTTCAACACGCTGCTTTAAACCAGTCTCAACACTTTGCCATTCTTTTTTGCCAATAGTACGAGGAATGATATCAAACGGCCATGCTCTATCGATCATGTTACCTTCATTGTAAACAGTGAAAGTAATGCCCATTTCTTTGATGGCTAAATCAGCAACTGCCCTGGCTTTGACCAGCTCTTCCGCCGATAAACTCGAGAAGAATTGCGCTAATTGTTTTCCGTGTGTTCTGATATTTCCTTTGGCATCAATTAATTCATCAAAAAAACCATTTGTTTGGTACTCTTTCCAATCAATTTTCATACACTACTCACCTTATCCATCATTACTATGACGTTATTTAATTTATTCTAATCGAATCATATCCACAGCTACGTCCAGCAGCTGACTACCGCCGCCAAACACGACTCCTTTGAGAGGAGTCACATCAGAAAAATCTCGCCCTACAGCGAGCGTAATATGCTGATCGCATGGCAATACATTGTTAGTAGGATCAAAATCAACCCAGCCAATATTTGGGATAAACACGCCAAACCAAGCATGAGTCGCATCTGCTCCCTCTAATTTCACTTCTCCCTCTGGCGGCATCGTTTCAATATACCCACTGACGTACCTTCCAGCTAAACCAATACTGCGCAAGCACGCAATTGCAAAGTGCGCAAAGTCTTGGCAAACGCCTCTTTTTTGTGAAAAAACAACACTCAACGGGGTGCTAATGGTTGTAAAACCAGGATCATAATGAAACTCATGAAAAATCCTTGCCATCAAATCTTTACATGCGGCAATAATTGTTACTTCAGGCTTAAACGAGATTAATGCATAGTCTTTTATGCCATCATCAATAGGAATAAGCCCTGAGGGTAATACAAACTCAGAGGTTTTTAACAGCTCAGTAGTATTTGGCTTAGCCAATAAATTACGTACATCTTGCCATGGGACGTCTACTCGTTTTAAATTGTCGTTCGCATCGATTAACAACTCAACCTCACTAATCATAGTTACTTTGAGTTTTTTATGCTGTATTGCTATTTCAAATGCGGTTACTTGGTTATTAAAGTAATCACTAAATGATCGTATGTAATTGGGTGTTGGTTCAATTTCAATACGACTACTGTGGCATATTTGCCCACGGTTTGTTTTTGGTGTTAATCGGGCTTGGTTTTGACATAAACTGACATAGTCAGCATAGTTATAGGTTGTTGAATGTTTTATTTTATATTTCACGATTGAGCTTGCTCAATATTAGTCCAGTTTAATTTGTTTGCGGTCTGAGTATGTGAAAAATATTGCAGTAACAACACATCGCAAAACGTTTCTAAATTCATCCGCGTGTTATGATTAAATTCTATTAATTGCTTACGCAACCCACCATCACTTTTTTGTAAGTAATCTTTTTCAGTTACATAACAACTTGTTTTAGATAATAATATAGCTTTTTCATGTGCCGCAATTACTCCTTGACGTCGCTTATTAGGTAAATGAATACACAGCTGATGAATTTGCTCTAATTGAAATAATATTGAACGCGGATACTCCGCATCTAAAAGTAATAACTCCAACCCAGTACCAATGGTTTGATACACTCTATAACGACGCTTATGCGTAATTAAACTCACTTGGCAGCTTAGCGCAACTTCAAGCAAACCGAGTTCTTCTGGCTCTTCTAATTCTTGAGTTAACAAAGCTGCACTTAACGATGTTATTTGCATGCTTCGTTCAACTCGTCGCCCCATTTCTAATAAAAACCAGCCATTACTATTTGGCATACAATCGGTGATAGAACCATTAAACGCCATAATCGTACCAATAACGTTGTCTAAGCTACTTTGCATAGCGCGAGTTGGCACGTTGAGGTTAATATTCTTAAATATTTTAATTTGATCATTAATGCTGTCTATAATTCGCCGACTATCATGAGATAATAGCTCTTGTATTTGTACAGATGCATTGGCGATATACTTGAGTGTATTAACAATACTGCCTGCGCATTGCTCATCTGCTAACAGTTTAAATGCGGCTTCTTTGGAAAAGCTAACATCAGGTAGCTCACGTGTTAAATCAGGTTCAATATACGGATACACGATATATTGCAGATTAATCGCATTCAAAAGTCTCGCTACAATATTTTGCCTTATTAAATCGGGATAAATAGAAAGCTCAGTGTATTTATCGATAAAAATACGTAAAATACGAATGGTATTTTCACATCGCTCTAAGTACCTGCCTAGCCAGAATAGATGCTCTGCCGTACGACTTGAGACCACGCCTTCTAATAAAGTGACGTCCATTCTTTTTCTGATCGGGGCAATATTATGCTCACTGGCCTCAATGCGATCGGCGGTATTTATCCACGTATCTTTTATCCAACCTGAGACGTGTGGATCACTGCTTGTTTCGTTAGAAAAACATAATGCTGAGGGTAAAACCTCTATGCCATTTTCTGTTGTTAATGCATAACAGCGAAATACAACCGGTCTAGCAACTAGCTGACCATCATGCCAAAATGGCGCACTGCTAAACAATGGTTTTTCTTGGAAAAAATAATTATCAGGATCATTACTAATAAGTAATTTAATTTCCTGCTCATCAAGCACCCCGTCTAACTTTAGTTTCGGGTTTAAATGACACAACAGTTCAAGATTATCCCATGATAATTTTTTAGCCTCTAAGACACTATAGTAATTAGGCTCTCCAAGTAACAATGGCTGCTTTAGAAGGTGCTGTGATAAATCTGCTAGATGACTCTTGATAGAAGAAGACGATAATACGCCGCTACCAAAAGGATTTAATACCTTAACCGATCCTTCTCGTACTGCCTGTAGTAAACCAGGAATACCATGCAGTGAATATTCTGTTTGCTCTAATGAGTCAATACTACGGTCTGTAACCCAACGCAAAATAACATTTACTTTCCCCAGCCCTTGCAACGACTTTAAACACACTTCCCCACCACGCACAGTAAGATCGGCGCTTTGTACTAATGTGTAGCCAAAATAAGTAGAGAGAAAAGCGTGTTCATTGTAGTTAGGATCGTCGATCCCTTGTGTAAGAATGACGATCCGTGGGTCATCCATATAATGGGTATATTCATCAATCCCTTCTTGAAATAGATTTAAAAACTCTTTGATTTGCTGAACGTTGCAATCGGCAAACTCTTCGGCCATTACACGTCTTGCGATAATACGATTTTTAAGTAGCAAGCCTAAACCTAATGGGCACTGACAATGATCGGCAAGTACTTTAAATTCACCCGCGGATGTTCGGTAAACATCAAGCGCCGTAAAGAAAAGAGATAACTCATTACTTGGTAAACTAAAACCTTCACGTAAATAATTTGGATCCTGAAATAATTGCTGTGCTGGAATATGCCCATCAACGAGAAGTGTTTGATCGCCGTAGATATCTTGCTGTATTAGATTTAATAAACGGGTTCGTTGTTTAATGCCTTCTTCAAGTATTGCCCAATCCGATTTTGATAACATAAAAGGCAATGGGTCAAAATGCCATTGCTTATTACTTTCGTTTTTTATATTACCATTTTGAAGTAGCTGCCTAATTTCAATGGCACGACTATTTACATCATCCGCTGTTAAACTTGCTAAGCGGTTAAACAAGGTATCCCAATGCGCTGGGTTTGAGCCACTGTGATTTGCAAGTTCATCATGAACATGTGTTTTATTAAGATATAAAGATAACCAGCTAGGCAACTCTGGCATCGTATTTGTATTTATATACAAGCTGAACGTGCTCCAATTTATAGTAATTAGCCAACATCAATGCGCCGTTTTACAATGTGAAATACACAGTAAAACGGCATATTCCCAACAACTATCTATGCTTATTTAAAGCTTGGCTGCCTGCGTAAGTCTAATGTATTTGGATAATCCGAATTCATACTTTCCTCATCTGGTACTACGTATTCATTCACATTTTGCACAGCTTGAAAGCTATGTGTAACCGCAGAAGGACTCCAGCTAGGCTCTGTAGATGCCAATAACGATGGTGTATGACCATGCTCCCAAAACCTGGCAACGCGGCGCCCTTCAGCCTCAAATGCGTTAACCGGAAGCGTTTCAGGGTTACGACCACCAGCATGACTTACATGGTATACAAAACCGCCAACAGAACGTCCTTCCCATGTATCAATCAGATCAAATACCAAGGGTGCATGAACACCTATTGTAGGGTGAAGAGCTGTGGGTGGCTGCCATGCTCTATATCGGATCCCAGCGACCATTTCATCTTTTGCTTTTCCTTTTACGGGTCGCAATGGCACTCTTCGGCCGTTACAACTGACGATATAGCGGTCACTCATTGTCCCTTGTACTTTTATTTGTACTCGCTCAAGTGAGGAATCAACATAGCGTGCTGTACCCGAGGCACTCGCCTCTTCACCCAGTACATGCCAAGGTTCGATAGCTGTTCGTAATTCGAGTGTGACGTTATCAAGCTCACGCGTACCACAAACAGGGAACCTAAACTCGAAAAATGGGTTAAGCCAACTTAATTGAAATTGAAAACCAGCTTGTTGTAGATCACGACTTACTTCTGCTAAATCGTTCTCAACATATTGTGGTAATAAAAATTTATCGTGTAATTCTGTACCCCAACGAATTAATGGCTTGTGATAAGGCTTTTTCCAAAACCATGCAAGCAAAGTTCGTAGCAATAGCATTTGTACTAGGCTCATTTGTGAATGCGGTGGCATTTCAAAGCCCCTAAACTCAACAATACCTAAACGCCCAGTTGCTGAGTCAGGTGAATATAATTTATCAATACAAAATTCTGCACGATGTGTATTACCCGTTAGGTCGACTAATAAATTACGAAGTAATCTATCGACTAGCCAAGGTTCTGGCACTTCCCCTTCTGGCATATGAGAGAAAGCAATTTCAAGCTCATAAAGTACTTCATCTCTGGCTTCATCTACGCGAGGTGCTTGGCTTGTAGGCCCAATAAATAAACCTGAAAATAGATACGATAAACCAGGGTGGTGCTGCCAATAGGTAATAAAGCTTCTTAAAATATCAGGCCGACGTAAGAACGGACTTTGTTCAGGCGTTTCACCACCGAGAGTGACATGGTTACCGCCACCGGTTCCGGTATGACGACCATCCGCCATAAATTTGTCTGTTCCTAACCGGCATTCTTTTGCTAAGCCATATAAGGTGGTTGTGCGGTCAACTAATTGATCCCACGATGTAGATGGATGAATATTAACCTCAATAACACCGGGGTCTGGCGTTACCGCATATTTCTCAACACGACTATCTTTAGGTGGACTATAACCTTCTATGACTAAAGGCATTTTCAATTTTTTAGCAACAGCTTCTATACTGTTTAATAGTCCCATATAATGTTCAAAATGACTTGTTGGCGGCATGAACAGGTATAATCGCCCCTCTCTTACTTCCATGACAAGCGCAGTTTTTACCATTTCTTGACCAATAAATCCCTTTTTAAGCTTTTTAGGCTTGCTAAAGGTGTCTGGTATATCAAATGGGTCGCGATCAATTATATTGCCACTCCAATCAAGGCTATCTAAAGGTAGACGGTAGCCTAGCGGTGATTCACCCGGTAATAAAAAGCAGTGACCACGCTTAAATTCCCATGTACAAGATTGCCAACAATTTTTACTGTCATTCCACTTCAAAGGAAGCACATACCCGACAGGCTTTTCAATGCCTTTATCCATTTTTGCTAAAAAGCCTTTTCGGCTCATAGCATTAAGTAACTCAGGTTGATCAGGTTTTATCTCTGTTGGTAGAGAAGCCTCTTGCCACATATGATACAAAATATCTTCATAGGCCGTGGTGAGTGCTTTATTATCTAATCCCAGTGATTCACATAATGTGTCGGCGAATTTTTTGGTATCTGTATGATCGTATTTATAGTCTTTATTAGGATCCGCTAATAATGTTGCATCTTGCCAGAGTGGCTCACCATCTTTGCGCCAATAACACGCATACTGCCAACGCGGTAAAGGTTCACCTGGATACCATTTTCCTTGTCCATAATGCGTAAAGCCGCCTTTTGTGTAAACCTTGTTCATTTCTACAAATAGGTTTTGCGCAAGGACACGCTTTTCTTTGCCATCTGCGTCTGTGTTCCACTGGGGATGCTCCATATCATCGATAGAAATAAATGTCGGCTCGCCCCCCATAGTAAGATGTATGTCTTCTTCTTGGTAAACATTATCAACATGCTGACCTAAGCGATTAATTGCAGCCCATTGCGCCTCAGAATATGGTTTAGTTACTCGAGGGTCTTCATGAACACGCGTTACTTTGTTGTAGAAACTAAATTCTGATTTACAATCGTCAATGCCGCCAGTAACTGGGGCAGCTGAGCTTGGCTCAGGCGTGCAAGCAAGCGGTATATGTCCTTCACCTGCAAACAAGCCTGATGTAGGATCAAGTCCTATCCAACCTGCACCCGGAATATACACTTCAGTCCAGGCATGTAAATCTGTAAAATCTTCTTCGGGACCACTTGGCCCATCTAATGATTTTTGATCTGAAGTTAATTGCACTAAGTATCCCGATACAAACCGAGACGCGAGCCCTAGGTGACGAAACAATTGCACAAGTAACCAAGCAGAATCACGGCATGAACCAGTTTGTTTAGTGATTGTTTCATTTGCTGTTTGTACGCCGGGCTCTAAACGAATGCCATAACCGACTAAATTATATATAGCCTGATTAATGGCCACTAGATAATCAACGCTTCTTAACGGTTCTTTAGGCTGCAAAGAGTTAATTAATTCTAAAAATTTTGGGCTGGCTTTACGTTTTTTAAGATAGGGAGCCAATTCAGATTTTGAAACCGCATCATATACAAATGGGAACTCTTCTGCGTAATCTTCCAAAAAGAAATCAAATGGATTAATTACAGTCATTTCAGCGACTAAATCAACTGTAAAACTGAACTCTGCGGTCGGTTTATTAAACACAACTCTTGCTTGGTAGTTTCCAAAAGGATCTTGCTGCCAATTTATGTAGTGATCTTCTGGTACTATTTTTATTGAATAACTTTTAATTTTAGTTCGGCTATGAGGCGCCGGGCGAAGGCGAAATATATGCGGTCCCATATTGACTGACCGATCGTATTTGTACTGAGTATGGTGCGAAATACCAACTGTAATCGTCATCTATTAATCCCTTTTATAATGTATAGTCATAACATAGCGCATATAAATATGACTTGGCCTAATTTCATTCAGTAATTCTTGTATAAGTACACTTACCAGTTTTGTACTTTATATACATAGCCACTTAAAAACACAGACTATGCAATTATCATTTTGGCCTAATTAATAGGAAGACACGTTAATTAAATATATTTGTAATTTTTTTGATATTGCAATTATCATTTTCAATCGTAAGGTCCGCACACTAATGGAGAGTTATTAATTTTAAATCAGCAACTTAATCGATTTTATAGATAATTAAGCAATAAAAAAACGAAACACTTCAACTGCTATTCGAGCAAAATAGGCATGACTAATCATTGCATATCTATCTATAATAAAACTAAAAAAATAGTTCATAATAAAGCTGCGAGTAAATTCTATAACAATGTTATAGTGGATCGATTTTTAATCACTTACGTTACATCAAAGTTAACAAGCCCAGTAAAATAAAACAAGCTGTTTTATTTTCAAGGTGTTAGTTTTGTTATCACCCACGCCTAGGCTAAAGCGTGCATTACCATTTCTATTCATATTTAAAACAAACCAATTTACCAATAGGATATTTTCGTATGCAACAGCTAACAGATGTCGGTCATAATTTAGTTAACGGTATCGCCTCTCGTTATGGCCTTAGCCAAAATGCGGTACTTCACATGCTTATTGCAGTGAATAATGGTGGAGGATCAATGGCACAATTTAATAGTCCTGAACTCGGTGGCTCTGGCCAATGGATGCGCGGTGGGATGACAATGGTTGGCGATATGTTTAATTATGGCCTCAAATCAACTGTCGATAACTTGTGTAATGAACTTTCAAATGTTCTAAGTAGCAATCAAGTATTTCCAACTATTCCTGCAGGGACTCCTGGTAGTAATCAATGGTGGCCAGGTGATTTGGGGAGCCCATTTAGTAGCGGCGCGCAAAATAATATTCGCTACGCTATATTCCCTAACCGACTAGCCGTTGAACTCAATGGACTTGTGAGTGTATACGACACGCTAGATCACAATATTGGTGGCGTCAGTCAGCAACAAGGTAGCAATACATCGCTCACATTTAGTAGCCAGTGGGGAACCATTAATGTGGATACATTACCATTAATATCAGGGATACAGCCTAGCGCTGCTCAGCAGGACGTTGCTGCGCAATCTACACAACAAGCAGCGCACTCTACACAACAAGCTGCGCACTCTACACAACAAGCTGCGCACTCTACACAACAAGTAGTAGAGCAAAACTCTATACCTGCATCAGTAAATAATGTGGACGCTCCTGTGAATACACATCCGCAGTACTCAACAAACGAGACGTTACAAATTATAGAAAAACTTGCGCAATTACGTGACTCTAATGCACTGAGCGATGAAGAGTTTAATTCCAAAAAATCAGAGCTATTAAAAAGGCTCTAATAAATCAGGTATTAATACGCTATGAAGATAACCTCATAGCAGTTTATTTAATTTTGGTAAAAAATATGAAAACATTTAAATGTAATTGCAAAGAAGAGCTCATTTTATTTTTTGAAAGTAGTCACTGCTTAGCGTGCGGCAAAACAGTGGGAATTGATGATGAGTTTGAGCAAGTCGAGCCTTATGAGCTTGATGAAGCATCAGGGCTATTTTATAAATCTGAAAGCCCAGAAGTCCATTATAAAAAATGTGATAATAATGCCCAATTCAAAGTGTGTAACGGTATGGTGAATTTAAGTACATTTGTGCCTGTTGCAGATAAAGATGAAGTATTGTGTTTTGCGTGTCGCTTTAACGAAACGGTGCCCGATTTAAGTATTGTTGACCATATCCCCCTGTGGAAAAAAATGGAGACCGCGAAGCGCCGAGCCCTGTACACATTAAAGTCATTATCACTGCCACTTAACACTATAACTCAAGTTCCCGAGGGCGGATTAAGTTTTGATTTTATTACAGATCGAAATGTAAACGATCACTTTGTTAGCCCTATTGTAGGTCAAGAAACCGTGTTTACTGGGCATAACGATGGTCACATCACAATAAACTTAGCTGAAGCCGATGATGTAGCGCGATCACACACTAAAATGGCGATGGGCGAGCATTACCGTACATTACTTGGTCATTTTCGCCATGAACTTGGTCATTATTATTTTGATCAATTAATTATACATTGCCCAATCAAACATGCTTTGTGTAAACAGTACTTTGGTGATGATGAGTTAGATTATCAACAGGCACTTGATACACATTATAAACAAGGCGCACCTGCTAATTGGCATGAGAGTTTTATCAGTGAATATGCCACCATGCACCCATACGAAGATTGGGCTGAAACATGGGCGCATTACATGCATATTATCGATACATTAGAAACAGCAAAAAACTTCTCTATTACTGGCTCAACAACAGGCAATGAGTCTGATGTTGAAGATACCGACGAATTACAATTACCCCAAAACGCACGCTATTTTTATACTCAAACATCAATTGACACTATTTTAGATGCGTGGATGGAGTTTTCAGTTATTCTAAATTCATTAAATCGTAGTATGGGCCTCGCCGACGCCTATCCATTTGTATTAACTCAAGCGGTACGTACTAAGTTAGCTTTCATTCATCACGCCATTCATAATAGGCTAAATTTGATGCCAGACTTAAATGTAGAAGTAAAGACTAGTAGCGAAAACGAGATTTCAGCAGCAAAATCATGATTTAGTAACGCCTTATTTTAAAAGGAAAAGCACACCTAAAAGGGTGTGCTTATTTCATAATTAATGAGTTTAATTTGGGTTTAGCTAATTTTAAACTCTTTCGCTATCATTTGTAGTGCATGCGCTAGTTCAGCCATTTTCTCACTCGCCATTGCCGCTTCAGTAGCACTTTGAGACGACGCATCTGATGACTCTGATATCCCAGTAATATTTTGATTGATATCCTCACAAACGGTTGACTGCTCTTCTACTGCAACAGCAACTTGGTTATTCATATCATTAATATCACTGATCATGGATAAAATACCATCTAGTTGTTGGCGTGTTTGCCCTGATAACTCAACGGTGCGATGTGCTTCATCACTGCTGGTAGACATACTACTTACGGCGGTATTTGTTCCTGCTTGTAGTGCTTCAATCATTGTTTGAATTTCGTTGGTTGATTCTTGCGTACGTTGGGCTAAATTTCGAACTTCATCAGCAACGACTGAGAAGCCCCTGCCTTGTTCACCCGCTCGCGCGGCTTCAATTGCGGCATTTAACGCTAGTAGGTTTGTTTGTTCAGAAATATTTCTAATAACCTCAACAACAGCGCCAATATCATGGCTGCTTTGTTCCAGTTTATTGATATCTTTCATGGCATTTTCAATTGTTTCTGCCAAACGGTTTATAGCACCTACCGTTGAA
The DNA here is from genome assembly GCF_001298125.1 of Pseudoalteromonas porphyrae. Classification (NCBI taxonomy): domain Bacteria; kingdom Pseudomonadati; phylum Pseudomonadota; class Gammaproteobacteria; order Alteromonadales; family Pseudoalteromonadaceae; genus Pseudoalteromonas; species Pseudoalteromonas porphyrae. The sequence goes on along the minus strand of NZ_LHPH01000005.1, from coordinate 206,567 downwards.
TCAATAACTGTAAGGCCTGTCTCTGCAGCTTTTTTAGCTTCATTTGCAGAACTTGCTGAATTCGTTGATAGCTTAACAACCTCTTGGATGCTGTAAGCCATTTCATTAATTGCGGTTGCAATTTGTGACGTTCGCTCTCGTTGTTCATTAACGACATTATTGGTATTTTGCGCAATTTGACTCGAAGTAATTGCCGCTTCGCTGATTGAGTCTCCATTAGTAACGATGCGTGAAATAACACTTTTCAAACTATTAGACATATAAATGATAGATTTAAATATACCTGTCGCATCTTCTTGGTGTTCGAATTTTTCTGTTAAGTCACCTTTAGCAATTCTCTCTGTAACAGCTGCTATTTCCTTAGGCTCTCCACCAATAGGTCTGCGGATCATTTTAGGTAATGTGACCGCGAATAATAAGCCTAAAAATAGCGCGGATATCGATACTATCTTAACGATATAAATCATCATTTCACTGTTCTTTTGTACCTTCGGGCCAAGTTCATCTTGCTCATTTTTAACTGATAACTTCACGCTTTCTAAATTATCAGCGATACTAGGGCCAATCTTATTTAGTTTGTTATTAATAATATCGTTACGCGTGATAATTGTTTGCTCTATATTTTTTAAGGCATTTAAATACTTTGCTAAATTTGTTTTTACATTCTCCAGACTTGAATCTGTATTAAGTGTTCCTTTAAGCAATTTATCTATGTAAGAACTTGTTTTAGCAAGCTCTTGCTCAGCCCGTTCGATATCAGAGTGTTTGTTTGAAACCAAAAATTTAGTTACATATAACCGACCAAGTAAAAGTGATTCTTGTACTTGTGAGAGCAATTGAGCATCGTCGTAATCAGTATTCTTACTAATTTGATTAAATAAAGCTGAGATGCTAATACGCATTGCTTTTCCTGCGGGATCTAAATCTTCAGACACTATCTTATTTCTATCTTTAATTAACTGAACTACTTTTATAAAGTTTGATTTATAATTTTGAGTAAGTTGCGATGATTCCTCTATCAACTTTAAACGAGTTGGATCATTCGAAGCGGTTTTTATTTCTCTCAAAAACTGCTCAACAAGATCTAATCGGCGTGTATATTCTTTAAGGGTTTCAGGGTCGTCTTCTTTGATGTATTTTAAAACATTCAAACGTGTATAAAGTAGATTAGCTTGTAAACGCCCTGCTAAATTTGTTTCTATAGCAAGTTGCCTATAATCAACAAATCCTTGCTGGCTTTTTGTAAAACCATAAAGGCTAAACCCAGCCACTACAGCCAAAAGAACAAGTAAAAAAAAGAATGAACCACGCAGCTGAGAGGCTAATCTYATATTTTTTATATAAACAATCATAAAGGCCTAACGATTAAATAACACAGATATTTAAACTTTAGGCGTATTTTTGAAAAATGCCAATAGGAATTTTCCTATAGTGCATTACTAAAACTAAATATAACAATAAGTTATGATTTCAATCAAAAATAAATAGTATTAACTGCTGTATGTAACTTAAATGTACGACTTTGCAAACTCATAAAGGCTATAAATTATTATAGTAATCAATATAACCTTTGTAGTCGTGAGTTAATTTTAACTATTTTTTCGAGGCACAAATTCCAACACGGTGGCATTAATACAATACCTATCTTCTCCCTTTGGCCCTTCACCAGGAAATACATGGCCAAGATGTATGCCTGTTGACTTTGAACGTATCTCAATACGCTGCATACCATAACTGTTATCTTCGTGCATTGTCACACTCTCACCTATCGGATTAGTAAATGATAGCCACCCTGTGCCTGAAGTAAATCGATCATCTGTATCAAATAAAGGCGCCCCGCTTAGCTTATCAACAAACTGACCATCGGGCGTGTTTTTAAATATATCGTATTGTTTGCAAAATGGGCTGTCGGTACGAGCACTAAAGGCAACACGATATGCTTCACTATCGCCTAGTTTAAACGCACCTAATGCTTTATAAAACTCCTCTTTAGTGACATACCCTTGGCGAGCGTACACTTCTTTTCCATTTTCGAGAAACAAAATGGTCGGTGTAGCCCATGTCGCTGACTTTATAGTAAGTCCAGAAAGTTGATCGGCTTTTCTAAACGTTAAAGCAATTGTTCCTTGATAATCATTTAACACGTCTTTTTTCAGTTTTTCACAGTATGGGCAATAGCTGCGCGAATCAATAATGACTATCTGTTTTCCTTTTAATAAAGTCGAATTGTCAATATTTTCATCGGCCGTTTTGTCAAACACAACGCCTGTTGAATGATCTGGGCAATAGCCATTTGGGTTTTTTGCCAAGTAATTTTGATGATATTCTTCTGCTGGAAAGAATTCTGCTAATGGTTTGACTATCGTTTTTATAACCCCAAAACCTGCATTTGTTAACTTGGCTTGGTATTTCGTCTTTAAGGCATTTGCAACAGTTACTTGTTGCTGTGTTGTGGTTAATACAATTGAACGATACTGCGTACCAACATCATTACCTTGACGGTTTTTTTGTGTTGGATCGTGGCTTTCAAAGTAGTTTTTAAGGAGTGTATCTACACTTATAATATTGCTGTTATAAGTTACCTGTACCACTTCCGCATAATTATGTTCATCAAGTCGACGGGAATGTGCTGTGATATTACGATACGTCGCTTTAAAGCCTTTACCATCTGCGTAACCGGATTCAGCATCGATCACGCCTGGTAATGCTTCATACCGTTTTTCCGCCCCCCAGAAACATCCAGATCCAAGTACTATTTTTTCTAAATGCATAGTTGCTTGTACATCACTTGATTTTATTTGTTCAAGAGAAAGTCCGTAACTCGCAGCACTGAATAAAAGCGCGAATGTTGCTAGTCTAAGTAAACTTTTTGGTTCCAACATATTTTACCTTTTAGTGTATTACTCCACAGTCATAAAGTGAGACCTTGACGTGAACTAATTTATTTCATCTATTTAAATAGTTTTATCGCTGTTTATTGCATATCCACCGTATCCGACTTAACCTATGAACCTAAATAAGGTAAAAAGAGCTTTTATTTTATTTGAGTTTAAACATGAAAAAAATCCTTAAAGCTTCGGCATTAACAATCGCCCTTTCCCTTTCTACGCAATCATATGCAGCTGAGTTTAATTTTTCTTCAAAAATAGATAATACAGCCCAAACTTTAGTGCTTTTTTACAGTGAAGATGGCAAAAACACACTGTTTAATTCAACAAATAAACAATTAAATAACCAATTGCAACGCGCTGTCGAAAGTGAAAGCTTTACAGGTAAATACGCCAGTGTTATTGAACTACTCGCCCCTTTTAATAGTGATTTTAAACGCGTACTAATCGTTGGTACTGGCGAGCAAGAAAAGCTCGATAAAGCACTTATCGCTAAATTAGGTGGCAACATCCACGCGCGTCTAATCGCTAACAAAACAACGACGGCCTCTATCGCTTTTGATAGTGTTAAAGGAGCTGTTAATAATAGCGAGCTGGCTGCTAACTTTGCCCATGGTGCTAACTTACGTGATCACCGGTTTGAAAAATACAAGCAAAAACCAAGCACAAATACAGTTAGCTATACAATTGATGTTGCAAGTACTAAACAAACGCGCAAGCAATATACAGTGCTAGAAAGCATTCAGGCGGGTGTTTTTCTCGCGCGCGATTTAACATCTGAAGTTGCCACAGAGATGACCCCTGTTGATTTTGCCAATGCCGCAAAAGAACTTGAATCATTAGGTGTCGAAATTACAATTTTAGAACCTAAGCAATTGAAAGAACTAGGCATGGGTGCCTTAGAAGCCGTTGGCCGTGGCAGCCAACAAGGCGCACGCTTAGTTGTTGCGCATTATAAAGGTTCAAATGACACTCCTATTGCTTTGGTCGGTAAAGGGATCACCTTTGACTCTGGCGGCTATAGCATTAAAACAGGTGCGTCTATTGCGCGTATGAAATCTGATATGGCTGGTGCAGCAGCCGTTTTAGGCACTGTTAAAGCAATGGCTTTGGCAAAAGCGGATAAAAATGTGGTTGCTGTTATGGGTATGGCTGCGAATATGGTGTCGCAATTTGCAGTCGCTCCTGGTGACGTCGTCAGAACTGCTGAAGGCTTAAGTGTAGAAATTGTGAATACCGATGCCGAAGGCCGTTTAGTTCTAAGTGATGCAATGTGGTATGCACGCGAACACTTCAAGCCAGAAATCATGATTGATGTTGCAACATTAACGGGTTCTAAAATTAGAGCCGTGGGTAATGATTACGCCGCAGTATTTTCTGATGATGATACTTTAGTGTCACAACTTACCTTTGCTGGTAAAAACGTAAACGAAAACCTATGGCGCTTACCGCTAGGCTATAAGGATACTCTAAGCTCTGATATTGCCGACCTTAAAAATATTGGATCAAGTGGTCCAGGCGCGACAACTGCAGCAAGCTTTTTACAGCACTTTGCAGATGACACTCGTTGGGTTCATATAGATATTGCCGGAAATGCTTTAGCTACAAAAGGTAAAGATGAAATATCGCCAGGCGGTACTGGCTTTGGCGTGCGTTTATTATCTGAATGGTTACTCAATAACTAAACAACTATCTATTTAAACTGCGCCAGTTTTTTTGGCGTAGTTTAAATTTAATGCATTTGTAATGCCGACTCGTAATTATACACTTAACAGGTACTTAAAAAGGAGTATGCTAATCGTATTGTTATAAACATTTACCTTCGAGTGTGCTAGCTTGCTGGTATGATCTACTAATAAAAATAATTAATGATGGACAAAAAAGACCAACCAACCATCCATATTCTAAGCAACTCAAGCGTACTTTTTGACGCCACTACCCTACTTGGCGATAAACTGGCCATTCAAAAACGTATCTGGGCCTTAGCATCACAGTGCAAAAAAACCTATCAATGCATTGATATTGTCCCGGCAATGAACTCTTTAACTCTTTATTTTTCAAATGAAACTAAATTCATTGATTTAAAAGAGCAATTATTAAATAGCTGGAAAACACTCCAACCGGAGGACTTTAAAGGACGCCATCACAAACTAATAACGCGTTATGGCGGTGAAAACGGACCTGATATTGAACACGTAGCGCGTTTTCATAATATGCACATTGAAGATGTTATCGCACGCCACTCTAGCGTGCACTATCAGGTTTTATTTCTTGGCTTTCAGCCCGGTTTTACTTACCTACATGGCTTAGATACGCAATTACATACACCTCGACGAAGTGAGCCAAGAACCCATGTTCCAAAAGGTTCGGTTGCAATTGGTGCCGATCAAACGGGTGTTTATCCAGCTGACTCCCCTGGTGGCTGGCATATTATTGGTCATACTGATTTTACTTTGTTTGATTCAAACCAAAGCGTGCCCAGCATTATCAACCCAGGCGATACCATTGAGTTTATTGCGAAGGACATTGCATCATGATCACAGTAAACAAACCGGGTATGCAAATGACGATTCAAGATTTAGGCCGTAATGGGTATCGTCATATTGGCGTTGCTCGTTCAGGTGCTTTAGATCCCTATGCCATGATCATCGCAAACCGACTACTTAACAACCCCGATAATACACCTGTCATTGAGATCACTCTTGGACTTGCGCAACTTACGTTTACAACCGATTGCGTAGTCGCATTAACGGGCGCTGATATGAAAGCCACATTGGCCAATTCTCCATTGGCACCTGGGTGGACATACCAAATAAAAGCGGGCCAAAAATTATGCTTTGCCACATCTCGAAGTGGTTTTAGAGCCTATTTAGCTGTTAAGGGCGGTATAGTGTGCAGTCCTACAATGGGGTCATGCGCGACAGATGTAGCAGCACAGTTTGGTGGATTAACCGGTCGCGCCTTACAAACTGGAGATCACATCCCTATAACCCATTATAATGGTATTTGGTCACAAAGAGGGGCAATTTCACCAGCGGCAAGACAACATATTAGAGTTCATTCAAGTCCACATAAACACTTACTAACTGAACAATCTTTAACAGCATTTTGCCAAACAACATGGCATATAAGCCCTAATAGTAACCGAATGGGTTTACGTTTAACAAACCAAGCTTGTGATTTAACACACATTCGTTCGCTCCCTTCTTTAGCTGTGGGCCCTGGCAGTATTCAACTTCCGCCCAGTGGTGAGCCAATAGTACTTTTAAATGATGCGCAAACAACGGGAGGATACCCATTGTTGGGTACTGTTATTAGTGCTGATTTACATCAGTTTGCTCAGTTAAAACCCGGTGATACAGTAAAATTTAGTTATGTAGATTTAGCCGTCGCAGCACAAGCTCAGTCAAAATTAAATGCCCATCTGCAACAATTAAAACTTGCGCTAAACACATTAAAAATAAAGAGGTAGGAATTATAGTATGTTTGAACTTAATTTTTGGCCACTCATTGGTATACCAGTTGTTGTGCTAGGTTTTGCATTGCGCTTTAACCCCTTAATGGTCGTAACGATCGCTGGTATTGCAACAGGCTGGGCGGTTAATTTAGATATCATCACTTTGTTGCAAACTTTTGGTGAGAAATTTATGAACTCGCGTCAGCTTGCTAGTTTCATTTTAATCTTACCCGTCATTGCTTTACTTGAACGTTATGGCCTACAGCAACATGCTAAAAATTGGATAGCAAAAATAAAAAGCGCCACTAGCGCACGCATATTGGCCTTATACTTCATTGTTCGTGAGTGCTCTGCTGCACTTGGCTTACTAAGCCTTGGTGGTCAAGCACAAACTGTTCGCCCATTATTGGCCCCAATGGCATTAGGGGCTGCGACGAATAAATATGGTGAATTACCAAAACCAATTAAGGACATGATCAGTGCGCATGCTGCGGCTGTTGATAATATTGCAATGTTCTTTGGTGAAGATATTTTTATTGCTTTTGGCGCAGTACTTTTAATGGATGCTTTTTTAAAAGAAAATGGGATCGCAGGTATCGAACCATTGCACATCGGTTTATGGGCAATCCCTACGGCTATTGCTGCACTGATTATTCACCTATTTAGATTATCTCGCCTAGAAGCAAAAATTGCCTTAGCCGTTGCCGCACACAAACAGCAGGAAGCAATATGAGTAAAGTATCAACAACGGATATAAGCAGCTCAAGCACTGCGATAATTACCATAGAAAACATTTATTTATTGATTGGTATCATTGTAATGTTCTTAGTCGTACGCACGTTACAAGATAAAAACCACCCGAAAAGACTCACTACAGCACTATTTTGGTTTTTATTCGGAAGTAGTTTTTTATTTGGTGATTTGTCTATTGCCATATTAGGTGGAGCCACTACTTATTTATTAGTTGGGGTGAGCGTAATATTAATTGCTCTTCTGGCAGGGTTTAATCTTGTTAGTATGGGCAGTTATAAACCTCTAACAGAGCGACAACAAACTGAGTCTGCCTCACGTCTTGGCAATAAGTTATTTATTCCTGCATTAATGATCCCCGTAATCACTGTATTACTTACAGTATCATTTGATGGGGTCGCTATAGGTGATTATTACTTACTAGACCAACGCCATCTAACGCTAGCGTCTTTGACAGCAGCCTGTATTTTTGCACTTTTAATTGGCTGGAAAATTACAGGAGGTAACCCTGTTGAAGCGATCACTGAGTCTCGCCGACTGGTTGATTCAATTGGTTGGGCTGCTATTTTACCGCAAATGTTGGCCATGCTTGGCGGCGTATTTATTGTGGCGCAAACAGGCGATTCTATCAAAGAATTAGTCACTTTGTTTATTGCACCCGAAAATCGTTTTATGTTGGTGGTTTTGTATTGTGTTGGCATGGCATTATTTACCATGATAATGGGCAATGCATTTGCCGCATTTCCGGTGATGACCGCAGGTATTGCAATGCCATTCCTAATTGAAGGTCACGGCGCTAACCCTGCACCATTAGTAGCAATTGGTATGTACAGTGGTTACTGCGGCACGTTAATGACGCCCATGGCAGCAAACTTTAATATTATCCCTGCTGCATTGCTCGACTTAAAAGACAAATACCATGTTATAAAGGTGCAAATACCCACTGCACTGACCTTGTTAACTGTTAATATTATTTTAATGTATATGGTGATTTTTAATGACTAAACTAACATCGAGTATGCCGTGTGTGATTATCACCGGCTTTGAACCATTTGGTGGCGAATCAATTAATCCCTCATGGCAAGCTGTAAATAAACTAGGCGATGACTTAATTGCTAAGCATCGAGTGATTGCTTTAGAGCTACCGTGTGAATTTGACCGCTCATTAGATGTGCTTTACAAAGCGATAGAACAGCATCACCCCGTATTAGTGTTATGTGTTGGTCAAGCAGGTGGGCGCAGTGAAATAAGCATAGAGCGTATTGCCATTAATATTGATGATGCCCGCATTGCAGATAACGCCAACACTCAGCCTATTGATAAACCAGTGATTGAAGATGCTCCAGCGGCTTATTTTACAAACTTCCCCATTAAACGCATGCTCGTCGACTTACAAAAAAGCCATATCCCGGCTGCTATCTCTAATTCTGCAGGTACGTATGTCTGTAATCATGTTATGTATGGCTTATTACACTATATTGCAGAGTATGAACCGCAGCTCAAAGGCGGCTTTATTCATATACCGTATTTACCAAGCCAAGCGGTGCACCACCACGGTGCACCAAGTATGAGTGAAGATACCGTCATCAATGCTCTAAAAGTACTGATTACGGCAGCGTTGAGTACAAAAAAAGACGTTAAGGTGGCCGCAGGCACTACACACTGATCATTGTGGTGCACTGCAGTTCATTGTGGTGCATAAATTATTCTTTAAATATTGTAAAAGCTATGTGACTTAGTTAATTGTTTCTGTTAAAACAAAGGTTAGCGCTTAGGAAAATGTACCTATGCTACACACATGATAGGAATGAGGAGTTACTATGTGTTCAATTTTTGGTGTATTAGACATAAAGTCTGATGCCACACAATTGCGTAGTCAAGCAATTGAAATGTCAAAATTACTGCGTCATCGCGGCCCTGATTGGTCAGGTGTCTATTCATCTGACAAAGCGATTTTAGTCCACGAGCGTTTAGCTATCGTAGGTGTATCTAGTGGAGCGCAGCCACTATATAACCCAGAGAAAACCCATATTCTTGCAGTGAACGGTGAAATTTATAATCATAAAGAACTCGCTGCTCAACTTGAAACTGACTTTACGTTTCAAACACAATCAGATTGCGAGGTTATTCTTGCGCTATACAAACAAAAAGGCCCCGACTTTTTAGATGATTTAAACGGAATTTTTGCTTTTTGTTTATACGATGAAGAGCAAGACGCTTATTTAATTGGCCGTGATCACATTGGTATTATCCCGCTTTATACCGGCCATGATGAACATGGTAATTTTTATGTTGCCTCAGAGCTCAAAGCACTGTCACCTATTTGTAAACACATAGAAGAATTCCCTCCAGGGCATTTTTTATGGAGTAAAGATGGCGCGCTCACAGCTTATTACCAACGTGATTGGGAAACATTCGACGCAGTTAAAAATAATAGCGCAAAAGCAGAAGACGTAAAGGATGCGCTTGAAGCAGCCGTTAAGCGCCAATTAATGTGCGATGTACCATACGGTGTTTTACTCTCAGGTGGATTAGACTCATCGGTGATCTCAGCCATAACTCAGCGATTTGCCGCAAAACGCATAGAAGACAACGACGAAAGTGATGCATGGTGGCCAAAATTACATTCATTCTCTGTTGGTCTTGAAGGATCACCAGATTTAGCGGCTGCACAAAAAGTAGCTGATATGATTGGCACAGTGCATCACCCTATTCACTTTACAATTCAAGAAGGGATAGATGCATTAAAAGAGGTTATTTACCATATTGAAACCTACGACGTAACAACTATACGCGCTTCGACGCCTATGTATTTAATGGCACGTCAAATAAAAGCAATGGGTATTAAAATGGTACTTTCAGGTGAAGGGGCCGATGAACTATTTGGTGGTTATTTATACTTCCATAAAGCACCTAATGCGCAAGAATTTCATGAAGAGCTAAATCGTAAAGTATCTAAACTGCATATGTTTGATTGCCTACGTGCTAATAAATCAATGGCAGCTTGGGGCGTAGAAGCGCGCGTGCCATTTCTTGATAAAGAATTTGTTGATGTAGCCATGCGAATAAACCCAGAAGCCAAAATGTGTGGCAATGGCAAAATCGAAAAACATATTTTACGTGAAGGTTTTGAAGGTTATTTACCTGACGAAGTACTATGGCGTCAAAAGGAACAATTCTCTGACGGTGTAGGCTATAACTGGATTGATACCTTAAAAGAGTTTGTTGCTGAGCAAGTGAGCGATCAAGACTTAGCGAATGCTAAGTTTAAATATCCAATAAATACCCCTGATTCTAAAGAAGCCTATTTTTACCGGACTATCTTTGAATCACATTTTCCGGGAGACGCAGCCGCTAAGTGTGTGCCTCATGGTAAATCAGTGGCCTGCTCTACGCCTGAAGCGCTAGCATGGGATGCTTCATTTCAAAATAATGCAGATCCATCAGGACGAGCTGCGGGTATACATAACGACGCCTACACGCAAAAAAGCTAGGTATATACCCAAATCACCTCAAGATGTGAGGTGGTTTGAGTATATTGTTTACGACTTAATTTAAGTTGAACTCTGGTAATGTCTCCACTTGCCATAGTTCAACTTAACTAAAACAATAACTTTTTATGCGATAGAAGCAACGCACAACAAACGTGTTTTTTCACCCGCACTAAATGAAACATCATCACCTACTTCTTTATTCAATAGGGCTTTACCAAGCGGCGATAATGGTGTGAGAACATAAACAGAAATGCTTTTAATCGTCACTTTTAAGCCACCTGAATAAGGCCCGATAAAATACCAATTAAGTACATCATCTTCATCACTTAAGCATACTAAAGACCCTATTTTCACCTTCGTCGATGAGGGTTCTTTAAAGGCTTTTTCGAACGCTTTAATACTCATATGGCATTCATTCACACGCTGCGCTTGCCCTTGCGCTAAATACGCTGCTTCAAGCCCCAGCGTATCATATTTGTTTTCTGCAACATTTTCTTCGTGAGTGGCAGTATCGTGAGCCGTTTTAGCCGCGGCTTGCGCTGTGGTTAATTGCGCTTCAAGAGCAAAACGTAGGTGTTCTATAACATGGGCTTTATTCATAGTCTGTGTTCATACGTGCTATAAAAATCAATAATATCTCTATTTTAACGTGCTTTGAGTGCGTTGTAACTGAATTGACAAAAATGACTGATACCTTACCTAGTTGTATCGAAATAGCACTGTTAGTGATATTCGTAGATTAAGTAAATTATTGGTTGATATCTTTTAGGGGTATTTATTACATGATTTAAGTAACCAAAATCAATATGATACTAAACGAAAGAGGCTTAAGCAGATAAAATAATTAAGCACTGCACACAGTGCTTAATAAAATAGTTAATTGGCTATCCAAGGAGTGACTCTAACAAGCGTTGCGGTGATATTAAACGCTGTTTTATCGCCTTCCCACTCGTCAGAGATAGCGACATGACAAACCACACCTTCACATGTAAAGGCAGGATCAGCAACTACGATAGGTTCTGCAAACGTCAACACAACACCTTTTTGTTCCGGTAATAAAAAGCTCATTAATTTACTAATGAAAAAACCTGACAAGTTAGATAGTAATTCATCAAACTCTTGATCAAGTTGATAAAGATGCTTTTTATTTAAATAGCTTGCGTTAAATTCACGCGCTTCTATTTGTAATTTTAATTGGCAATCATGATTGTCATTTTGTGGTTCAATGACAACGACCGCTTTATCAGAATCTAGTTGTTTATCAAACGGTAATAGCATTTGAGCTTGATCGGTGTAGTTTAACGGGAACTCCTGTCGCTCAGTAATAATACGCCCAGTTTTAATTAAACAGGCATCATTTGTTGCAATGTCTGTGATATAGAAATTAACTTGCGCAAACTGAAAGTCCCCTTTGTTTACAACTTTTAAACGGTCATAAAAGCCATCATAAGAAACAACAAACTCTTTGGCGTGAATACTAAAAGTACCTAACAGCATGAATGTAATAATAATATAACGGGGAAGGCTGAACATTAACTTATTCATCAAAATACGCTCGGTTTTGGTTTATCATTTGGTTTAATTCCTCAATGTATGCTTCTCTTCGTTCTGAATACGATATTAAACCATAGGTTAACTTTATTGCAGATACAGGTTTTTGTTGGCGACGTAAATCAGCACGAATCGAGCGTAATTCTTTATATGCGCCATGCGTGTTAATATTTTTAAAATATGAGTTTACCGCTGCACGAACCGATTTAAATGCTGCAACTTCATGTTTTGCTTCGGCATTACGTCTACTTGGTACCATGCCACAGCCTTTACTGTAACACCACTGGCCAAAAAAATTCAATCCAATACGGGCAAATCGTGATGTTCCCCACGCAGATTCGTTGGCTGCCTGCATTAGTGCCAATTCTTTTGGAATAATATCAACACGGCGTAGAGCTTGATTTAAAGACAAACTATTAATCGTGTCAGGCAATTTATAGCTATTTAAAATTGCTTTTACTTGCTTGGTTTGTTTCTCATTAAGGGGCTCATCGTATTGCAACATCATTAACGCAATTTCTAATGTTGCGCGTTGCTGGCGAATTTTTTTATTTTCAGCCTCAATATGTGGGCGAATAAAGTCGAAAAAAGCATGCTTTTTTTCTTTCACATCAGTGAAGCTGTCAAACTTAGGTAATTTTACCGAATGCAATGGCTTTTCTATTTTCTTAACGACAGGTTTTTTTTCTGCTGTCGTTTGTGGTTCGCTTAGCGAAGTTGGACGTTGTATAAATGGGTAACTTAATGCCCAGATAAAAAAGAGGCTCATTAGAAAACGAAAAACGTATTTAAGCATGTATCATCTCAAAAAAACTAGCAGTTATGCATGGTAAATACACATGCACTCGACAAATCATTATACCTAAGCATCTAAATAAAGGCGAATTAACACAATTGTTATAATTCAAAAATTTCAGCTACAATTCGCTCATCAAACGTGTAAGTTATTATTAGGTATTGAATTCATGAATTTAGACTGGCAAAAGCGTATTATTGATCAGCAAAAAAATCGACCAAATGATAACCGCTCGCCTTGGCAAGTTGATCGCTCTCGTATTATCCATGCAGCTGCATTTAGGCGCTTACAAGCTAAAACGCAAATAATGGGGATTGGCTTAAACGATTTTTATCGTACCCGCCTTACACATTCTTTGGAAGTTGCGCAAATAGGCAGCGGTTTGCTGCGTCATTTAAAAAATCAACATACAGATTTTCATCATTTCCCCACAACCAGTTTACTAGAGACCCTTTGCTTAGCACATGATATTGGTCACCCCCCCTTTGGCCATGGTGGTGAAATAGCGCTTAATTATATGATGCGTGATCACGGGGGCTTTGAAGGCAATGCACAAACGTTGCGTATAGTTGCTAAGTTAGAGCCATACAGTAATGGCCACGGTATGAACTTGACTCGCCGCACTTTACTCGGGTTCATCAAGTACCCAGCACTCATTGATGATTTATGGCATACAATCCCTTCGCACTCCACTAGTCAGCGATTTATTAAGGCCGATGATTGGCGCCCTGCTAAAGGCTTATACAGCGACGATAAAGAAATTCTACATTGGATAAAAGCCCCGCTATCAGTTCATGACCAAACGCTTTTAGCTAGCCACAAAAAAGTTGATAACTATCGTTCTAAAACTAATTATAAATCCCTTGATGCAGCGATTATGGAACTTGCAGATGATATTGCCTACGCAGTACACGACTTAGAAGATGCGATCGCAACACACACTCTGACTTTAACCGATTGGCAAAATCACGCCGTTCCTGCACTAACAGCCATTGACTCACCTTGGTTAAAAAGCAATTTAGCTTCGATAACTCAGCGCCTGTTTTCACCGTTTGATTATGAGCGTAAAGATGCCATAGGCGAACTGGTTAATACGTTTATTATTCATGCCCATTTAACAGAGCAAAACAGTGTGTTTGAATGCCCAATTTTACAAGTTGGTGTAGAGTTACCAGATCAATATGCTGGTGCACTTCAGGTACTAAAGCAATTTGTGTTTAATCAGCTAATTCGAGAGCCACATATGCAACAGATTGAATTTAAAGGCCAAAACTTACTAATTGAGCTATTCAATGCCTTTGCAAGTGATCCTTTACGGTTATTGCCGATAACTACACAGCATATTTACTTACAAGCAAGTAAACAAAATCAAGGCATGCGAGTTATTTGTGATTACTTGTCTGGCATGAGTGATGAGTATGCGTATAAAACATACGAGCGACTTTTCTCACCAATTTAAGTTTTTAAATAAAAAAAGCCACTTACGACAAGTGGCTTTTATACTTATTTATTTTATAACGATTAAAGTGATTTAATGCCCATATTATAAAGGGTAAAACCATAGATATCTGCGTATTGATCAATGATTTTACTCGTTGGCGTGCCCGCACCATGACCTGCATTCGTTTCAATGCGGATAAAGTATGGATTTGCACCTGCGCCTTTTGCTTGTAATTCTGCCGCAAATTTGTATGAATGCGCAGGAACAACACGGTCATCATGATCGCCTGTGGTGATCATAGTAGCTGGGTATTTTACACCCGCTTTAACATTATGAACTGGCGAATAACCATGAAGGTAGTCGAACATTTCTTTACTTTGCTCACTTGTACCGTAGTCGTAAGCCCAACCAGCACCTGCAGTAAATGTATGGTAACGTAACATATCAAGCACGCCTACCGCCGGTAACGCAACTTTAAATAATTCAGGGCGCTGAGTCATAACAGCACCGACTAACAAGCCACCGTTTGAGCCACCACGAACAGCTAAATAGTCACTTGATGTGTATTTTTTCTCGTTAAGGTATTCAGCTGCAGCAATGAAGTCATCAAACACATTTTGCTTTTTCAGTTGCGTACCAGCGTCATGCCACTGCTTACCATATTCACCACCGCCACGGATATTTGCAACGGCGTAAACACCACCTTGCTCAAGCCATGCGGCTACAGTAGAACTAAAGCTTGGTGTTAAGCTTGCGTTAAAGCCACCATACCCGTACAAAATTGTTGGGTTAGTACCATCAAGTTTTACATCTTTTTTGTACGATATAATCATCGGTACTTTCGTGCCATCTTTTGATGTATAAAAAACTTGCTCTGACGTGTATTGCGCAGAGTCAAATTTTGCACCCGATTTACGATATACGTCAGATTGTCCTGTATTTACGTCAAACGAATAGGTATTTCCTGGTGTCGTATAATTTGCAAAAGAATAATATAAGGTACTGCTCTCTTTTTTACCACCAAAGCCACGTGCTGTACCAACACCCGGTAGGCTAATTTCACGTACCAACTTACCTGCTTTATCAAATTGTTTAACTTTTGAAATTGCATCTACCATGTATTTTGCAAAGAAAAAATCGCCGCCTTTTGACATACTTAAAACGTTGTCAGTTTCAGGGATAAGATCTTGCCAGTTTTCAGGTGTTGGGTTTGCAGCATCAACAGTAACTACTTTTTTGTTTGGCGCATTAAGATTAGTCACCAAATATAGTTTGCTACCGTCATTATCAAACACGTATGTATCTGAATCAGTGTGCCCTAATATCGTTACGAGTTTACTGTCAGGTTTTGTTAAATCTTTAATAAACAGTTTATTACCAGATGTTGATACACTGGCTGATATCACTAAATATTTATTATCACGTGTTACTGATGCGCCAATGTAACGGTGTTTCTCGTTATCTGTACCACCAAAAATAAGTTCGTCTGCTGTTTGCGCAGTACCTAACTTATGATAGTAAACTTTATGTTGATCAGTCTTTGCTGATAACTCACTGCCTTTTGGTTTATCGTAGCTTGAGTAATAGAAACCATCGTTACCAACCCACGAAATACCGCTAAATTTAACATCGATTAACGCGCTTTCAATTTGTTCTTTTGTTTGGGTATTAATAATAATAACTTTGCGCCAATCACTGCCACCTTCCGAGATCTGATAAGCCGCTAATGAACCATCTTCAGAAAAAGTTAAGCCAGACATTGAAGTCGTACCATCTTCACTGAATTTATTCGGATCTAAAAATACCTCAGCATCACTTTCATCTTTACTGCGATAAAGGACATATTGATTTTGTAAGCCATCATTTTTATAAAAATACGTGTAATCGCCTTCGATAAAAGGGGCCGTCACTTTTTCATAATTCATTAATTTTTCAAGGCTGGCTTTTAATTTGTCGCGGTATGGAATATTTTCAAGGTACGAAAAAGTAAGATTATTTTGTGTTTTAACCCAATCAGCCGTGTCACTGCTCATATCATCTTCTAACCAGCGGTAAGGGTCAGCCACTTTTTGATCAAAATAAACATCAACTACTTCACCCTTTTTCGTCTCAGGGTAAGTAACACTTTGTGCCTTTTGATCTTTGACCTGCGTATTTGTTGTCGCAGAACTTGATGTGTTGTCAGAACAACCACTGAGCGCAACAAGCACGGCGCAAGCTAAAACTTTTTTTAACATCGTATTATTTCTTATAGGACAATTTATTAGATCGAGTAACATATTTCCTTAGTGCCTCCTTGTCTAGCGTAATGCGACTAATAAAAGGCTAGACTGTAAATATATGTAAACCTATAACGGACATTTAGATGAACTTGTTTGCACTTTTAGTGCCATTGCGTTAACAATAAACACTTCACTTGAAGCTGGTATAAATATAATGAAAAAGCAAACCACAGAGCAAGGCACAATCCAATTTACTAACTTTAAAGACTTTTATCCCTATTATCTGCAAGAGCACACTAATACAACAAACAGACGTTTGCATTTTATTGGCAGTTGTTTAGTTGTCATAGCTATTTGCTACGCTTTGCTCACACTAAACCTCAAAGTATTTTGGTTATTACCCATTATTGGCTATGGTTTTGCCTGGGTTGGGCACTTTTTCTTTGAAAAAAACCGCCCCGCTACCTTTAAACATCCTCTCTATAGTCTGCTTGGTGATTGGGTGATGTTTAGAGATATACTAACAGGTAAAATTAAGTGGTAAATAAGACTTTAAATCCCCCTGTTTTTGTCCCTTTTCAATGATATAGTGAAGGTCATTTTTACTATTTAAGATATTAAAATGTATCGATTATTTGAGCGGATGACTAAGCCGTTCCCTGAAGATAAACCAACGCAGCCGCCCTCAACCTTATTTGCCTTTTGCCGTCATTATACAAAAGGTATGGAACTGTCGCTCGTTTTCATGTCACTTAGTGCTGCGCTGCTCGCTATTTTAGAAGTATCGCTGTTCAGTTATATGGGGCAATTAGTTGATTGGCTAAGTATTCACACACCCGAAACATTATTTGTTGAGCAAAAATCTGAACTTATTAAAATGGCTGTGGTGCTATTAATTATTTTACCACTGGTGGTCTTTTTTCATTCAGCAATATTACACCAAGCTCTATTGGGTAATTACCCAATGTCAATCAGGTGGTTAGCTCATCGTTATTTACTACGTCAAAGTGTCAGTTTCTATCAAAATGAGTTTTCAGGAAGAATTGCAACCAAAGTAATGCAAACCTCTCTTGCTGTGCGCGAAACGGTGATGAAGTTACTTGATGTACTGATGTACATTGTGGTGTATTTTAGCGCTATGGTATTTTTAGTTGCCGCGGCAGATTGGAGACTGATGATCCCACTGCTGGTATGGCTCACATTTTATACCCTAATACAGCTTTATTTTGTGCCAAAACTCAAAAAAATAGCCAGCTCGCAAGCCGATGCCCGCTCAGAAATGACAGGTCGTATTGTCGACAGTTACACCAATATTTCTACCATTAAGCTTTTCTCTTACACACAACGTGAAGAACAATACGCCAAAGACAGTATGGATGTTTTTTTACAGCCAGTTTATAAACAAATGCGTTTGGTCACGAGCTTAAATTTTGCGATTCAATCCCTTAACTACCTTTTAGTGTTCAGCGTCGCTGCATTATCTTTGTATTTATGGTCGTTAAGTGCCATTAGTGCCGGTGCTATTGCGATAGCAGTAAGTTTATCACTGCGATTAAATGGTATGGCCCAATGGATAATGTGGGAGATTAGTGGTTTGTTTGAAAACATAGGCACTGTTGCTGATGGCATGAAAACACTTTCAAACCCTATTGACGTTGACGATGCCCCAGATGCTCATACTCTTAATGTGAGTGATTGTGTTATAAATTTTGAAAACGTGCATTTTAATTACGGTAAAGCTGCCAATGAAACAAATAGAGGCCCTGTGATCAATGGTCTCGATTTAAATATCAAAGCAGGCGAAAAAATAGGCTTAGTTGGTCGTTCCGGTGCGGGCAAATCAACCTTGGTTAATTTACTGTTGCGTTTTTACGATGTTGACAGTGGAGCTATTAAAATTGATGACCAAGATATTTCAAAGGTCAGCCAAGAAAGCTTACGCAAACACATTGCAATGGTCACTCAGGACACGTCATTACTACACCGCTCTGTTAAAGAAAATATCTTATATGGTCGCCCTGATGCGAGTGACCAAGAGATGTTAAACGCTGCAAAGCAGGCTAAAGCCCTCGAATTTATAGATGACCTTGAAGATAGCCAAGGTAACAAAGGTTTTGCAGCACAAGTGGGTGAGCGCGGTGTTAAACTCTCGGGCGGGCAACGCCAACGTATTGCGATCGCACGCGTACTCCTAAAAAATGCACCTATCCTTATTTTAGATGAAGCTACAAGCGCACTTGATTCTGAAGTTGAAGCTGCAATTCAAGCAAGCCTTGATGATTTAATGACAGGTAAAACAGTAATTGCAATTGCACACCGTCTTTCAACGATCGCTCAAATGGACAGACTCATTGTACTTGATGAAGGCGGTATTGTTGAGCAAGGTAGTCATGATGAATTACTCGTTCAAAATGGGATTTATGCTGCGTTATGGGCACATCAAACGGGTGGATTTATTGGGGTTGAATAGAGTACTAAAATGTCCGAATGATAAAAAAGAGCCTTAGTGGCTCTTTTTATCATTATTAATAAGTGGTTAGATTATTTACCGCGTTGCGCATCTTTTTGTGCTTTTTTAGCATCTTTGCGTTTTTGTAAAACCGCTTGCGCTTCATTACCTATATGACCTTCACCACGCGCTTGTGCCAGCTCAATTTGCTTTTGGCGCTCTGCAAATCGTTCTCTTTGTTCATCTGTAACGTTGTCAATACAGTGATGACACGATACACCTTCCATATACTCTGATTTTAGTTTTTCAGCCTCTGTGATTGGCATACGACAAGCATGGCATTGATCATACGAACCTTTTTGTAAGTCGTGATCCACCGCAACGCGGTTATCAAAGACAAAACATTCACCTTCCCACATTGTTTCTTCTTTTGGCACTTCTTCTAAGTATTTTAAAATGCCGCCTTCGAGATGATATACATCTTCAAAGCCTTGCTCTTTCATATAAGCCGTTGATTTTTCACAGCGAATACCACCCGTACAAAACATCGCTACTTTTTTATGTTTTGTAGGGTCTAAGTTTTCCTTTGCCCACTGCGGGAACTCGCGAAATGTTTTAGTATTTGGATCAACGGCATTTTGGAAAGTACCGATTTCAATTTCATAGTCATTTCGGGTATCAACTAGAATAACCTCAGGGTCTGAAATCAACGCATTCCAATCTTGTGGCTTGACGTAACTGCCAACAACTTTGAGCGGATCAACACCTTCAACACCCATAGTCACGATTTCTTTTTTAAGCTTTACTTTCGTACGATAAAATGGGCATTCATCATCAAACGACTCTTTACTCACAATGTTATCGAGGTTTGGTTGAGTATCAAGCCACGATAGTAAATTATCGATACCTTCGCGCTTAGCTGATACTGTGCCATTAATCCCTTCAGCAGCAATTAATAAAGTACCGCGTACTTCATTGGCTTCCATTACATCTAAAAGTGGTTGACGAAGTGCTTCAAATTCAGGGAGTGCAACAAATTTATACAGCGCGCATACAACAAAGTGCTCACTGGTGACATTATCTTTATGTACTGCAGTCATGGGTATTCCTATTTTGCTTTAGCCGTTATTGGCGGTAACCGAATCGTAAATCCGGCGCATTGGGGCGCATATTTTACGCATTTTACGGTTAAATGCAAAAAAAGCAGTGATAAACAGGTTTTTACTGTCGGCCAAGCACTCTACTACGCTATAATAGCGACATTATTGTTGGCTTATACCCAATTAATTGCTCATTTGGAGAAATACACTTTGCACTTTACTGATCTTGGGATTGATACTCGCCTTGAAACACAATTAGCTCATCAAGGGATCACCCAGCCTACAGATATTCAAGCCCATGCAGTGCCAACAGCACTTGCAGGTCATGACATTTTCGCTCAGTCTAAAACTGGGTCAGGCAAAACCTTAGCTTTTTTACTCCCAGCAGTTCAACGAGTCATGAAGCAAAAAGCGCTCAGTAAACGCGATCCTCGAGTACTTATCGTCGCGCCTACTCGCGAACTTGCTACACAAGTATTTACTCAGCTTCGACTTTTAATTGCGGGTACTAATATTAAAGCGGTAAAAATACTAGGCGGTGAGAATTTTAATGATCAAATTAAAGCTCTTCGTAATGATCCACAATTCGTTATTGCAACACCTGGACGTTTAGCTGATCACATAACAAAACGCTCATTACAATTAAGTGGCCTTGAATTACTTATTTTTGATGAAGCAGACCGAATTTTAGATTTAGGTTTCACCGAACAGCTAAAAATGATCAATGAACAAGCGGATCATCGCCTGCGTCAAACCTTATTGTTTTCTGCAACACTTGATCATGCCCAAGTTGATGCGCTATCACGTAATTTATTAAAAAAGCCAAAACAAATTACGCTCAGTGCCGCTAACGAACAACATTCAGACATTAAGCAAAGTTTATTTTTAGCTGATCACCTTGATCACAAAGAAGCATTGCTTGAGCACTTTTTAAAGCAAGATGATGTGGGCCAATGTATTATTTTTACAGCAACCCGTGCGGATACAAGCCGTTTAAGTGATGCGCTCAATGCAAAAGGATTTAAAGCACAAGCCTTAGCAGGTGACCTTGCACAAAATAAACGTCTTGAGATTATGGACAGCTTTAGTCGTGAAAACTTTAAGATTTTGATTACAACAGATGTCGCATCCCGCGGCCTTGATTTACTCAGTGTCACACACGTAATTAATTTTGATTTACCTAAACACGCTGAAGAGTATGTTCATCGTATAGGCAGGACAGGTCGTGCAGGTTTTAAAGGCACTGCAATTTCACTCGTTGGACCTAAAGATTGGTTAAGCTACAAAGCAATTAAAGCTTTTTTAAATGATGAACTTGAGTTTCATACCATCGAAGGGCTTAAAGGTAAATTTAAAGGTCTCCGCGAACCAAAACCTGATGCTATTTGGGCTAAAGAGCAAGATAAAGCAAAACCAAAAGCAAAGGTAATGACCAAGCGTAAGTCTAAGTCTAAAAAGCCACAAGCACCGATTAAAGCCCCCCTTAATATTGATGGCGATGCCCCAATGCGCCGTCGTAAAAAGCCAGAACAGGAATAATTATGAGTTACCTCGGAACCACCCAAACACTATTCGTTAATGAAGTAAGTAACGAAGGCGCGTACCTTGATGGTCATGACCTAGGCGAGGTTTTCTTACCAAGTAATGAAATCAAATATGAATTAGAAGCTGGCGATAGTATCAGCGTATTCATTTTCTTAGATAATGCTAACTTAGCAACAGCAACAACTAAAAAGCCATTAGCACAAGTGGGTGAGTACGCCCTGCTTCGCGTAAAAGAAATGAACAGCATTGGTGCTTTTTTAGATTGGGGTCTTGAGAAGGATGTACTTGCACCATTTAACGAACAAAAACCTAGAATGCAAGAAGGCTATTCTTATTTAGTTCGTTTGTACTTAGATAATGCAAGTGGCCGTATTTGTGCTTCAAATAACTTTAATCGCTTCATCAATAAAACTGAACCAGAATATACACCACTGCAAGAAGTACAATTGATTGTCGCCGGTAAAACGGATATTGGCTATAAAGTGTTAATTGAAGAAGCACATTATGGCGTAATTTTTTACAACATGGTGTTTAAAAACATGTTTGTTGGCCAGCGCTTAACTGGTTTTATTCAAAAAGTACGTGAAGACGGAAAAATTGACGTCATTCTTGAAAAACCAGGAATGGGAAAGGTAAGTGACCTTGGTGAAAAAATAATGGATAAATTAAAAGCCGAGGGTGGTGTCATTGCACTTGGCGATAAATCAGATCCAGAAGTAATCAAAAAAGTTTTTTCAACCAGCAAAGCTAATTATAAAAAAGCGATTGGTGGTTTATTTAAGCAAGGTTTAATTGATATAGAAGCAAAAGCAATTCGCTTAAAAGCTTAAATAACAAAAACTAACCCACTAAATTTTTATAGGGCAAGGTACACTGTTTGTAATCTTGCCCATACTCATCTAAATCTTCTTTATTTTCAATATTAAATGGCGCTAAACGTAAAACTTTTACCTCACATTTATCCTTAGCAAGATCATGAGCTGAAATACATTCTGAAACATCACTTTTCATTTGGGTTAATCTTTCTTCATTCTTCTCGCATACATGATGGATATATTTAACAAGCGTTAGCTTAAAGTCAACGAGATTGACAGGATAAATATTGAATGCATCGCTCACATTTGATGAATCATCAAATGAATTAGCAGAAACCCCATATTTATTAACCGAAAAATAGATAACAAACAACAAAATAGAAGTAATAATATATTTCATAAAAAGCCCATACAACAAACTAATATAGGCTAATATAACAGATCAGTTATAAATTGTAATTAAAAACATTGGTACTAAAGTATAGGTAAAAGTTAATTTTAAGAAATCGAATTATTAACATTTATCAAAACAGAAACAGGATCATCTGCTTGCGTTATAGGACGACCGATAACTAGATAGTCACTACCATCGTCAATAGCTTGTTTTGGTGTCATTATCCGCTTCTGATCACCTGCTGCGCTGCCTTCTGGGCGAATACCAGGTGTAACAAGTTTAAAGTCACTTCCTAATATTGATTTTAGTTGTTTGGCTTCTTGTGCTGAGCACACAACGCCATCTAACCCCGACTCTTTAGCCAGTTTTGCTAAATAAACTACCTGTTCAGCAGGTGTTTTATCAATACCGAGTCTTTTTAATTCGGCACTATCCATACTTGTTAATACTGTAACTGCAATTAATAATGGCGCTTCATCACCAAATTGTTCAAGTGCTTGCTTCGCTTTAGTCATCATTTCAACACCACCACTGGCATGAACATTAACCATCCAAACACCCATTTTTGCAGCCGCCGTTACCGCTTTTGCAACCGTATTAGGAATATCATGAAACTTCAAATCTAGAAATACATCAAAACCTAAATCAATGAGTTCTTTAACAAAAGCAGGCCCAAAGTAAGTAAACATTTCTTTGCCAACCTTTAAGCGGCAAGTATCTGGTGATAATTGTTTAACGAAATTTAAAGCTGTTTGTTGATCATCATAATCGAGGGCGATAAGAACTTTTTTTGAATGTTCGAGAGACATAACTTTCCTAAAACTAATTGTAGAAGTAAGTGAATATTTTATAGAAAACTAAAAACCGTCTAAACCACGGCTTGGTACAATGGTTTCCCAATGTTTACACGATGGACAAACCCAATAAATTGTATGGCTGGTGAAACCACAGTGTTGACATTGAAAATCTGGTTTTGTGGCAATATAAGAGGTGACTAACTTATCGATTTGATCAAGCACATCTTTAATATCTGTATTTTGTTTAGCAAGAAGCTGTAATAAAAAACTAAAACCGCGAATTGTAGGTTGACGCTTTAAGCTATCAGTTAAAAATTTAATTGCTTGATCTGTGTGCCCTTGCTCAAGTAATGCTTGGCAATGTTTTATTTTTATCAACACCCCGCCCTTATCAAGCAATTGTAAAAGTAACGCATGAAATTGCTCAGTCAACTTTAATTGATTATAGCTGTGAGCAAGATCATCAATAAATAAAGGAGCAAAAAAAGTAAAAGTACATATCAGCTCACGCCAATAATAAATCGCTTTTACATAATCCTCTTTTGCATAAGCAGACTTACCTAATTCATACAAAGGGCGAATTGCTTTATGATTTAGACTAATAGCTTTGCGCATAACTTGTGGGTCGTTATCTATTAACGCAGCCTCACAATAAAAATTGGCTATGGCTTTAAAATGCTGTGGCTTTGAAAATAAGTCGCTGTGAGCCTCGAACATATTAATACCTTTTTCCCATTCACGTGTTTGTGAATATAAATTAAGTATCGGTTCTAATGCATCACTGTGGTTTGCTTTTATCAACCACACTAAATGCTCTTCGGCGCCATCAAGCAAACCCGCCATAATATAATCTTCGGCAAGTTCAAGTCGGCTACTGGCAGCTTGTTGTTCATTAAGGCTTGGGTGTTTAAGCAGTAGTTCGTGAATTTTTATCGCGCGGTCTAGCTCGCCTCGACGGCGAAACATAGTCGCAAGTGTAGAATAATGTTCAACAGAGTCAGCTGATACTTCAAGCAAGTTAATTAAATGCTCAAGACCTTGATCTTCTTCTCTGTCGAGTAAAAACTTTAAGCCTTTACTGTATTCAGACGTGATCTGACGATTTAGCTGATGAGCTTGGTTTTTAGCACTGTTCTTACCCATTATCCAGCCATAACCAGCCGCAACAGGCAAAAGTAAAAACAAAAGCTCAATCATAATTAAGAATCTTTATTAGCTACGAGCTTATTTTTATTTTTTTCAGGTGCTAATTTTTTTTTCAAACGGTAGTTTTGCCACTTCAATTGTGAAAACAACTTAAAGCTTATAAAGCAACCGATCACGACACCTAAAGCAAAACAGATACTTATAATCATTGCGAGGGGTAACGTATTACTGGCAATAATATAATTGATTTTCACCAAGTGCGGATTTTGCGAACCAAGTACAAATGCAAAAATTAGGCATATTGCTACCAGAATAATTTTTAATACCCTAAACAAGTAACTACTCCAACTTAATAACTAGGCAATACTCGCATTTACACGATCGCGTAATTCTTTGCCTGGTTTAAAATGTGGTACATGCTTACCTTCTAACTCAACAGTATCGCCTGTTTTAGGGTTACGACCTGTGCGAGGTGAGCGAAAATGTAATGAGAAACTACCAAAACCACGAATTTCTATGCGATCTGAGCTTGATAATGAGCCGGCCATTTGTTCAAGAATTTCTTTAACAGCATTTTCAACATCTTTCACAGGGACATGTGCGTGTTGCTCGGCTAATTGTTCTATCAATTCTGACTTAGTCATAACGTTTCCTTAAAAAGAGATAAAGGAAGGGCAACACTGCCCTTCCAATTAAGACTGATTAATTAGTCTTTTTGTGCATTTGCGAAAGCAGCTGCCATTGCGTTTTCAAACACTGGCTCTTCTTTCTTAAGCTTTTCTAGTACTTCTTTCTCTTCTGCTTCGAAAAGAGCTTTAACTGAAAGGCTTAAAGTGCGGTTCTTACGATCAACACCAACATATTTCACTTCAATTTCGTCGCCTACAGAAACAACAGTAGTTGCATCTTCAACGCGCTCTTGAGCGATATCAGCTACACGGATGTAACCTTCAACGCCTTCGATAAGTTCAACAGTTGCGCCTTTCGCATCAACTTCAGTCACTTTACCTTTAACAATAGCACCTTTTTTGTTTGCATCAAGGTAGTTATTGAATGGGTCAGCTTCGATTTGCTTAACACCTAGAGAGATACGTTCACGCTCTGGGTCAACTTGCAATACGATAGCAGTGATTTCGTCGCCTTTCTTGAATTCACGTACAGCGTCTTCGCCAGGTGTATTCCAAGAAATGTCTGAAAGGTGTACAAGACCGTCAATACCACCGTCAAGACCGATAAAGATACCGAAGTCAGTGATTGATTTGATCTTACCAGTAACTTGATCGCCTTTGTTTTGAAGACGAGCAAATTCTTGCCAAGGATTAGCAATACATTGCTTAAGACCAAGTGAAATACGACGACGTTCTTCGTCAATTTCAAGAACCATAACTTCAACAGTGTCGCCAAGGCTAACAACTTTTGAAGGATGGATGTTCTTGTTAGTCCAATCCATTTCAGAAACGTGTACTAGACCTTCAACGCCTTCTTCGATTTCTACGAAGCAACCGTAATCAGTAAGGTTAGTTACACGACCAGAAAGTTTAGAACCTTCTGGGTAACGACCAGCGATAGCTGCCCATGGATCTTCGCCAAGCTGTTTAAGACCTAGAGATACACGAGTTTTATCTTTGTCGAATTTAAGAACTTTAACTGCGATTTCGTCGCCAACATTAACGATTTCTGAAGGGTGCTTAACACGCTTCCACGCCATATCAGTAATGTGTAGTAGACCATCAACACCACCAAGGTCAACGAATGCACCGTAGTCAGTAAGGTTCTTAACGATACCTTTAACTTCTTGACCTTCAACAAGGTTAGCAAGAAGCTCTTCACGTTCTTGTGAGTTTTCAGATTCGATAACTGCACGACGTGAAACAACAACGTTGTTACGTTTTTGATCAAGCTTGATTACTTTAAATTCAAGCTCTTTGCCTTCAAGGTGAGTTGTGTCACGTACTGGACGAACATCAACAAGTGAACCAGGTAGGAAAGCACGGATTGAATCAACTTCAACTGTGAAACCGCCTTTAACTTTACCGTTGATAACACCAGTAACAGTCTCTTGCTCTTCACATGCTTTCTCAAGACGGATCCATGCTTCGTGACGCTTAGCTTTCTCACGAGAAAGGATAGTTTCACCGAAACCGTCTTCAATTGCATCTAGTGCAACATCTACTTCGTCGCCAACAGCAACTTCTAGTTCACCAGCAGCATTTTTGAACTGCTCTGCAGGGATAGCACTTTCTGATTTAAGACCAGCATCTACAAGTACAATGTTGTTCTCGATTGAGATAACTGTACCTTTAACAATAGAGCCTTGCTCTGCTTCAAAACCCTTTAAGCTTTCTTCAAATAACTGCGCAAAATTTTCTGACATACGAATATACGTCTCATATATTATTACCAATTAGCAACCATGCTGCATGGGGTTGTTAAAATAGCACTGGCATCCTGCTGGTGCATAAAATGTGTTTAGTTTCGTTTAGGAAACTTACCTTCAGATATTGCAATATCGATTAAAGTTATAACTTTATCAAATACTTGCTGAGCATTAAGCTCGCTAGTATCGAGTTCAATTGCATCATCTGCAGGCACAAGCGGCGCAACAGCGCGATTCATATCGCGATCATCACGTGCTTTAATGTCTTCTAATAGACCACTTAGTGTAACATCAAGACCGCGCTCATTCAACTCAACAAAACGTCTACGAGCACGTTCTTCTGCACTTGCGGTTAAATATATTTTCAATGGCGCATCTGGAAACACGACAGTGCCCATATCTCGGCCATCTGCAACTAAGCCATTTTCTGTGCGAAATGCGCGCTGGCGGCGTAATAAGGCCTCTCTAACGCGTGGTAACGCTGCAACTTTTGACGCTGCAGCACCAACCTCTTCATTACGTATTGTAGTTGATACGTCTTCGCCTTCAAGAATAACTTTTCCAGCATTTGTTTGACTATCCACTAAAAATTGCACATCTAAATTGGCAGCTAAAGGCACTAATGCCTCTTCATTGTCCAATGCAATTTGATGGTGAAGTGCAGCCAGTGATAAAACACGATAAATAGCACCACTGTCTAATACATCCCACCCTAATTTCTCGGCTAACAAGCGACAAACAGTTCCTTTACCTGAACCACTTGGGCCATCAACGGTGATTACGGGCATTAATAACGCCTGCATTTAAACCTCCTTCAATGCACACCAAAATAAAACCGCCATATTATACGTCAGATAATTAAATTTATCCGCTTTTTGTATGTAACTTTTTATATCAACAACGCTGTACCTTAATGACTTACTGACGCTAGGGTCTTGAAAAATGTCGGAAATGTTTTATAGGTACATTTAGGATCATTAATTGTAATTGCTTTTCCACCTACTGCTACCATAGCAAAACACATGGCTATGCGGTGATCGTCGTATGTATCAATTGCAACGTCATTAAAGTGTGTTGGGGGGATAATTTCGATAAAATCTTCCCCTTCAACAACTTCAGCCCCGACTTTACGAAGCTCAGTTGCCATTGCATGTAAGCGGTCAGTTTCCTTTACGCGCCAATTATAAATATTACGAATAGCTGTAGGGCCATCTGCAAATAAAGCCACTGTTGCAAGTGTCATCGCTGCATCAGGAATAGCGTTGGCATCTATGTCTACACCTTTCAATTGCCCTTTGCGAACAACTAAGCGCTCATCATACCAATCAATTTTAGCACCCACCTGCTCCATCACTTTGGCAAAACCAATGTCACCTTGCACTGATTTAGCACCAACGCCTTTGATTTCTATTTCACCACCTGCAATCGCAGCTGCAGCTACGAAATAAGAGGCTGATGACGCATCACCTTCAACCATAATGCGTTCAATCGCTTGGTATTGCTGTGCGCCTTTTACGATAAAGGTTTTGTAATCATCATTCGCTACTGCAATACCAAAACGTGCCATTACATCGAGGGTAATATCAATATAAGGTTTTGAAACTAACGCGCCTTTAATTGTGATCTTGGTGTCACCACTGAATAAAGGGGCTGCCATTAATAGCGCGGTTAAAAATTGACTTGAAATACTGCCGTCAATTTCAACCTGTCCGCCCTTAATCTGTCCACCCACGATTTTTAGTGGCGGATAATCTTTATTTTTTAAATAAGTTACATCACCGCCAAGCGCTTGCAGTGCATCAACCAAATGACCAATTGGTCGCTCTTCCATACGCGGTTCACCAATTAATTCGTACTCGCCTGATACAGCAGCAAGTACGGCCGTTAGAGGACGATACGCTGTACCAGCATTACCAAGAAATAATGGCTCTGATGGGGTTAATAATTGCCCGCCAACACCTTTTACTGTTGCAACTGTTTTATCATCATTGAGGCTTACATCTACACCCAATAATTTTAATGCGCCTAGCATGTGGCGAATATCGTCACTGTCCAATAAATTTTCAACAACCGTTGTACCTTCAGCAAGTGCTGCCAATAATAAAATACGGTTTGATAAACTTTTTGAGCCAGGTAATGTCACGCTACCATTTACGTTATTAATTGGCTCTAAACGTAGTTGCTCCATTAGCTGTTCTCCTTGGCAAACTTTGCCATGAAATCAACTAAAGCCTGTACACCGGCAAGTGGCATTGCGTTATAAATACTCGCGCGCATGCCACCAACAATACGGTGTCCCTCAAGGGCTAGTAAACCAGCTTCTTTAGCGTGTGATAGAAATTGCTGATTCAAACTTTCATCGTTTAACCAAAATGGTACATTCATGCGTGAACGACAGTGTTTTGCCACTTTATTGTTATAAAATGGCGACTCGTCAATAAAACCATAAAGTAATTCGGCTTTTGCAATGTTTTGCTGTTCCATGGCTTTAACGCCACCATTTTGCTCAAGCCATTCGAACACTTCCGCTGCTAAATACCATGCAAATGTTGGCGGTGTGTTATACATACTGCCTTGCTTAACCTCTAGCGCGTAATCAAATACACCAGGTTTAGCTAAGCCTTGGCGCTCTAACAAGGTTTTACGGATGATGACAATGGCTAAGCCTGATGGACCAATATTCTTTTGCGCGCCAGCATAGATTAAATCAAACTTATTGACGTCAAATTCACGAGATAAGATCGTTGATGACATATCTGCGATTATGGGTGCAGTAGGATGACTTGGTACGTCAAATACTTCGATACCATCAATGGTTTCATTAGGGCAATAATGAATGTATGACGGATCAGCGGGGAATTGCCATTCGCTCACTGGCTTGATTGAAAATTGCTCATCACTATCATTACGTACATCAAGCTCTGTCACTTGTGTAAATTTTAATGCCTCAGTTACTGCGCCTTTTGACCATACGCCGTTTTCACAATACACGGCGGCTTTGTCATCGAGGTGCAAATTTAACGGTACTGCAGCAAATTGACCGCGACCACCACCGTGCATAAATAATATTTCAAACTCGTCACTAATATCCATCAAACGGCGTAGACTTGCTTCACATTTTGCTGTGAGCGCTAAAAACTCTTTACTTCGGTGGCTTATCTCCATCACCGACACACCTAAATCTTGCCAATCAACAAATTCTTTTTGTGCTTTTGCCATTACTTCTGGCGGCAACATTGCAGGCCCCGCACAAAAATTATATTTACTCATTACCTTTCCTCATTCCAGTAATTTAACAATAAGAGTGTATATTTATCCCCGTATCTGGGGATTAATATTATTGCTCAGTTTTATTTTAACAATAAAAAAAAGCGGCCAAAGCCGCTTTTATTTATTAATGCTATTCTGCTGGAGGGTTATCCCCAGCGTCATCATTAACAATCTCGACTACTTCAACGCTTTCGCCTTCGATAGCTTCAAGCTCATCGATTTCAATTTCTTCGATACGTTGTAAACCAACTACTTGCTCTTCGTCAATAGTTCTTATCAAAATAACACCTTGGGTATTACGCCCAACTGTAGAAACTTCGTTAACGCGAGTTCGTACTAAGGTTCCACGATTAGATATAATCATGATTTCATCGTTATCATCAACTTGAACTGCACCAACAACAGCACCATTACGCTCACTTACTTTGATTGATACCACACCTTGAGTCGCACGACTCTTCGATGGATAATCTTCAAGTAAAGTACGCTTACCGTAACCGTTTTCAGTTACTGTTAAGATAGCACCATCTGTCTTAGGTACAATTAATGAGACAACACGTTGACCTTCAGGCATTTTAATACCACGAACACCCGTTGCTGTACGACCCATCTGGCGTACACCTTTGAACTTGATTTCTGGCTTACCATTTTCATCAAGTACTGGGTTACCATTTTCATCTAATACTGGAGATTCTTCAGCTTCTTTAAAGCGAACAACTTTACCAGCATCAGTGAATAGCATGATCTCGTTGCTTCCATCAGTGATGTCTACACCAATTAAGCTATCACCATCGTTTAAGTTAACGGCAATAATACCGCTAGCACGTTGACGGCTATACGCTGTCAGTGGTGTTTTCTTAACTGTACCAAATGCAGTGGCCATAAAGATGTATTTATCTTCTGCATATTCACGCACCGGCAAGATTGCTGTGATACGTTCGTCAGCCTCAAGCGGCAGTAAATTTACAATTGGCTTACCGCGGGCAGCTCGGCTAGCAAGCGGTAATTGATACACTTTAAGCCAATATAAGCGACCAGCTGTTGAGAAACACAGAATCGTATCGTGCGTATTTGCAACTAATAAACGTTCGATGAAATCTTCATCTTTCATCTTCGTTGCTGACTTACCTTTACCACCACGACGCTGTGCTTCGTAATCAGATAATGGTTGATACTTAACGTAACCTTCGTGAGAAAGTGTAACTACTACGTCTTCTTCAGTGATCAAGTCTTCTAAACTGATATC
Source organism: Pseudoalteromonas porphyrae (assembly GCF_001298125.1). Lineage (NCBI taxonomy): Bacteria > Pseudomonadati > Pseudomonadota > Gammaproteobacteria > Alteromonadales > Pseudoalteromonadaceae > Pseudoalteromonas > Pseudoalteromonas porphyrae. Next base: position 174,829 of record NZ_LHPH01000005.1, on the reverse strand, counting down.
ATGCGCTGCGGCATTGATTTCCGTACGACGTTCATCACCATATTGCGCTTTAATTTCAACTAGCTCATCGCGGATAACTTCCATTAAACGCTCTGGTGTAGCAAGAATATATAAAAGCTCAGCAATTAAATCTAATAACGTTTGGTATTCGCTTAGAATCTTTTCGTGCTCAAGACCTGTTAGCTTATGTAAACGCAAATCAAGGATAGCTTGGGCTTGTTGCTCAGAAATATAATACTGGCCATCACGAATGCCTAAGTCATCAGCTAACCAATCAGGACGCGCTACATTTGCTTCACCCGCTTTTTCAAGCATGGCTTTAACATTACCTAGTTCCCACGGACGCGCAGCTAAGGCAATTTTTGCTTCAGCTGGGGTTGGCGAGTTACGAATAAGTTCGATAATTGGGTCAATGTTTGCAAGTGCAATCGCTAAACCTTCGAGCATGTGTGCACGATCGCGGGCTTTACGTAAATCAAATACGGTGCGGCGCGTTACAACTTCACGACGGTGAATAATAAACTCTTCAAGCATTTCTTTTAAATTGAAACACTTAGGTTGATTATTAATTAAGGCAACCATGTTCATACCAAACACAGTTTGTAACTGAGTTTGTGCATAAAGGTTGTTTAGAATCACTTCACCTACATCACCACGTTTGATCTCGATAACGATACGCATACCGTCTTTATCTGATTCATCACGTAATGCACTAATACCTTCAATCTTCTTATCTTTAACCAGCTCTGCAATCTTTTCGATTAAACGCGCTTTGTTTACTTGATAAGGGATTTCGTGAACGATAATCGTTTCACGATGAGTTTTTTCGTCGACTTCGATTTCTGCACGTGCACGCATGTACACTTTACCGCGACCGGTTAAATAGGCTTGTTCAATGCCTTTTTTACCATTAATAATTGCCGCAGTTGGGAAATCTGGCCCCGGAATATAATCCATTAACTCAAGGATTGTTAAATCAGGGTTTTGAATAAGGGCTAAACAACCATTCACAACTTCAGTTAAGTTATGAGGCGGAATGTTTGTTGCCATACCTACCGCAATACCCGATGAACCGTTTACTAATAAGTTAGGAACTTTCGTAGGCAATACGTCAGGAATTTGCTCTGTACCGTCGTAGTTAGGTACAAAATCAACCGTTTCTTTTTCAAGATCGGCCAAAAGCTCATGAGACATTTTCGCCATACGGACTTCCGTATAACGCATTGCTGCTGCTGAGTCACCATCAACTGAACCAAAGTTACCTTGGCCGTCTACTAGCATATAACGTAATGAGAATGGCTGTGCCATACGTACGATCGTGTCATACACAGCGCTGTCGCCATGGGGATGGTATTTACCAATTACGTCACCAACCACACGGGCTGATTTTTTGTAAGGCTTATTCCAATCATTATTAAGCTCGTTCATAGCAAACAAAACGCGGCGGTGAACAGGTTTTAAACCATCACGTACGTCTGGTAATGCTCGTCCTACAATTACGCTCATTGCGTAATCTAAATAGGAGTTTTTTAACTCGTCTTCAATATTGACTGGCAGAATTTCATTGGCGAAATCAGTCATTTGATATCACATTCCTTCAGTATTTACCCCTAAAGTGCCACATACTGGGCGCTTGCGGGTATTTAGTTATTATTACCAAGTCATGCTACCACAATTTATTTATATTTACAGGCGCTAAATCTTTGCGATTTATTAATTTCCCCCTATATAATGGCCTCAGATTGACGAGGAAGCTTTTTATGACCGAACATCAAAATGTAGATAACGCAGAAATTGCAAAATTTGAAGCCATTGCCGAACGATGGTGGGACCGAGATGGAGAATTTAAACCTCTTCATGAGATCAACCCGTTACGATTAGACTTCATAGCCGACAAAGCCCATGGTTTGTTTGACAAAGAAACACTCGACGTAGGTTGTGGTGGTGGAATTTTAAGTGAAAGTATGGCGCGAATGGGCGCACACGTGACCGGTATTGATATGGGTCAAGAACCATTAACCGTGGCTAAATTGCACAGTTTAGAAACAGGTGTAAATGTTGAGTATATAAAAATACCAGCAGAAGAGTATGCAGCGCAGTACCCTGCTCGCTTTGATACTATTACCTGCATGGAAATGTTAGAACATGTACCTGATCCCGCTTCTATTATCCATGCCGTTGCCAAACTAGCCAAACCGGGTGCGGATGTATTTTTTTCAACCTTAAATAAAACCCCAAAAGCATATTTGTTTGCCATTGTTGGCGCAGAAAAGTTATTAAAAATGGTGCCAGAGGGAACTCACGACCACAAAAAATTTATTAAACCTGCACAACTTATTGCATGGGCAGAGCAAGCTGGATTAAAAGTACGTGCCAGCGCTGGCCTTAGTTATAACCCGCTATCAAAGCAATACAGCTTAAATACCGATGTCAGCGTTAATTATATTTTGCACTTTGAGAAACTGGCGTAATGGCTGACTCTAAAACAGCAACGCCAGTTATTAGCTATGATGCCTTTATTTTTGATTTAGATGGCACACTACTGGACACCGCAGATGATCTAGGCGCAGCGCTTAATAGCGTACTCGTTGATCATGATCAACCACAGGTTTCGGCTGACATCTATCGTCCTGCAGCTTCTAATGGTGCCATGGCGCTGCTGGAAGCCGGGTTCGGCCAGCAGTGGCATGCTCACCCAAAGCAAGGTGATTTACGCCAGCAATTGTTAAATGCTTACGCAAATAATATTGCAACGCATAGCCACTGTTTTTCTGGTATAGCGTCTTTATTAATTGCTCTTGAGCAAAAAAACATTAAATGGGGAATAATGACCAATAAACCTGGCTTTTTGACCACCCCATTAGTTTCAGCGATTACTGAATTAAAAGGCGCGCAAGCGGTTGTCAGTGGTGACACGTTAGCAGTAGCCAAGCCTTCCCCATTGCCGCTACTACACACCGCTAATTTATTAGGTGTTGAACCAACTCGGTGTTTATACATAGGTGATGCACAGCGTGACATTGTCGCAGCCAAAGCTGCAAACATGCACAGCGCTACGGCATTATGGGGATATATCCCTAGTGTAGCTGATGCAATAGGCTGGCAAGCTGATTTTAATTGGTACTCCCCTATTGATGCTTTTAACCATATATAGTGTCTAGCTAATTTTTAACCACTACATATTGTGATTGTGTTAATTTTTGTGCATTGATTGCTGATAAAAAAAGCAGCAGAAATTTATTTTTAAAATGAGATAATTTACTCAATCTGGAGTTGATTTTTATAAATTTCATTTTAATCAGAAGGTCAAAGGTTAATGCCCACTAACACAATCATGTTATCCCAACCTTATCCACAATCAAGGGTATTTATGTACCTTGCAAAAGATCGCAGACCACTCTATCTTGTGACCTAGAATTTGATAAGCACCAGATGTTGTGGCTAAGACTTATACAATTAAATTCTCGTTAAAGTAGCATTAACACAATAAAAATTTTTTTAGAAAATATTTCCTCAAGGAATACAGGCAAAATTATGAACCAACAGCTATCTGTAAGCAAACGTGACGGCCGCAAAGAGTCACTTGATTTAGATAAGATCCATCGCGTTATTGCTTGGGCCGCCGAGGGTCTAAAAAATGTCTCTGTCTCGCAAGTTGAATTAAAATCACATATTCAATTTTATGACGGTATTCGTACCGAAGACATTCATGAAACCATCATTAAAGCGGCAGCCGATCAGATCTCTAAAGAGTCTCCTGATTATCAGTACTTAGCTGCACGTTTAGCTGTATTCCACCTACGTAAAAAAGCATATGGTCAATTTGAACCACCTCGTTTATATGATCACATTGTTAAACTAGTTGAAGACAAGCGCTACGACGCTCACTTACTGGCTGATTACACAGAACAAGAAATTGATGCATTGGACGAGTACCTTGATCATGGACGTGATTTAAACTTCAGCTACGCTGCGGTTAAACAACTTGAAGGTAAGTATTTAGTCCAAAACCGCGTTACAGGCGAAATCTATGAGAGCGCGCAGTTTCTATACATTTTAGTAGCCGCCAGTCTGTTTTCAGATTACCCAAAAGAAACACGTTTAGATTACATTAAACGTTTTTACGACGCAGTTTCATTATTTAAAATTTCATTACCAACTCCAATCATGGCCGGTGTACGTACGCCGACACGTCAATTTAGTTCATGTGTACTTATTGAGTGTGGTGATAGCTTAGATTCTATCAATGCAACATCATCCGCGATTGTAAAATACGTATCGCAACGTGCAGGCATTGGTATTAATGCTGGTAGCATTCGTGCACTTGGTAGCCCTATTCGCAATGGCGAAGCCTACCACACCGGTTGTATTCCTTTTTATAAGCACTTCCAAACAGCCGTTAAAAGCTGCTCGCAAGGTGGTGTGCGTGGTGGTGCAGCCACTTTGTTCTACCCGCTTTGGCATTTAGAAGTTGAAAATTTATTAGTACTTAAAAACAACCGTGGTGTTGATGATAACCGTGTACGTCACCTTGACTACGGTGTTCAGTTTAATAAACTTATGTACTCGCGTTTAATTAAAGACGATTACATCACGCTCTTTAGCCCATCAGACGTGCCTGGTTTATATAATGCGTTTTTTGAAGATCAAGATGAATTTGATAAATTATATGTGCAGTACGAACAAGATGACTCAATTCGTAAAAAACGTATTAAAGCCATTGAACTGTTTTCAATGTTTGCACAAGAGCGTGCAAGTACAGGCCGTATTTACTTACAAAATGTAGATCACTGCAATACGCACAGCCCGTTCATTGCTAAAGTTGCGCCTATTCGTCAATCTAACTTATGTTTAGAAATAGCGTTACCAACTAAGCCGCTTAACAATGTAAATGATGAAGAAGGCGAGATTGCTTTATGTACTTTGTCAGCATTTAACTTAGGTGCGATTGAGTCACTGGATGAGCTTGAAGAACTTGCAGAGCTGGCTGTACGTGCCCTTGATAATCTGCTTGATTTCCAAGACTACCCTGTCCCCGCTGCAAAAAATGCAACCATGGGTCGTCGCACATTAGGTATAGGCGTAATCAACTACGCTTACTATCTTGCTAAAAATGGTAAGCGTTACTCTGATGGCAGTGCTAACGCATTAACGCACAAAACATTTGAAGCAATTCAGTACTACCTAATGAAAGCATCAAATGAACTTGCAAAAGAACGCGGTGCTTGCCCTAAATTTAACGAAACAACGTATTCACAAGGTATTATGCCAACAGATACGTATAAGCGTGATTTAGATAAAATCTGTGATGAGCCATTGCATCTAGATTGGGACACATTGCGTGCCAATATTAAAGAGTATGGTATGCGTAACTCAACGTTATCTGCGTTGATGCCGTCAGAGACATCATCACAGATTTCAAACGCAACGAATGGTATTGAGCCTCCTCGCGGGCATATCAGTGTAAAAGCCAGTAAAGATGGTATTTTAAAGCAAGTTGTGCCTGAGTATGAGCGCCTAAAAGATAGCTACGAGTTATTATGGGATATCCCATCAAACAAAGGTTATTTAGAACTTGTTGGTATTATGCAAAAATTTGTTGACCAAACAATTTCTGCAAACACTAATTATGATCCAAATAAGTTCGAAGGGGGTAAAGTACCTATGAAGGTGTTACTACAAGACTTACTAGGTGCATATAAACTAGGAGTTAAAACACTTTACTACCATAATACACGTGATGGTGCTTCTGATATGCAAGACGAAACACCAGAAGTGGAAGATGATGATTGTGCAGGCGGCGCATGTAAAATCTAATCGATTATAAATATAAATTTGAAGCGGGCTTTACGCCCGCTTTATCCTGTTCGTTTTTTGAGTGATCTTATGTCTTATACTACTTTTAGCCGAAACCATAATAACCAACTACAAGAACCGATGTTTTTCGGCCAAACCGTTAACGTATCGCGTTATGATCAACAGAAGTACCCTATTTTCGAAAAATTAATTGAAAAACAACTTTCGTTTTTTTGGCGCCCAGAAGAAGTTGATGTAAGCAAAGACCGCTTAGATTTCCAAGCCTTGCCAGATCACGAAAAACATATATTTTTAAGTAATTTAAAATACCAAACTTTGCTTGATAGTGTACAAGGTCGATCGCCTAATGTTGCATTATTGCCAATTGTGTCTATTCCTGAACTTGAAACTTGGATTGAAACATGGGCATTCAGTGAAACAATTCATAGCCGTTCATATACACATATTATTCGTAATGTAACCCAAGCCCCTGAACTTATTTTTGACGATATCGTCAGTAATGAAAAAATTAGTGAACGTGCTGATGCGGTAACTAAATATTACGACGAGTTAATTAATAAAGTTGCCGTATACAACTTATATGGTGAAGGTAAGCATGTGCTTAACGGTGAAACCGTTAATATCAGTTTATTTGAGCTTAAAAAACTTTTGTACCTTGCCATGATGTCAGTGAATATTTTAGAAGCGATCCGCTTTTATGTTAGCTTTGCTTGCTCATTTGCATTTGCTGAGCGAGAGCTAATGGAAGGTAATGCAAAAATAATAAAACTTATTGCCCGTGATGAAGCACTGCATTTATCTGGTACACAACATATTCTTAATATTATGCAAGATGGCAAAGATGACCCTGAAATGGCTATTGTAGCCGCACAGTGTCGTGAAGAAGCAATTCAAATGTTTGTTGATGCTGCTGAGCAAGAAAAAGAATGGGCTGAGTATTTATTTAAAGATGGATCCATGATTGGTTTAAATAAAGATATTCTTTGTCAATACGTAGAATACATTACCAATGCACGTATGATTGCAGTTGGCCTACCTGCACAATTTCCGAGTAACAGCAATCCAATTCCTTGGATCAGCTCATGGCTTGTTTCTGATAATGTACAGGTTGCCCCACAGGAAGCCGAAATAAGCTCATATCTTGTTGGCCAAATTGACTCGCAAGTAGATGCGTCTGACTTTGGTGATTTTGATCTCTAATGTCTGTACAAAAAACTGCAAAGGTTCACCTTGCAGATGACAGCCAGTGTTTTGATTTTAATACTGGCTGCCCTTCTCTTTTAGACTGTTTAGAACAAAACAAATTAACTGTGCCCTATCAGTGCCGCGAAGGCTATTGTGGTGCCTGTAGGGCAACGCTTATTGATGGAACTGTTAATTATAACCAAGAGCCTTTAGCGTTTGTCAGAGAAGGCGAAGTATTACTGTGTTGTTGTAAACCAAATGGCAGTATTACCCTGAGTTTTAAATGATTAAAAGACGAGATATAAACATTGGTACGTTTTAGTGCCAATCAAATTTATTCGTTTCATAGCAATGATCTTTATCGCTAATCATCAAACTTGTGTCATCTATTATAACATCCCAGCTTAAGTTTCTCGTTAAGCCAGCTCGTATATCATCAATAAACTGCTGATCAATTTCAATAATATGGCTGTTTGAAAAGAAACTCAATCGTGTCTGAACATCCGCTAGCCAATCAGTATTGGCGGCGGTCAATATAAGAAGCTCATCAACATTTTTGGCTATTTTAATTAGCTGCTCTGCATCGGGCTTATCAACACTTAGCCATGTCTTATAATGCTCGTCTAAGGCTTTAATACTAACGTCTGGCGTTAGTTTATCAAATTGCTTATTTATCACCGCATCTTTATCATAAGATAGCAGACAGTAACCAAGTAGCTTTAAAATAAAATGCTCTAAGCTCTCATTCTTAACTAAAGCCGTAGTGAACACTTCTTGGTGGTTCCGTTGCTGGCGCAAATCAGCAATAGTAAACCGAGCTTTAAAAACGCGGGTTTTATCACTCATTGCAAATACCTATGATCGGCTACTTAAAAGTAAGTATAGCGGATATAAAAATTTAAGCGGATTATTAAAAGTTATGGTATAACATTATTGATCCACTTTATTGTTGGTGTTATATTATATCACAACATAATCATCACGATGTAGTACTCATGATCCGACATTCATTAATTTCCACTGCAATAATCACTGCCCTTAGTTCATTTTCCGCTCATGCTGGCATTATCAAAGGCCAAGTATTAGATACTAATAATCAACCAATTAGTCAGGCCGATGTACATATACACGGGAAAACACAATCAATTAAAACTGATGACAATGGTCAATTCAGTATTAATGTTGATGCCAATAGTCAATTACACATAAGTAAAAGTAATTACATTGATGCACGTATTGCAGTAAATGAAGCTAGCTCGGCTCTAAATATTACACTCACCCCAACGTCTGTTGAAACGATGGTCGTATATGCGTCAGCTTTGCATAAAAACAGCTTAGAAATGATTTCGCCAGTGAGCGTACTTGCTGGTGATGAATTACGTAACAAAGCTAAACCAACCCTAGGTGAAACTCTCAAGGGAATTCCTGGCGTAAATGCCAGTTATTTTGGTCCAGTATCATCAAGTCCAATTATCCGTGGTTTAGATGGCCCGCGTGTTAAGATCACACAAAACGGATTAGACAGTAGTGATGCGTCACGCATTGGTCCTGATCACGCGACCTCAAACGATAGTTTAGCTGCAGAACAAATTGAAGTTTTACGTGGACCTGCAACCCTACTCTATGGGTCAGGTGCGATCGGCGGCGTGGTAAATGTTGTTGATAACCGAATTCCGACTGATAACATTGAACAGCTAACTGGTGCTGTTGAATACACCCATGACACGGTTTCAAATGCTAATACGTATGCAGCAAAACTGGAAACAGGTCACAACAACTTTAATTTTCATTTTGATGGTACAAAACGTACTGGTGATGATTATCAAACGCCGCGTTTTGATTTACCCGAAGAAGAGCACGAAGATCATGACGGCCATGAAGAAGAAGAACATGAAACCGCAACATCTGTAGAAAACACATTTATTGATAGTCAAACCGTTAATTTTGGTACCAGTTATGTGGGTGAACATTTTACTCTTGGTTTGGCTTACGGACGTATTGATACTGACTACGGTATCCCTGCACATGAACACCATGAACACGAACACGATCATGAGCTCGGCCATGACCACGAAGAAGGTGAAGAAACGCCAGTTTATGCACGTGTAGAGCAAGATCGCTGGCAAGGTCTTATGAGCTATGCGTTGCATAATAATTGGATAGAAACAATTAACTTACGTGTTGGTTATACTGACTATCGTCATGCTGAAATTGAAGATGGTGCTATTGGTACTATTTTTAGTAACGAAACTACAGAAGCACGATTAAACATTGAGCATAAGTTTGCTAATTGGCACGGTATGGTAGGTTATCACTTTAGCGATTCTGACTATGACGCTAATGGCGAAGAAGCATTTACTCCAGCCAGTAAAACAACCAGTCATGCAATCTTTATTTTAGAAGAGCAGCAAATTGGTGATGTTACTATTGAGTTTGGTGCACGCTTAGAAGATTACACTATTGATAGCGCAATCGCAGACCATGACCATGACCATGACCATGACCATGACCATGACCATGATGAGTCAAACGCACAAACACAGCTATACAGTAAAAGTTTCACTAATTTAAGCGTCTCTGCAGGTGGTATTTGGCAGTATACGCCAGGACAAAGTATCGCACTAAGCTTATCTCATTCTGAACGAGCACCGCTTTCTGCTGAATTACTTTCAAATGGTGTTCATATTGCCACCGGCACCTATGAACTTGGCCTAGGCTATGAAATTGAAGAAGGTGAGATTCACTTTGAGCCAGAGGATATAAAGCAAGAAACATCAACTAATATTGATTTAAGTTTTAGACGCTTTAGTGGTGATTTTGGTTATACCGTTAACTTTTTTTATAACGATATTGAAAATTTCTATTATCAGCAAAATACGGGTCTAGTCTTCGATGAAGAGCATGGTTTAGAAGCTGCAGAAGAAGGTCACGAAGGTGACATGACTGTATATCAATTTGTAAGCAAAGATGCACAATTATATGGTCTAGAATTTGATGCGCATTACAAAATAAATTCAAATGCGATGATCAAGCTTTTTGGTGATTCTACAACGGCCAAGCTATCTTCTGACGATAATAACTTACCGCGTATACCTGCGAACAAGTTAGGCTCTGAGTTACAATATAATCTTAATGATTGGCAGTTTAGCTTAACCGGCACACATTATTTTGAACAAAATGACATTACCGCTTATGAAACTGCAACTGATAGCTATACATTATTTGATGCACAAGCAAATTACCAATTAACCGTTGGCCCTGTTGATACACAATTTTATATCAATATAGATAATATTACAGATGAATTAGGCTTTGTTCACAGCTCTTTTATCAAGGATAAAGCCCCTCTACCTGGTCGTAATTTTAGAATTGGTGTACGTGGTTACTTTTAATACCAATCTGGGTCGATATGGGGTCTATTTAATGACAAGTAAATTGCGTTATAACGAGGACGTGTTGACCTTTCGTGATTAATTTTGCAGCAGTATGTTTGGCATTTAGGCAAGGCAGCGCCTATGGTGTGGGTGTTCCCCATAAATAGGCGATAACGCAGTATAAATGCCAAACATGCGCTGCCCAAAGGGTTCTTCCTAAGCAAAAATTTTTATATCCAGTGGTTCTAAATTAAAAATTTTTAACGCCGTTATAGCGTGATTTACTTCGTTAAATTGTTCAAATGTTTATGCAGATTAGTATAATATTACTTTGTAACAACAAAAAGCCGCGCTAATAAATATTAGCGCGGCTTTTTAATATCAAAATGTCTAATTAAAGAATTTCGATTAACTCAACATCAAAAATAAGCGTTGAGAAAGGAGCAATTGCAGCGCCAGCACCACGTTCACCATAAGCAAGCTCATGAGGAACATATAAACGCCATTTTGAGCCAGTGCCCATCATTTGTAATGCTTCAGTCCAACCTTTGATCACGCCACCTACAGGGAACTCAGCAGGTTGACCACGCTCATAAGAGCTATCAAAAACAGTACCGTTGATTAATGTACCATGGTAATGAGTACGTACAGTTGATTCTGCCGTTGGCTTAGCGCCTTCACCAGCAGTTAATACTTCATACTGTAAACCAGACTCAGTTACTGTGATTTCAGAACGTTTTGCATTTTCTTCTAAAAATGAAATGCCTTCAGCAGAGAGTACTTTTGACTCTTCTTCACGACGTGCTTGAATTTCTGTATTGATTTTTTCGAATGCAGCTTGGATCTCAGGGATCTCGACTTGGAAGTCGCTACCAGCATACGCATCTTTCATGCCTTCAAATACTGAATTTAAGTTTAAACCTTCGAATGGATTAGCTTTAAGTTGCTCACCCATTTGTAAGCCAATACCGTAACTTGCTTTTTCAGCATCTGTAGTAAAATTATCTGACATAATGTGTTTCACGTTTTGTTTATACCAACCTATCATGCGCTGGTATCAGTTAAAAGACGCGTCTATGCTATCATAAAAAAAAGCCCTTTTGGGCTTCTTTAAGCTTAGTTTTTATTGAGTTTTTGCTTAATTAGGCCCATTGCAAAAGTAAATGCAGGCAGGCTGATTAAAATACCAGCAAGCAATGGTCTACTCAATAATGCATGCGTACCAACTAATACCGCAGGTACTACAACAACACCAACGACCCCAATAAAAAATGCACCAATCACAGGCCAATGTTTGTCATATTTTGTGATCAAATGTCCACTGAGAATATTGAAACCTAAACAATAAACAAACGACGTAAGTAAAACAGCATCAGGTTGGGCATCAATAGCCATTTTGACGAGCAAGTTGATGGCACTGTGATAGCAATAAGCAAATACAGTCCATAACAGGACATGTTTGACCACCCGTTGCACCGTGTTTAATTGGTTTTGTTGAGACATCATAAACTCCAGATAGCAAAAAGCCGCCCATAAGGCGGCTTTTTAAATATGGTGGAGAGATAGGGATTTGAACCCTAGATGGGCTATAAACCCATGCCGGTTTTCAAGACCGGTGCATTCGACCACTCTGCCATCTCTCCGTACGGCGCGGATAATAGTGGGAATGACTCTCTTTGTAAACCCCTAAAATGTAAAAAACCTAAAATAATTGATATTATAGGTTTTTTAACTCATTTTAAGACAGTTCAATAATATTGCTTAGGTCGACGAGCAATTAGTGAGCATAATGAACACGCTAATAAACTTAAGCTAACAAAGCTAATAACTTGGAATATCAAATCAAATCTGTTTAGGTCACCGCTTGGCATAATCACCAAAATAAATGCCGGTAATACACTTAACATCACTACGTACAAACACACTTTAAATGCTCGACCAAAATCAAATCGTTTACTGCGTTGCATCCACCAAGTCAGTAAAACAAGAATACTCATCGCTGAAAAGGCCACTAAATACGGTGTTTTTGTACTCATTGCGATATAAAGAGTCAGCGCTGCGCCAACCAAGCCCCATAAGGACCACGTTAACCATTTCTCTTTTTCACGTAGAAATAAATTTCCCATCATTCTCGTCTTCTTTATCGTTATTTTTATAAGACTATCCATACACTAACAAAAAACAACAGATTAAAAAACATACTGCAGAAGAAATAGTTCAATTAATGCATCCATGCACTTCTTACAGCTAAAGCAGAGTAACACGTTTAAACTTAATATGATGTGACCAGATTTTTAGAGAAAAGTTCATTCATTTGTGAAAATGATTATAAATTTGTAAAAAAGTGTTCAGGGCTATGACGGACAGATTTTTTACAATCAACTGCTGGTGTCCCTAAATAAAGATACCCGACAATTTCATCTTCACGAGTTAAGCTTAAAGCACCTTTAACTGCATCACTCTGTGCAAAATAACCCGTGCGCCACACACCACCTAAACCTTGAGCGAAAGCTGCTTGTTGCATAGCTAACACCGCACACCCAGCACTTTGAACTTGCTCTACGCGTGGAACTTTTGGGTGAGCTTGGTATTTTGCAATAGCGATAATAATCATCGGGGCACGCAGCGGTAATTCTTTCGCACGATTAATCACTTTTTCATCTTGTTGCTCTGCAATAGCACTTTGATGATAGATCTCACCCAAACGTTCACGCCCTTCCCCCTCAACAACAATAAATTGCCATGGTGCAATACAGCCATGATCTGGCACTCGCAGCGCCGCCTGTTTAATAATACTAAGTTGATCATCATTAGGGCCTGGGGCAATCAATCGAGGATCTGATTGGCGGGTTAATAAAAGTTCAATAGCATCCATAGCAAATCTCTTATTTAAAAGAAAAGAGCATACCATTGATAGTGAACGCTGAGAAAGTGATCTGAGCCAATACTTTGAGATACTTCGTTGATAAAATAAAATGACACAAAGCGACATCTGAACACTTACTGGTTGATTAAACTCAATGATATTACAGTCTGGATCGCTGATGAAAAAAGCCGAGAGCGATATAAATTTAATCAGGAGACATAATAGAACTTCTTATCTCATATATGATTGCACTAACCTGAAACTTCCGAACTCGTAAATCACAGCTTTTATCCTATTTTAGCTGAAATAATCATTATTTAGATGTTTAAACACATACGTACATTATGCATCAACTGTTCAGAAGACATTGAACAACAAAAATCCTCCATTGTTTAATTTTTACAGTTAGATGAGTATGCGCTACAACCATCATACATTCACAAGATTAATAGTGAATATTCATTTCATATATACAAATTATGGTGCAAGTACGATAAAATCCTACCTTGTGTATAGATACCGTCAACGTAAAACCAGCTATAATTATAGTTGGGCACAAAGCTTTTTTCATTTGGGCATTACTAGTCACTGTAAATCAGTTAAAATGCTTAACTTCATATCAAGTAAAATACCGAGAGTTTTCTATGAGTTTGTATACAAAATATATGGAAGAAATCCAAACCCGTAAAACGGAACTTGGATTAAACCCAAAACCAATTGATAGTGCAGAGCTACTATCTGAAATCATCACTCAAATAAAAGATACGAACAACGAGCATCGTGAAGATTCTCTGCATTTCTTTATCTATAATACATTACCAGGAACAACGAGTGCTGCGGGCGTTAAAGCACAGTTTTTAAAAGAAATTATTCTTGGTGACGAAGCTGTAACAGAAATCACTACTGAATATGCTTTTGAGCTTCTTTCACATATGAAAGGCGGCCCTTCAATTGAAATGCTACTTGATCTAGCATTTGCTGATAACGCAGAAATTGCAGCACAAGCGACTGACGTACTTAAAACACAAGTGTTCTTATACGATGCAGATACTGCTCGCTTAGAAGCAGCATATAAAGCAGGCCACCCTGTTGCTAAAGAGTTATTAGAAAGCTACGCACAAGCTGAATTTTTCACTAAGCTGCCAGAAATTGCAGAAAAAATCGATGTTGTAACCTACATCGCTGGTGAAGGTGATATTTCAACTGATTTATTATCTCCTGGTAATCAAGCGCACTCACGTGCCGACCGTGAATTACACGGCAAATGCATGATCACACCAGAAGCACAGCAAGAAATCGGTGAGTTACAGAAAAAACACCCAAATGCAAAAGTAATGCTAATTGCTGAAAAAGGCACCATGGGCGTGGGTTCATCACGTATGTCTGGCGTTAATAACGTCGCACTTTGGGCAGGTAAACAAGCAAGTCCATACGTTCCGTTCATCAACATTGCACCAGTGGTTGCGGGAACTAACGGTATTTCACCAATCTTCCTAACAACCGTTGATGTAACTGGTGGTATCGGTCTTGACCTTAAAAACTGGGTTAAGAAGGTAGATGCTAACGGTAACACAGTAACAGATGCTAACGGCGACGCAGTTCTTGAAGAAGCGTATTCTGTTGCTACTGGTACAGTTTTAACGATTAATACCAAAGAGAAGAAATTATACAACGGCGATAAAGAGCTTGCTGATGTGTCTTCTGCATTCAGTGCTCAAAAAATTGAATTTATGAAAGCTGGCGGCTCTTATGCCGTGGTATTTGGTAAAAAACTACAAACATTTGCAGCAGAAACTTTAGGTATTGATATACCGCTTGTATATGCACCTGCTAAAGAAATATCGCATGAAGGTCAAGGCTTAACAGCCGTTGAAAAAATCTTCAACCGTAATGCCGTAGGCGTATTGTCTGACTCACCGCTACACGCGGGTTCTGATGTACGTGTTAATGTAAACATTGTTGGTTCACAAGATACAACTGGCCCAATGACGGCGCAAGAACTAGAAGCAATGGCAGCCTCTGTTATTTCTCCTATTCTCGACGGCGCATATCAATCAGGTTGTCATACAGCATCAGTATGGGATAGCAAAGCGCAAGCAAATATCCCTAAATTAATGGCGTTCATGAATAAATTTGGCCTGATCACAGCACGTGATCCGCAAGGCGTTTATCATGCAATGACTGACGTAATCCACAAAGTATTAAACGACATCACAATTGATGACCGCGCTATTATCATTGGTGGTGACTCACATACCCGTATGTCTAAAGGCGTAGCGTTTGGTGCTGACTCAGGTACTGTGGCATTAGCACTTGCAACGGGTGAAGCGGCAATGCCAATTCCAGAGTCTGTTAAAGTAACCTTTAAAGGCAGCATGGCTAAGCACATGGATTTCCGTGACGTTGTTCACGCAACTCAAGCGCAAATGCTTAAGCAATTTGGCGGTGAAAACGTATTCCAAGGCCGTGTTATTGAAGTACACATTGGTACTCTAATGGCTGACCAAGCGTTTACTTTCACGGATTGGACTGCAGAAATGAAAGCGAAAGCATCAATCTGTATTTCTAACGACGAAACGTTGATCAAGTCTATTGAGTTGGCTAAGAGCCGTATCCAAATCATGATCAACAAAGGTATGGATAATAAAGCACAGACACTTCAAGGTCTTATCGACTTAGCTAACACACGTATCGAAGAGATCAACAGCGGCACAAACCCTGCGCTTGCACCTGATGATGTAGCTAAATACTACGCTGAAGTAGTGGTTGATCTTAATGAAATCGTTGAGCCAATGATTGCCGATCCAGACGTAAACAACGACGATGTATCTAAGCGTTATACTCATGACGTTATTCGCCCTGTTTCATACTACACTGACAAGCCAGTTGATTTGGCGTTTGTTGGTTCGTGTATGGTTCATAAAGGCGATATGAAAATCATCGCTCACATGTTACGCAACCTTGAAAAGAAAAACGGTTCAATCGTCTTTAATGCACCATTAGTTGTTGCACCACCAACATACAACATCGTTGATGAGCTAAAAGCTGAAGGCGATTGGGCAATCTTGGCTAAGTACGCTGGTTTTGAATTTGACGATGCGAAACCAAAAACTGCGGCACGTACTAAGTATGAAAATATCTTATACTTAGAACGCCCAGGCTGTAACTTATGCATGGGTAACCAAGAAAAAGCTGAACCTGGTGACACTGTAATCGCCACATCAACACGTCTGTTTCAAGGTCGTGTTGTAGCTGATACATCAAATAAAAAAGGTGAATCACTGCTTGGTTCTACACCACTTGTAGTACTTGCAAGCGTATTAGGCCGTTTCCCTACAATCGAAGAATATAAGTCTGCGGTTGAAGGCATTGACCTAACATCGTTCACACCGGTTGAAGAAGCAATGATCACTAAATTCAGTGCTGAAAAATCTGTGCCTGTCAAAGTAGTTGACGCTAGCTAATTTAGTTTAGTAATTAAAAAGCGCGTTTTAAACGCGCTTTTTTAATGTTACGAGCAATCGATAAGAAATATCATTTACCAGACATTGCACAGAGCAAATTCATAAATTTCTATTTAAGTTTATAACCCCTCCAAAAAATGAGAAATAAGAAATTTCCCTAGATGAAGCAATTAAACGCATAATTATGGACGGTCTTTGGTTTATCAAAGTACTTTATCTCTCTGTCCTCAGTTTTTTACTAATTTGCTTCTTGAACATTTGTTCCGTAAAGGTGCTCAAGCATATCATTCTCTTAATGTTGAATATGCCGCTAATGAAGTAAATAGCGCTGAAAATATAGTAAAAAATCACGTACTGTTGTAGCAAAGTTCTCGTAAAAGAGTTAAAGGGTTAAAGAAAAATAATATTCTTCATATTGAGGTAGCTTGGGTATAAATATACCATTCCCGATGAAACCTACCGCTAAAACAGCAAAGCGACCTTCGTAATCGCTGCATTAAGTAATGTATGATAATTAAGCTGAAAAACACCAAAAATCATTGTTAGTATATTTATACTTTACTCTGTTAAGCGGCTATATTTTTAAATAATTTATGTCAGTAAGATAAATTAAATTAGTTCAAATGAGTCCATAAACTCATTCATTTGCCCCTTATGATCATCCGAGTTTTCGTACTGACAACTAAGGTTGTATGAATTACTCATATACTTAAAAATTTGCATTCTCAACAACTTACTATCTTTTGTCGTCACATCGAATTGATAGCCACTTACCCCCCCAACAGAGATAAACTCTTCACTATTGATGCTACTGCCATATCTGTTGAGCAGATTTCTTTTGGCAACATCTATTTGGTCATAAATATCCCCTGTCACTTCATCTGCATCTAAGTAATCAGATATTACAATACCGCAAACAAGTTCAGGCTTACGCACAAAATAACTCACTGTTTTGAATTTTCCGTAATTAGGGAGATCAATGATTTCAGATTTTTCTCTTGGCTTGTCAGGAAATGTAATCTTAAACTTATACTCACTTGAGTGGATCTCACTCATATTTGATTTAATTAGCCCTTCAGAAGAGAAGAAAAATTTATAAGCACCAAATGCAGCTGCTATTATTAAAATATACTTAATCATTTATTGTCCTTTACGCATTGTTTTTGAAAGTTAAGTATCTACAAGTATTAGTCTCTTAACTGACTTTAAACATTTACTCATCCATGCTGAATAAATTTATGGATAACTCATTTAGATTAATTCGGTTATACACAGACCATAGCTGAGTTCCTATTTTGATACAATCAATATCTTGTTTGAGTGAGTCTCGTGAAATTTTATCGACCTAATCGCTATGCTTGTGAATCGCACTCTTTACCTTCGTTACGAGAAATAAGGTTCAGAAGCTTCTATAGTGATCAAACCAATGTAATGACTGGCGGGAACTGAACTAAAAACTAAGTTTTCAACCAGCGTGATAATAATGAAGCGAGTAAATTAAACTCAATTGGTTTACTTAAGTAATCATCCATTCCAGCTTGAAAACATGCGTTGACATCTTCTTGCATTACATTCGCCGTTATCGCAATGATAGGAAGATTTTTCCATTTTTTATTTTCACGGATAATTTTTGTTGCACTTACTCCATCAAGATTAGGCATATGCATATCCATCAAAACAATATCAAAATCTTGCTGCTGTAGAATATCTAAAGCGATTAAGCCATCATTTGCTATTACTACATCTAGATTTAACTTTAGAAGCATTGCTTTAATCACCAATTGATTGACCATATTATCTTCTACAACGAGTACTGTGGCTGACACATTTGAAAAATCCAGCATTGGATCTGTGTTCTCAATTTTGTTTTCATTTTTTTCAACGGTTAAAATACTAAAAATGACCTCAGTTCCCTTACCAAATTCTGAATGAATCGTAATTTTACCGCCAAGCATTTCTACAAGCTCTTTACATAAACTTAAACCTAACCCTGAACCACCATAAACACGTGTTGTACTATTATCAGCTTGACTAAATGGCTCAAAAATATCAGCGAGTTGATCGTCTTTAATCCCGATCCCACTATCTTTCACTACACACTGCAATGTTAAATCAGCACCTTCTTTTTGTGTATTAATCGTCACATTCACATTTCCTAATTGTGAGAATTTAATACTATTACCGATTAAATTTACCAATATCTGTTTCAAGCGTGTTTTATCTGAGTAAACACTAAGTGTGTGGTTATCGCTATGCCATTGTATAATAATTGACTTTTTTATAGCTAAGGGCTGAACTATTGCGAAAACTTCATCTTGTAACTGTTGTAATGTAAACACTGAATTATCGGCTTTTAATTTTCCTTGCTCTAATTTAGAAATATCCAGTATGTCATTAATTAGCGACAATAAATGTGTTGCTGAAGTTACCCCTGTATTTACTAACAGCACCTCATCTTCTTTCAGTCCAGGAGCTGTTTGTAATAACTGCAAAGTACCTAAAACACCATTGAGAGGCGTTCTGATTTCATGACTCATATTGGCTAAAAAGCGACTTTTGGCTGTTAACGCATCACTGGCTTTTCCCGTTGCAATTTCAAATGCTTTTGTACGTTCTTCTACGCGTTTTTCAAGTTGTCCTTCTCTCATTGAAAGCTCATCACGCATGCTAATAAAAACACGTGATAGTTCACCGAGTTCATCTTTACCTGATGAGGCGATCTTCACGCTATAGTCACCTAAAGATAAAGCATGTGAAGCCTGAGTTAAGTTATGAATTGGCGCATACAGACGAACAGATAAGCGAATGGCTATAAATAAGGCTGCCACCAAAACAATAGAAAAAATTATCCAGAGAGTTTTTTGTAACTCTTTTATTCTGGAAAATATAAGTTTATTTGGGATCACTACAGCAATGCTATAACCTGCCGAAGATATTGGCGAAAAGAAAATATGCTCTTTTTCTTCAGTTTTACTATTAAATATTTCTGCAAACCCTGAATGTCCAGCCACCATACGAACCCCAATATGGTTCATCTCTTCGTTTGGCTCTTGTGTAACCCTTAACTTAACACTGACCTTTTCACCAATATTATTTAAGACCCAGCGCTCATTTTTTTTCAAAAGTTGAATTATTTTATCAGCTTCCCAGTGGTACATATAAATACCGCTATTTGATACAAGCATAAAACGTACGCCATCATCAAAAGAATTCATAACCTGTGTTTGAACTGCTTGTATCAAACGCTCGATTTCGTTCCAACCAATACTGCCACCGATCAAGCCAACAACTTGTTTCTCGTCATTTAAAATTGATGAGCTTATTACAATTTGTCTTACTCCCGTTGTATAGGAGATCATGGGTTCTGATACAAAAATAACAGGATCATTAGCTGTATTTTCACCAACGGTCGTCAACCAGTAGTCTCTTTTTTTAATTGAACGGGGTTTGGAGTTCGCGATTGAATCATCAAAAGTACGTTTTAGGTTTTGAAAACTATTTCCCCCTTCAGTGTTGTAAAAACTGCCATCAATTTCACCTACAATGAATTTTTCATAGGAGCCACTACCTTGTTTTTTTTCACTGATCAAATAATCGCGCATGTTGACAAATTGCATAGACTTTATTCGTGAATCTTTTGCTAACATTGATATTTCAGCTTTTCTTTCGATAAAATATCGATCAAATATCCCTGCGGCGTTACTTACTTTTGCTTGGGCTGCAACGATACTTAAACGTTCTGCTTGCTCAGTGCCTTGTATGCTCACTAAAACAAAAACCACTAATAGCGGCAATAGCGAGCTGATTAATAATACGGTGATCAAACGGGTCTTTAGTTGCATATGATGGGTTAACGATGAATGAAGTTGTAAGTCTAGACGAGCTAAAAGAAATATACGAATATTTACAGGTAAAAAGCATTATTAGCTTTTATGATTTATAGGCAGAGCAAAAGCTACGATTTATCACAAAAATTAATGTAAAAAACGGCGTGAGATTCAGGTTAAATTACATTAAGCCAACATCGTGTTACAAAACCGCTCCTGCATATTAAGGTAATTTGAGTATACAAGTAACCTAGATTCAGGTTACTTGTTAAAAATACTGATTAGTTACCAGTAGATTCTGGGCGGATTTTTTGCTGCACGCCTGTTAAGAAGTTACGTAATATTTGATCGTTACACACACGGAAGTGTTTGTTATCTGCTTTACGAGAAAAAGCACTTAGCTCATGCTTGCTTAGAATAAAATCAGTAACGGCGAGTGCATCAATAACGTCTTCAGCTTTCATGTTTAACGCTATGCGTAATTTCATTAAGATCATATTGTTATTGAGCTTATTCTCAGGCACTGGCTGCTCACCTTCACGTTTACCACGTTTAGTATTAATAAGGCCATTTAAGTAAGTCGCAAACTCAGTATCAGTAATCTCAATATAGCCTTCATCCCCTTCTTTACATAACCACGCAACAACTTGTTCCTTCGTTACTTGACAATCTGCCGCGGCAAAAATCTCAATCATTTTAGTATCAGATAAATCAAAGGTATAGCGAATGCGGCGTAAGATATCATTATTAGTCAAAGTAAATTCCAAGAGTAAAGGTATTGGTAACCAAGCAATTTTTTGCTGGTTTATTAAATAGCCACACAGTCTAACAGAGATAGCTTTATCCCACTATTGATTATTATTTTATAAAAGTATGTGGCCATTTAAAGTATTCGATCTAGTTTCCTAGTACCTTCGCAGGGTCTACACGGGTAGCTTGCCAAGCAGGATAGATCGTTGCTAACACCGCAAGTACAAATGTAACAATAACCGTTACAACAATATCTTGCCATACTAACTTACTGGGTAAAAATTCAATAAAATAGACCCCTTCTAATGGGTTACTGCCAGCAAATTGACTAAGTAAAGTAAACAACTCGCTAATATTTAACGCGACAATCACACCAATAAAAGAGCCTAAAATAACCCCAATAAACGCTTGGCTTAAACCTTGAAGGATAAAGGTCGCTAGTATCGTACTGTCTTTCGCACCCATGGTCTTTAATATAGCAATATTAGCTTGTTTTTCTCGCACTTCCATGACTAACGATGAGACAATATTAAAACTCGCGACAGCGATAATTAAAAACACCACAATATAAACGATGGTTCTAACCATTTGTATATCTTGATATAAACTACCCTGCGTTCTAAACCAGCTAGAAATATACACATAATCATCTATTGTTTGGCCAACTCGCAACGCAATTTGATGTGCATAATAGACATCCGCTACAGCTAAACGCAACCCAGTGACTTGCTGTAAGTCATAACCTAATACCCTTTGTGCTTTTTCAAGGTGAATAAATGCAGCAGAGCTATCGATTGGGCCGCCCATTTCAATTATCCCAGCCAGCGTCAAAGTAACTCTTTTCGGTGCTAAAATGTCGTTACTCGTTTTGTTAACTTGCGGGATCAATAACGTTATTAACTCCCCCTGCGTTACACCGAGCTGTTTAACGATTTGTTGACCTAAAATAACCTCATCAAAACCTAACTGGCTAACTAATTTACCTTTCGTGTATTGATTAACCGCCGACACTTTACTCTCTAATGTAGGATCTATGCCACGCACTTCAACCGCTTTTAGTTCACTTTTGTACTGCGCCATACCGTTAACGCTAATAAAAGGCGCGGCCCCAACCACATCTCGCTGCTGAGTAAGCTTTTGTACTTTATCAGGCCAATTATCGATAGGACGATTCGGTGCAACATATTCAACTTGCGGAACAACACTCAAAAGACGATGCACTAATTGTTGTTCAAATCCGTTGATCACTGAAAGCGCAATAATTAAAACTGCAACACCAAGTAAAATACCGACTGTTGATGCTTTAGCAATAAAACTAACAAACCCGTTCTTTTCGTCTTTACCGCCTGAGCTTGCTCTAAAACGCTTGCTCAAATAAGCACTAAGCAACATGACTTGCCTCTTTGATTGCTAATTTTCCATCATCAAGATAAGCAATTTTACCCAATTTATCAGCCAATTCTAAATCGTGTGTTACTACTACAAAACTGGTATTCAAACTGCTATTAAGTTCTTTGATCAAATCGTAAATTTTAATCGCATTTTGTTTGTCCAAGTTGCCCGTTGGTTCATCTGCTAATACTAATGCAGGCTCTGTTACAAGCGCGCGAGCAATGGCTACACGTTGACGTTCGCCGCCAGACAACATCGACGGTTTATGGCTACTACGATGCGATAAACCGACTTTATCTAACATAGCCAATGCCTTTAAATTTGCCTTTTTCGCGCTAAGGCCTTTAATCAATAATGGCATCGCTACATTTTCAACGGCATTAAACTCCATCAATAAATGATGAAATTGATAGATAAAACCTAAATGCTCATTACGAAACTTAGCCTGTTCAGCACGTGAAAGTTTAGCGACTTGTTGACCTTTAATTTTAGCCACTCCACTAGTTTGCGCATCTAAAGTACCCAGTATATGCAAAAGCGTACTTTTTCCAGACCCTGAGCTGCCGACAATAGCGAGCATTTCACCCTGCTGAAGAGATAAATCCACTCCTTTCAATACTGCAACTTCACTCGCACCATCTTGATATATTTTACTTAACTTCTCACATTGAATAACTAAATCATTCATATCGCAATACCTCTGCAGGACTAACATTGGCAGCTTTACGCGCCGGGTATAAAGTGGCTAAAAAGCTCATGGTAATACTACCAATGGCAATGAGGGATAAATTCATTACGTCAAATTTTACGGGTAAAGCAATGCCTGTTAATAAATTCAAACCTATTAAAGCTAATGCTTCATTAATATATGCACTTAATAGTAACCCGAATGCAGCGCCAATCCCTGTGCCAATTAAACCATTGTAAAGGCCTTGGATCATAAAGACTTGCTGTACTTGAGAAGGCGTCAGTCCTAAAGTCTGTAATATTGCAACTTCACTTTGTTTTTCACTGACCATCATAGTTAAAGCCGAAACAATATTAAATACAGCCACTAATACTATTAGCGCCAATAGCATCGACATAACGCGCTTTTCCATAGCGACGGCCGCAAATAAGGTGCCCTGCGATTGTCGCCAGTCTGTCACCTTATATTGACTTAAAAGCGCATTTGACGATGCAATAAATGCATCCAATTCAAAGGGGTCGTTTAGCGATATGCTTAAGTTAGGCGCGCTGCTGTCAGGGAGTTTTAATACCCGTTGCAATGATTCTCCACTTGTAAATGCAAGGCCCATATCGATTTCAGAACCAGTTTCATAAATCGCTGCAACGGTAAATAAACGTTGGCTTGGCACACGCCCTAATGGCGTGTAGGTTGATGCATTTGGCATAATTACACGTACTTTATCACCTAAGCCAATGCCTAGTTTGCGCGTTAAATAACGGCTAAGAGCAATATTATAACGCGTCGCCATTACGACTTGCCAATTACCCTGAATGACTTTATCGCTGATTTTATAAAGCGATGCATTTTCATCGTACAAGCCTTGTAACAGCACACCGTGCAAATCACGGTTTGTTTGTAAAATAGCTTCGCCATGACGATACAAGCTCGCCTGCTTAACAAAATCAGACACAACAACGTCTTTTTGTAGCTGGATCATATTAGTTTGAGTGTGCCCACTTGATGAGATTTCTACATGAGGGATCAATCCCAACATATTGCTCTTTAGGTTATCTTCAAAGCCATTCATCACTGAGCTGACGGTAAAAAGCGCCATTAAACCAATTGCAATACCAGCAATTGAGAAAAATGAAATAAAAGAGATAAAAGCATTCCCCTTAGAGGAACGACTATATCTCAGCCCGATAAACAGGCTAACAGGTTGAAACATAATTATTTATGATCGCATCTAATGCCAATTATGCCGTCATACTAGCATAAACTGTATTTATTTGGGTATCGTCAAAAGTGTAAAAAATAATTAAAAATCTGATACTTGATAATGCGTTTTTAAGTTAAAATACGCCAAATTACAAGATGAGGAACCCCGTTTTGTCTTTAAAGCGATTTAAACACGTAAATTTAAAAGGTGATTTATTTGGTGGTGTGACTACTGCGATTATTTCATTGCCTCTAGCGCTGGCCTTTGGTGTTGCCTCGGGTGCTGGTGCTGAAGCTGGTATGTGGGGCGCAATCCTCGTTGGTTTATTTGCCGCCCTTTTTGGTGGTTCTACTTCATTAATATCTGAACCGACCGGTCCAATGACCGTAATAATGACCGCCGTTTTAACCACTATGCTCGCCAGTTATCCTGAGCAAGGCCTCGCGATGGGCTTTACCGTTGTGATGATGGCAGGCGCTTTTCAAATAATGCTCGGCACTTTAAAGCTTGGCAAATATATTACGCTGATGCCCTATAGCGTTATTTCAGGTTTTATGTCTGGTATTGGGGTAATACTTATTATCTTACAGTTAGCGCCATTACTTGGTCACTCCTCCCCAGGTGGCGGCGTACTGGGTACTTTGGGCGCACTGCCTGATTTAGTTATGGATTTGCATTTCTCCGAATTATTTTTAGGGTTATGTACACTCGGTATTTTATTTTACCTACCGCAAAAATTTCGACAGTATGTGCCTGCCCAACTTGTTGCCCTTGTTGTGGTAACTATAGTCTCTATCTTAGTCTTCTCTACCGACGACATTCGCCGTATTGGTGTCATTCCAAGTGGCTTACCCAGTATTGTATTTCCAACTTTTACCGCCGATCTTTTTACTGAAATGGTTATTGATGCGCTTGTATTAGGTACTCTTGGTTGTATCGATACCCTATTAACCGCCGTCATTGGCGATAGTTTAACCCGTACCGAACATGACTCAGACAAAGAGCTGCGTGGCCAAGGTATTGCTAATATGGTTGCTGGTTTTTTTGGCGCACTTCCTGGTGCAGGTGCAACAATGGGCACCGTAGTCAATGTGCAAGTTGGCGCGCGATCCCCTCTGGCTGGGATCCTTCGGGCTGTGATCTTAATGGCTGTCGTGTTTGTGGCTGGCAGTTTAACCGAACCGATCCCTATGGCCGTACTTGCTGGTATTGCAGTGTATGTCGGCTTTAATATTCTTGATTGGAGCTTCATTCAACGCGCCCACAAACTGAGTATTTTACAAATGGCTATTATGTATGGTGTGATGCTGCTCACCGTATTTGTCGATTTAATTGTGGCGGTAGGTCTTGGCGTATTTATTTCAAATATTATTGTGATCGAACGACTTAGCCGAGAACAAGCCAAACATGTAAAAGCGATTAGTGACGCCGATGACGATGATGTACCTCTTGCCGTTGAAGAGCGTGAACTTCTAGAACGAGCTCAAGGAAAACTGCTGTTTTTCTACTTATCAGGCCCGATGATATTTAGCGTATCAAAAGCAATTGCACGCCAACATCGTCACATTAGTGAATATGAAGCCATGGTGCTTGATTTGTCTGATGTACAGATGCTTGATGTTACCGTGTCTTTAGCCATTGAAAATGCAATTCAAGATGCGTTAGATGCCAATTGTGACGTTTTCATTTACTCACCAAATCGTGATACCAGTGAACAACTAAAACGACTACAAATAAAGGATAAGCTGCCTACAAATGCTTTTTGTATCAGTCGAAGCGAAGCCCTCAATAAGGCACTTGTGAGTATGCAAAGTGTTGAGCAGGATATCTCTACTGTTATAAACTAAACTAAGCTAAGCTAAGCGCTGCTACTAAATGATCGAGCAGCGCTTTCACATTAGTCGCAACAAACTGCCGTGGAGGGTATACGCCCCATACACCTTCAGGCTTTGGTTGGTTATTCGTTAGGATAGGCACTAAATTCCCCTCAGCTAAATCCTTTTCAATGTAATAATTAGGTAATTGAACAATACCAAGGCCTTTTTTTGCTGCGTCCGCCAATGCCCAGCCACTATTACACTGTAACCGCCCTGCTATTTTAATATGCTTATCACGCCCTTGTTCACATACTCGCCAATAACTGCTATTACCCACTAAGCATTGATGTTGTTGTAATTCCGCTAATGTATGAGGCTCTCCGAAGCGTTCTAAATACGCTTTTGAACAACAGATCACAAAATGACGCGCACTTAAACGCCGTGCTTTTAAACTAGAGTCTTTTAAATGACCAAGGCGAATAGCTAAATCAAACCCACCTTCAAGTAAATTTTCTTGCTCATTACTCAGTGACATCACCACTTCTAAATCTGGATACTGCTGCATAAACGTATGCACCGCCGGCATTACAAATGTTTCGCCATACATTACAGGCGCTGTGAGTTTAATTTTACCTTTTGGCGTACTTTGTTGCTCTGCCAATAGCGCTGTTGCATCGTCCATTGCGTGTTGTAAATGCTTAGTTTGATGTAAAAATGCTTCGCCTTCTTTGGTCAGTACCACTTTGCGCGTCGTACGCGTTAACAATTGCGTATTTAAGCGTTGCTCTAATTGCGTTACTTGTCGACTAATATGTGCAACGGAAACCCCTAATACTACGCTAGCACGAGTAAAACTTCCCTCTTCACCCACTGCGATAAACTCATCTATACCTAACCAACGACTCATTATTACCATACTGTAAAAGTGTTTTATTAAAATGAAGATTAACATTGTTTGAGAAACAAATAAAATAGCGTTATTGTTTTTAAGCACTGTATATAAGAGAGTCACTATGTCTGAATTTATAAAATCTAAAGCAGCTATCGCTTGGGGCCCGAATCAACCACTGTCAGTTGAAGAAGTGGATGTAATGATGCCTAAAAAAGGCGAAGTAATGGTAAAAATTACCGCAACAGGTGTATGCCATACTGATGCATTTACTTTGTCTGGTGCTGATCCTGAAGGGATTTTCCCAGCTATTCTAGGCCATGAAGGCGCTGGTGTGGTTTATGCAATTGGCGAAGGAGTTACAAGTGTATCGGTAGGCGATCATGTTATTCCTTTATACACTGCTGAATGTGGTGAGTGTAAAATGTGCACGTCAGGTAAAACAAATTTATGTTCAGCTGTGCGTGAAACCCAAGGTAAAGGCTTAATGCCTGATGGCACCACACGTTTTTATAAAGACGGTCAGCCAATCTATCATTATATGGGTTGCTCTACGTTTTCTGAATACACCGTACTTCCTGAAATCTCTTTGGCTAAAGTGAATAAAGCAGCATCGCTTGAAGAAATATGCTTACTCGGTTGTGGTGTAACAACGGGCATGGGCGCAGTTACAAATACTGCAAAAGTACAAGCTGGCGACACGGTTGCGATATTTGGTTTAGGTGGGATTGGTCTATCTGCCATTATTGGTGCAAAAATGGCTGGTGCTTCTCGTATCATCGGTGTCGACATCAACACCAGTAAATTTGATCTTGCCACCAAGTTAGGTGCTACAGATTTAATCAATCCAAAAGATTATGACAAACCAATTCAAGACGTAATTGTTGAAATGACCGACGGCGGTGTTGATTACTCATTTGAGTGCATTGGTAACGTTGATGTTATGCGCTCAGCCCTTGAGTGCTGCCATAAAGGCTGGGGGGAGTCGGTGATCATTGGTGTTGCTGGTGCAGGTCAAGAAATTTCAACTCGCCCATTCCAACTAGTCACTGGCCGCGTATGGCGTGGTAGCGCATTTGGTGGCGTAAAAGGTCGTTCACAACTGCCCGACATTGTTGAACGTTACATGGCCGGTGAGTTTGCGCTAAATGACTTTATCACTCATACCATGGGCCTTGAAGACATAAATGAAGCGTTTGATTTAATGCATGAAGGTAAAAGCATTCGAACTGTTATTCATTACTAAATTAATTGGCTGCATCGCACTGCGGTGTAGCCGTTAACAAAGAGAGAGTTATGTTAGATAATTTAAGCGCTACAAAAGTAAATGGTGGCTGGCATAAACAGTACAGCCATATTTCCACCAGCACTCATTGCCAAATGCGTTTTGCCATTTTTTTGCCACCAGGGGCCAGCCAAACCAATAAAGTGCCTGTGTTATATTGGTTATCAGGCTTAACGTGTACTGACGAAAACTTTATGCAAAAAGCCGGTGCACTTAAAAAAGCGGCAGAGCTTGGCATAGCAATCGTTGCACCTGATACTAGCCCTCGCGGTGATAATGTCCCCGACCAAGACAGCTATGATTTTGGCCAAGGTGCAGGCTTTTACCTAAATGCGACACAGGCTCCCTATAACACGCACTACAACATGTACGATTATATTGTTCATGAATTGCCAGCGCTTGTTGAGCAGCACTTCCCCGTGACGACTAAAAAAGCCATTAGTGGTCATTCTATGGGTGGTCATGGTGCAATGGTCATTGCACTACGTAATCCAAAAAGTTACAGCAGTGTGTCAGCATTTAGCCCAATTACAAACCCAATTAATTGCCCTTGGGGACATAAAGCTTTTAGCTTGTATTTAGGTGATGATCAAATGATGTGGGCTAATTACGACAGCTGTGAACTTATGAAAAATACGAGCAGCGATGACTTTTTACCCATGCGTGTTGATCAAGGTGATGCCGATAGCTTTTTAATCGATCAACTTAAGCCAGAAAACCTAACAGCCGTTGCTAAACAGATAAACTTTCCGCTTACACTACATATGCAGGCAGGCTATGATCATAGCTACTATTTTATAAGCAGCTTTATTGACGAACACTTATCATTTCATCATAGTCATTTGCGTAGCTGATTTTTTTATTCACATGGGGTTTTTCAATTGTAACGTCTTGGCATTCTTTAATTGTTCGAGAAATACGCCTGCAAACATTCGATGTCTGCGGTTTAATTTGATCTTTAATAAACCCCACTACAGCACTGTCTATTTGAAACCCTAACTCAGAAAAAGAAAGGGTGTTTACATCACCATCAACAATAAATGTTTTGGGTTCGGTATGCGGCCCCGATTGCGCAAGATCAGCATCATAATTCTCATCAGCTTTAGAATAAGCGGTACCATCAATTAATACACCCGCCACTGTACAGCCTGTTAGTAATTGGCATAATACCAAGGCACTAAAAATAAGTCTTAACATAATACAAACAACCTTCTATAAATTTAAACTCCATCTGACATGACTATAAACGAATTAAGTAAAAACACTGTTAAAAACTGTAAGAGGAATTAATTAATTGAATATGCTATACTTTCGTCGAAATTTTATTTCTATGTACACTCAATAATTCCGGGGAATATCAATGTCCACCACAGAAGAAAAATCCAAACTCAATCCACCTGTATTTTACACAGCCTCCGCGCTGATTATTATGCTCGTGCTATTTACTGCATTAGCCCCACAAAGTGCTGATGTCTTTTTTAACGGCTTACAAAGTGTCATTGTGCAAAATGCCAGTTGGTTCTATGTACTTACCGTTGCCATTATTTTGATCACCGTCGTTTTTTTAGGCTTGTCGCGTTACGGTAACATTAAACTTGGCCCTGATCATTCAACACCTGACTACAACCACATGACTTGGTTTTCTATGCTCTTTAGTGCGGGTATGGGGATAGGCCTGATGTTTTTTGGCGTAGCCGAACCTGTGATGCACTATATGAATCCACCTACAGGTGATGCTGCGACTGTTGAAGCTGCACGTGAAGCGATGAAAATCACCTTCTTCCATTGGGGATTACATGCATGGGGAATTTATGCGATTGTCGCATTAATATTAGCTTTTTTTAGCTACCGACATGGCCTGCCATTAACTCTGCGCTCTGCGCTATACCCCCTTATTGGCGATAAAATATATGGTCCGATCGGCCATGCGGTTGATATTTTTGCCGTTATAGGTACCGTGTTTGGTGTTGCAACATCCTTAGGCTATGGCGTATTACAGGTAAACTCCGGACTCAATTACTTATTTGATGTCCCTGTAGGCATTGTTACCCAAGTCATTCTTATTGCCGCAGTCACCGGTTTGGCAATTGTCTCTGTCACAACCGGCCTTGATAAAGGTATTCGCCGTTTGTCAGAGCTAAACATGGGCCTTGCGGTCATCATGTTGCTATTTGTATTGATACTTGGTCCTACTGTTTATCTGTTACAAGCTTTTGTGCAAAACGTGGGATCTTATGCTTCAGATATAGTCAGTCATACTTTTAACTTATTTGCCTACGAAAAAACTGAATGGATGGGCGGCTGGACTATTTTATATTGGGGTTGGTGGATGTCTTGGGCACCGTTTGTTGGCTTGTTTATAGCCCGAGTTTCCCGTGGTCGTACAATCCGTGAATTTGTTATGGGTGTACTCTTTATTCCAACTGGCTTTACCCTTATGTGGATGACATTCTTTGGAAACTCAGCCATTGATTTGATCATGAATCAAGGCGTTGCCAGTTTAGGTGAAGCGGTTTCAAAAGATGTTGCGATTTCTATTTTTGCATTTTTAGAAAACTTCCCAATGTCAGGAATTTTATCATTCATTGCCACTTGTATGGTTATTGTATTTTTTGTTACATCGTCTGACTCAGGCTCAATGGTGGTCGACATGTTATGTTCAAATGGTAAAGACAACACACCTATGTGGCAGCGTATTTATTGGGCTGGTGGCGAAGGTGTTGTTGCTGCCGTCTTGCTCATGGTTGGCGGTTTAGGTGCTCTTCAAACCATGACTATAGCCAGTGCCCTGCCCTTTGCGGTTGTACTGCTAATAGCGACGTATGGCTTGATAAAAGCATTACGGGTAGACATTGCTAAACGTGAAAGTTTACAAATGAACATAGCCCCTATAGCCCCCACTTTACCAGGCAGCGAAGGTGCAAGTTGGCAAGAGCGACTAAATAATATTGTTGATTTTCCTAACAAAGCCAATGTAAACCGTTTCGTTAAATCAATTGCGTTACCGGCAATGGAAAATGTCTCTAAAGAGCTTAAAACACATAGTCTTGATGTTGAAATTGACTTAGAGCAACTTGAACGCGGGCATGTTAGTTTAAAAGTATTGCTTGGCGAGGAAATTGACTTTTTATACGAAGTTAAACGCCGATCATATGAAAAACCATCTTATACACAAGATGAAGATGAAGATGACGACAGTGATAATAATTACTATCGAGCAGAAGTTCATTTACGTGAAGGCGGTCAAGATTACGATGTTATGGGCTGGTCTAAAGAAGCTGTGATCAATGATATTATCGATCAATATCATAAACATATGCACTTTTTACATA
Organism: Pseudoalteromonas porphyrae; assembly: GCF_001298125.1. Lineage (NCBI taxonomy): Bacteria > Pseudomonadati > Pseudomonadota > Gammaproteobacteria > Alteromonadales > Pseudoalteromonadaceae > Pseudoalteromonas > Pseudoalteromonas porphyrae. The sequence goes on along the minus strand of NZ_LHPH01000005.1, from coordinate 142,942 downwards.
CTCTTCGCTAACCTCTAATAGTGCTTTATACCAATCAGCGTAGATATGGGGTCTATTTAATTCGTTAAATTGTTCAAATATTTATGTAGATTGGTATTCATGTTACAGGAGTAGCTTGCTTGTTCCTGTAACATTTATAGGTTTTTGATTTTATTTTATATTCAACAGCAGTCCTACCCAATAAGTAATATCCCCTCGCTAGTCTGTAAATATTACCTTGCTCAAATCCGTAGTAAATAATTAAAATATTGTAAGTAATTAATAATAAATGTTTTTATATTTGGTTCGTTCTTTGCTTACTCTATCAAGGGCTAAGATTAGATAGGATCAAAGATGGAACTCAACTTACAATGGCATGAAATAATCGATAACCTAATCCATTTAGGGATCGCCTACATGCTGGCATTACCTATGGCGTTCGACCGAGAGCGCTCAAATCATGGTGCAGGCCTGCGCACTTTTCCACTTGTTGCTGTCGCATCTTGTGGTTACGCTTTAGTTGGTATGTCTGTGCTTACTTCAACCGAAGCTGAGTCTAAAGTTCTCGAAGGTATAATTACCGGGATTGGCTTTATTGGCGGTGGAGCCATTTTAAAAAATAAAAATTCGACCTACGGCACAGCAACCGCCGCAAGCATATGGAATATGGGGTTAATTGGTATAGCTGTTGCATTTAGCCGTTACGAAATTGCCTTACTAATGGCTATTATCAACTTTATAACCCTGCGTTATGTAAAAAGATTAAAGTAACAATGTTTATTTTTGTTGATATTATTTGCCATCTATTTAGATTTTAATAATGCATTTTATCTTTTAGTTGGTATAGACTTGCTTGGAAAATATAAATATTTATTGATTGTTGTGTTCTTTGTAAAAAAAGAGACGCTCACAAGTTTAGTTAAACGCAAGAACCGCCTATAAAGTAAATACAGTCAATACAGTCAATACAGTCAATACAGTCAATACAGTCAATACAGTCAATACAGTCAATACAGTCAATAGTGTAATTGAATAGCCATTTTATGAAAGCCTGATTTTTCTGACGGATAATATCCATCGTAATACAAGTTTAACCAACAAATAGAGCAACTTATTTCAAGTTAAATTCTAGGCTAAAAAATAAAAAGGCCGCAAATGCGACCTTTCTATATAAAACGAACAAGCAGATTATTTTGTATAAGCGCGCGGCATCTCAGATTCTGCCATATAACGGTCACGTAACTTATCTTGGCGAGACTCGGTTGTTACCTCTTCGCCATTAATAAACATTTTTGTAACATGGCTGCTTAGTTCAAATGGGTCGTTATTCCACATTACTAAATCAGCGGCTTTACCCACTGCAACACGGCCAGCATTGATACCAAACACATCAGCAACATTCGCTGTGATGGCATGTAATGCGCCTTGTTGGCTCATCCCGTAAGAAACTGCGTTGCCTGCATCAAAACGAAGCTGATAAACATTGTGGCTGCCATCACCTGCGATAGCAAAAATAACTTTAACACCCGCTTTTTCAAGCTCGCCTGCGTTATTTAGATTCGCATGGAGTGAATCAAAGCTGCCAGGTAAGTTATCCATTGCACTGATAATAACAGGTACGTTTGCTTCAGCTAATTGTGCTTTAACTACCACAGCATCTTGTGCGCCAGAGATCACCAAGTTAAGTTTAAATTGCTGTTTTACTTTGAGCAGCTCAAGAATGTCAGACGCACGTGATGCACTTACAAGTAATGGCATTTCACCTGCTAACACTTTAGTAAGCACTTTATCTTCTGTACTTGGTTTAGCGTCGTCTTTTTTATCTTTTTTGCTGGCTTTTTGCTGATGTGCTTCAAACTTATCGATTAAGTTTTTAAGCGACATTGCACGAGAGCCTTTACGCTGCTCACCTAGATTAACCACAAGTGCTGCATGTGTTTGCTTAACGCTATCAAATTCACCACTTAAATCAACTACGCTTGCTAAACCTGCAAAGATGCTATCGCCACCATGCGGTGTGATCACATCACGTGTTATACCGCCTTTACGTGCGTAAGGGATCAAGCTACTGCGTGGATTAAAAGCCAAGCTTGGGTCAAAGTCGATCCCTGCTTTATCATCACCAGCATCACGCGAGCCTGCCACAGCGCCCACTTCAACTAAACCTAGCTGGTTCATGCTACCGATAAAGCCGGCAGTTACAATTTGGCCTTTCGCATCAATGATGGTATCTGCTTCAACTTTTGTTGGATTGATGGCAATAATTTTGCCCTCATCCATTATAATACTCGCGCCTTGTAAAATACCTTGCTCTGTTGAGGTATGCACAGTTGCGTTGATGATAGCCACTGACTCGGCGTTAACGCCAGTACTTGCTAATAAACCAGCAGCAACTAGCGAGAGCGCAAATGAATGTGTTATTTTTGTCATTCTAGTTACTCCTTATTTTTGACCTAACATAAAATCGCTTTGTGCTTGGTAAGCATCGTCATGGCGATCATATACTTTTGCACCATCTACAAATACTTGCTCAGCTTTTGCATACACACTAAAAGGATTCTGATTCCAAATTACCACATCACCTTGCTTACCCGCTTCTAGTGAGCCTGTTTTATCAGCTATACCTAATGATTTAGCGGCATTTGAAGTGATCCACTTAATCGCATGCTCTTCAGATATATTAAAACCATTGTCATTAGCGCGGAACATCACCTTGCCAGCTTCTTGGTTTAAACGCTGAATTGTCGTGTCTGAATCTGAGTGAACTACTGCACATGAATTTTTCACGGCATCAACGATAGCAACGTTTTCTTGAACCATGTCGTAAGCTTCCATTTTAAAGCCCCACCAATCAGGCCAAAGTGCTGCACACGAACCATTATCAGCTAACATATCTGCAATTTTATATGCTTCAATACCATGGTGGAATGTGCCTGCGTGGTAACCAAACTCTTTAGAAAGATCAATCATCATTGCCATTTCTTCGGCTTTGTAACAATGATTATGGATCATTACTTCGCCTTCTAGCACGCCACGTAACGTATCAAATTTAATATCACGATGCGGTACTTCAGGGTTTTTACCCGCAGCGTAATCACTGTCATATTTATCCCACTCACGCTTATATTCAGCAGCGTCAATCCAGGCTGTACGGTAGCCTGCCATATTTCCCATACGTGTTGATGGTAAAATGCCTTTGCGACCATATACGCGTTTAGGGTTTTCACCACACGCCATTTTTAAACCATAAGGTGCATCTGGGAACTTCATGCCTTGCATAGTATGCGCTGGCACATTTTTTAAAGTAACGCCACGCCCGCCAAATAAGTTGGCAGAACCAGGCAGGATTTGTAATGACGTAATACCACCTTCACGCGCACGATTAAAGCCTGGATCTTGTGGCCAAACAGAATGTTCGACCCAGACCTCAGCTGTATTTGGGCTGGTCATTTCATTACCATCTTGGTGTGATTCAACCGATGGATTTGGGTACGCACCTAAATGCGAATGTACATCAATAAGACCTGGTGTAACCCATTTGCCTTGTGCATCAATTGTATTATCAACTTGTACTGTTAAATCTTTACCAACTTGTTGTACTTTCCCATCAATAAGTAGTACATCAGCTTCTTCTAAACGCTCACCCGTACCAGTTAATACGGTCGCATTAGTAATTAAGGTGCTTGTTGATTTAAGTGCTTGATATGTACTTGGATAAGGATTTTTATTAATTGTAACTTTTTCATCTTGTGGTCCGCTATCTTGGCAACCGGCTAACGCCACACCAAGAGCAACAACCAACAATGAAGGAGCAAATTTTTGCATCATGTTTATCTCTGTTGTTTTTTTATTACTTTATATAAATACACGCAATAAAGCCAAAAAATAAGCTAGAGCCTCATTTATATAAGATGAATGTAAGCAACTAAATGTTTAAATAATATTATTTCTTAATATAGTTGATATACAGTTTCTCCAATGCACCTTCTGTCGTTAAGCTTGGATCTTTAGTTATAAAGTGCTTTACGGTTCGCGTGACAAAGTCTGAATTTTGTTTATGTAATTTAGAAAAATCTTTAATTAAGCAATTACCATCTTTTGCTGCTGTGACTTTATCGTGACGATGACGGTACTGACTCAGCGCTTTATTAAAGTCACCTTGGTAATCTTCGACCAAAATTTTATAAAAATCACTTTTTTGTACTTTTAAGTTGCTAATGCAGTAATTTAAAGCTTCTTTAAAATCGAAAAAAACGAGTCCTTCAACATCAAACTCTGCGGTTTTTTCACGTACCGTTACTTTAGCTTCCTCTGTGGCATAACTGAAGCCGCCAAACGCAAGACGCTCTGCGGCTTCTGCACCGAGCTTCATACCGGCTTTAATACTGTGCGCAAATTCATCACTCATATCGCCAAGTTCATTTTCATGCCACATGTTATACACTCGCAACGGCTTTGCGTATTTAGTGCCGAGTTTACTTTTTAGCTTAGTAAAACGCTCATCAATCGTCATTAAACGTTCATTATGTAATATTGCATGACACTCATAACACGCTGCAATACTTATAAAGTCAGCTTCTTCGCCTAAGTCGATAATACTTTGAAGCATATGCAATGGCGGGCAATGATCGCGCTCTGTTGCTTCACAGCCACAATAAAAGCAACGATTAAAATTATGCTGCTCACAAGCATATGCTTGCTGGTAATAACTCGCCAATGTTTTACTCACAGTGTCTCCTAATAGACCGGTATCTTTATAATCATGGCGATCATAACAGGGTTTTAAAATATGTCAGTATTACAGCACGATAAAGTGCATTTACTCTAAAGTAAATGGTGTGTAAAACCAATGAAAACAGATTGAAAACCAACCAAAATCAATAAAAAAGTTAAAAAATAATTCTAGTTAAATATGTCAAAAAACACATATTAAACATCTTATTTTCATGCGCTTAGATATTAATAAACACATCCACATACCGTGTTACATTTTGTCGATTTTCATTTACAGCATTATTAAAAAATTTAGCCAATAATGAACTCGTCAACAAGATAACTTATATCAAAAACACTGGAGAATGATGATGAATACTTTAACAACCACATTATGTACTACATTACTTTTAGGCACAGCAGCACTTACATCAACTAACACTGAGGCTGCGCAATTTGTTGCAGCGGATAACAGCCCTGGTACACAAATTTGTATGGCTGTAGCGTCAAATAAACCAATAAAGCTCTCAATGACGATGAGAGAGTTACGCGTAAATAAAAAAGTAGCCACTGATAAGCTAAGCTGTAACAACATGAGCATGGAGAATTTTGCAGGTACTTATGGCTTTAATAGAACAGCAAAACTCTTAAATTTAAAAGCTGAAACAAATACATCAATACAAGATTTAGCTAAACTAGATCAACAAACAATTATGGTTGTTGCAGGTTCAAAATAATATGCGTTACTTTATTTAAGCAGGCGAGTTGTTGGCCTGCTTAAAAATTTGCATATGTTTAATACGTTTAAATTACATTAAAGTAGAGCGGCAATTAAACCAAACATTCCACCAAATACTCCCCCCCACACGACCAACCAACCTAAATGCTCACGGATCATGGTTTGAATAATATCTTTAACCATTTTTGGCGTTAGTTCATCTAAGCGATCATCGACCAAGCCAGAGACCGTTGAATATAGCGAGTCACTCGCTATACCTGATTGCGTCAATTTTTTATTTACCAACGCTTTAAAATCATCAGTTTCGCTCATACTCAATAATGAACCGCGCATTTTATCAATAAATGCTTCGCGCATAGGCTCTACCGCAGCACTGCCACCAAACATTGCTAACATACTGCCAAACTGAGATTGCTCAATTACTTCTAGTAAGCTGTCAAACGCAGGGTTTAAATCAACCTCGTTGATGACAGGTTGAAGATCAACATTGATATTTTTATTACCCAACAATTGGGCTATCTTTTGCTCTGAAAAAAACTCGGTCAAAATAAGATTTTTTATCGCAACCTTAAAGCCTGCAAATTTTAATTGAATAACGCCTGAGCCATATAAAAAAGGGACTTTTTCAAACAACATATGCACAGCGAGTAAATTAGTTACAGCCCCCGATAAAGCAAACAAGCCTATAGACAACACAATTGCTTGATCATAAAAATAACCAATAACCACTAAAACACTCGCAATCACATTAGTGATAAGGCTTTTGTTCATCATTTTTTCCTCTTAGTAGTACTTAACAATATACGTATATTTATTAAATACGAATTTTACTCTCAAGAGATTGTTTATTTAACTACTTTTTGCCATAGTTTAAACATATGTACAAAAGGTGAGCAATCTCATGTGGAATACGGTTAACGAACAAATCAGCCAAGCCATGCATTTTGACTTTAAGCACACCAACAAGCGTCAACTTCAAAGCACTAGCAGCGACATGCTATTTAAAATAAGCGATGGCACACACTCATTTCTTGTTAAAGTAGCCCATCGAAATAATTTAGAACGCTTTGAGAATGACGCTTACAATTTAAACTTGCTGACCAAAGAAAGTATGTTCATGGTACCTGACTGTATTACAACTGGGTCAAATATTGAATACTCCTTTATTGCCTTAGAATGGCTGACGCTTGATCAACAGCCTCACACTAACTGGCATATTATGGGACAACACTTAGCTCATTTACATTTAAAACATCAGCAAGCCATGTTTGGTTTTGATCATGACAATTTTATTGGTGCAACTGCTCAGCCTAATCGCTGGCATAAAAAGTGGGATGTATTTTTTGCTGAAGAACGTATTGGCTGGCAACTACAGCTTTTACATGAAAAAGGTATAGAGCTTGTTGACCACAATTATTTTGTAGGGTTAATCAAAAGTATGCTTCACAGCCACATCGTAAGTCCGTCACTATTGCACGGTGACTTTTGGCGAGGAAACCTAGGGTTTATCCATAGTATTCCCAGTGTATTTAACGCCAGCTGCTATTATGGTGACCGAGAAGTAGATATTGCGATGAGTGAACTGTTCGCGCCCCTTCCTGAAGCTTTTTACATCGCCTATAACAAACATTACCCATTGGCTTCTGGCTATGAGCAACGCAAGAAAATTTATCAACTTTACCCTATATTAAATCATGCGAATGTATTTGCGGGCCACTATCTCACTGAAGCAAAACAACAAATAGAACAATTAATGAAATAAATGCAATTATATGCTTTCGTTGATGTCATAAACCAGTAATACAGTCTATATTTAAGTTACTCTTTAATTAAACATACCAAGTAATGAAAGGCTTTATACCCAAACCACCATAGGCCAAATATTAACATGCAACTTTAATCAACTTGGCTCTGGTAACTTATGTAAGCATTGCTAGGTTGAGGCATTTATGAAAAATCATCTATCACAACGGATCAGCTGCCCACATTGTGGCCACCATATTCACATAACACTTGACGCAAGTGATGGCGATCAAGATTACTTTGAAGACTGCACCGCCTGCTGTAACCCTATTCATTTTAATATGCATATTGATTACGCAATTAACAAAATAGAGCTACATATTGACAGTGATGACGAACAGATTTTTTAATGCTGATTAGCTAAATAGTTTTCAACGGTATTAATGATCGTAAACGTTTGTTGGTCAACTTCAATGTTTATCACGTCACCGCTTTTTGCATTGCCAAGGTTTGTGATTGAAAGCGTTTCAGGGATAAGGTGCAACCAAAACCCATCTTCATCGGTTTCCCCCACCGTTAAGCTAGCACCATTAATTGCAACAAACCCTTTGTAAAGTACGTATTTTTGCCACTTTTTAGGTAAAGTTAGATACATTTTACAATTATCTTGCGAGTGAATAATGTTACTTATATTAGCTGTGCAATGTATATGCCCAGAGACTATGTGACCGCCTAACTCAGTACCGAATGTCATTGAGCGTTCGTAATTAACTGTACTACCAATTTTTAGCTTACCTAAATTTGTCAGGTTCAGCGTCTCGTCAATCACATCAAAATAAACATGGGCAAGACTGCTATTATCTAATGAATAAAATTTAACGGCGGTTAAACAACAGCCATTAATTGCAATACTCGCCCCCAGTTCCAGTTTATCAATAAACTGTACTGGTATAGATAATACTAATCGTAACACACCATGTTCATGGTTATTTGATACTACCAATGCTTGAGTTTGCACTATGCCTGTAAACATAAATCTATTCACCTTTTCAAATCTGACCATTGTAATTTTCAGTGTTAAGTGTACCTGAACCAATATTTTTTTACTTTATTGAAAGTAGACTCATCGTTTATAATTTTTTATTCATTACGGATCGATTACACTAGTAGACCACTTTATCTTATTTTGCATGCAATATGACTTTTTGTAATTGGGAAGCTAAACGCCTTATATCTCTTGCGATCCCAGTATTTTTAGCACAAGTAACGCTCGTTTTAATGTCAGTGGTTGACACCATCATGGCAGGACAAGTTAGTCCAACTGATCTTGCTGCATTATCAATTGCAACCGGCATTTGGAATCCGGCCATGCTCGCGCTCCAGGGAATACTTTTAGCTCTAACAGGTATTGTTGCCCAGTTTAGTGGCGCCAATGATAAAAACGGTATTAGCCATTATTTTCAGCAAGGTTTATACCTTGCGGGTGTATTAAGCATAGTGGGTATCTCCATTGCTTATTTTGCCGATATTATTATCTTCAAACTTGATACAAGTGCAGCTATTGCTACCATGGCAAATGACTATATTCACTTTGTTAAGTGGGGGGTATTCGGTTTTTTATTTTTTAGTGTCTATCGTAATATTACCGAAGGAATGGGCATGACTAAGCCCGCTTTTTATATCAGCCTTATTGGCCTTGCGATCAACATACCAGCCAATTATATTTTTATTCATGGCAAGTTTGGCATGCCCGCTTTAGGTGGTGCTGGTTGCGGGATAGCCACGGCTCTCGTGTTTACGGCCATGGCCATTACACAAGTAATTTACTGCCAACTAAGTAAAAAAGTAGATGCTAAAACACTGCTTGCTAACTTTCAAAAACCACAATTCACTACCATGTGGACGATTACAAAGGTGGGAATTCCGATATCACTGGCTACTTTTTTTGAAGTTACTTTATTTGCCTGTATTCCATTATTTATAGCTCATTTAGGCGCTGTCGCCGTGGCGGGGCATCAAATTGCAGCAAGTGTAACAACACTCTTATTCATGATGCCCTTGAGTTTATCTATCGCTATCAGTATTCGCATTGGTAATTTATATGGGCAACATCATTATGAACAGCTCAAAAAAGCAACCTCCACAAGCTACATTTTAGCCGTGATGATTGCCATACTCCTTGCTACTCTTACATTTTTTGGCCGCGATATCATTAGCCACTTATACACAGATGATGCCCGTGTAATTGCATTAGCCACCTCAATCATGGTTTTAGCGTGTATATACCAGCTACCCGATGCGCTACAAGTAGCCGCCAATGGCATATTACGAGGCCTAAAACATACCACCCCTATCTCATACATTACATTTATTTCGTATTGGTTAGTTGGCTTTGCTCTAGGTTACGTTTTAGCACGCACAGATTTAATTGTGCCAGCTATGGGCCCACATGGTTTTTGGATTGGTATTATTGTAGGCTTAAGTGTTGCCGCCATTTTATTAATGCTAACCGTTGCGAATAGATTCAAACATGAGCCACTTAAAAACGCTTAAAACAGATAATCAGCACAGTAACCAAACTTGGCTGTTTGGTTACTTATTTACATTGTTAAGCTGCTTATTACTCAGTGCCTGCACAGATAAGCCCAGCGATGTTTATCTACAATACCAACAACGCCTAGCCAATACATTAGAACAACCGCTAAGTCAGGCTCCCGAACTCAACAATATAGTGTTAACGCCTATTCATTATGAGCAAGAAGCGCTAACGACCCAGCAATTAAGTCTATTACAACTGGCACAGCTTTCTCATTGCAAACTAAATACCCTCATTGCTGAACGTAATAGTCAATTGGGTAAACTCGCAACGCCTGCCAGTCAATTAATCTATCAAATTCAATTTATTCAACTCGCACCCGCTTGTTTAGAGAAGCTAGAACCTAGCTCAAAAAGTTATCTTGCAATTAAAGGAGAGTTAAATAATAAAAAGCAGCAGTTAGTAGTGCAGTTCAATCAATTGCTTTATAACGATCCAGAATTAAAACGGACATGGCAACTCACCAGTTATACATTAGATACTAACCTAGCTGGCCTTACCGAGACTGAAGCTGCACTAAATCAGTTAGCAACATTGAAACAGCAAATTAAGCAACAGCAATATGCACAGATAGATACCCAAGCGCTCTACCCACTTTTGTCACAATTGCACCAATATAACTTTAATCAAGCCCTGATAAGCGCCGTACGTCAGCAAACACAGTTAAATAATAGTACCAGTGACTATTTGGCAAACGTTGATCTAACCATGCTATGTAATCCACTGAAGAATAAACGCCAAGCGCAGATCGTGAGTAACATATTCAAAAAATATTACTTAGCGCAATTACAACCTTACCAAGCACAACTATCAGGAGCGTTAGAGCGTTTAATGCCGCTATACCAAGCCCTTTGGCTAAACTCTACAAGCATGCAACCGCAAATAGCAGCCCTGTTAAGTCCAAGCCAGCCTAGTAATTTACTCATAGCATTTAAGGATTCAGCTAAAAGCCATGTATTTTGGTGGCAAAATTTTTATAAAACGTGTGAAATCAGCCCAATATGAGTAAAAAAACGGCAAACGAACTAAAAAACACGTTTCCCGCTTGATTCACTAAAGCACACGCTATATATTAGCGACCGTTGTTAAGCAATTAACACAACTTAAATTTATGATACGACCGTAGCTCAGTTGGTTAGAGCACTACCTTGACATGGTAGGGGTCGGTGGTTCGAATCCACTCGGTCGTACCAAATTTAAGTGAATTTAAAATAAAAGTACAATCGAAAGAAAAAGCACTCCTTACTCTTGAACACCCGGTCCAAGGGTCAGTAGCTCGAATTCACTCGGTCGTACCAAATTTATGTGAATATAAAATAAAAGTACAATCGAAAGAAAAAGCACTACCTACTCTTGAACACCCAGTCCAAGGGTCAGTAGCTAGAATTCACTCGGTCGTACCAAATTTACGTAAAGCAATTCAAAAAATTGTACGACTGTAGCTCAGTTGGTTAGAGCACTACCTTGACATGGTAGGGGTCGGTGGTTCGAATCCACTCAGTCGTACCAATTCTAAATATTAAAACTCTAAAAAGAAAAAGCACTCCCTACTCTTGATCACCCAGTCCAAGGGTCGGTGGTCCGAATCCACTAATTTACTAATTCTCTAGACATTATAGGATGGCCCCCTACCGCTATCATGCCCAAGCCTATCCTAATTACTTCCTTAGTTCTGAAGGGCTGTCAATATTTAATCTGGATAACCAAGAGTTGTAATTGAGCCTAAACTATCTATTACTATTTCTATCTCATTACCGCCATCACTTTCCTTCATAAGCCTAGAGTCCAGAGGATAAATAAGCTTTTGATTTGTTGAGCCTCTAAGCCTTAAATATGTGTTTCGTAAAGATTGTTGATAGCGCCCCGATATAATTAGGTCACTATTTTCATATAAAGTTGGCCAGTAGCCTTTGGCTTCGAGTTCACTTTGTTCAAAGCCTGTATAAACAACGCTCGTTAAGTCCGTTTTCTCCTTTATCCTTTTGATTAACCAAAGTGTGTTATCAGCTTGCTCGAGCGGTTCACCTCCTAAAAAGGTAACACCACTAATTTCAGGCGTACTCAAAATTTGTTGATATAACTTTTCCCTATGTACAAAAGTATTCTCTCTATGCGGCCACATTTGAGTATTCCAGCAGCCTTTGCACCCTAATGTACATCCCTGTAGCCAAATTGAAAAACGAGTGCCTGGCCCATATATATGCGTGTGTGGCTCTATATGGCTTAAATTAAATGAACTTTTACACTTATATGTATTATGCATAAATTAAGTATGCCTAACACATATAAGCTGGATTTTTCCATTAATGTGCTTTTCTTTTACGCTGTAACCTTGAGCCTTAGCCTGCATAATGGCTTTCTCTCGAGTTGCCTCTACTCTCGCCTTCCTTTGTACCTCGATCTCTTTTCTTTCTAACTCAGCAAGCTCTGCTAAATAGAGTTTATATTCAGTCAAATACTCTTGTTCTAGTTCAGATAAAAAATCAGCGACCTTTTTATACTGCTTCGACCCTAAAATACGCGCATTATATTGATCGGCATCATGCCTTAAAACCCATCTATCGTTTTGCTTCCTAAAATGCTGATGACCATTATAATCGATCCTATTCGTAACTATGTCACCGTACTCCACGCTATTTCGGCCATGGAAATCATGCATGTTATTTACGGAGATATATTGCGGTTCATATCCTAACTTAGTAAGTGCCTGAAAAAGTAAAGCCTCTAATACAAAGGGCGTGGTTGTTTTAATAACAGCACTCATTAACCACCTCGCTTATTTTCGACAATATTTGCTGCTTTTACCGTTTGTGATTGGTGATATTCATCAGTCTTTTTTATATTATTGATATTGATCTGCTCACCAAGAAGTTCAACAACTGCTGCTATACAAGAATCACCTTGAAATCCTTCAGTTTTAGCATTGATTTTACCTTGCTCATCAATCGTTAAAATAATTTGTTGCTCAGGCATAAACATCACCATTTTTAAAGGTACAAACTGTTGCTTTTAATCGAGATGCCTCTTTGTTCGCAATGTCATATTCATCTAATGATTTTATCACTAAGTACCGTTTACCTTTATCTTGCATTAATGGCAAATCATCAACTGGTAAATCTTCCGAAGGCCAAGTAATTTTTAACTGTTTTTTATCTTTAAGCCCCAGTTGTTTATCAAAAGATTCATCTAAGCTTTTTGCTTTTGGTTTGTTTTGCTCATGACGCTCAAGATCATCAATGATGGTTGCTAAACGTTTTTCAAGATTATCCGTATTTTTCTCAATATCTAGCAGCTCTTTATTAGCTTTGTTATGTTGAGTAACTAAACGATTGTAGACTTGATGTAATTTAGAATGTTTCTTTCGATTTCCTTTATTAGTAAAGAATTGTTTGGCGATGTTTAACTCTTTTGGCAATGCCGCTCTATTATCTTCTGTTTTCGCACTTGTGTAAGTTTTGACTTCCTCACAGTACTTGCTCTCTATTTCTCTGAGCAAAGTTTCAACTTGTGGTCGCTTATTTTTAAGTAGTTCTTTCGCTTTACTCACGTCCTCACGTGCTTGTTGTTTATTCGCCGATAACTGCTTATTTTGTTTATCCCACATATGTTCTTTTTCAGCCAAATTGATCTGCTGAGCTATTTGCGTTTTATTCTGATTGATTTCTAATGAAATTTGATAAAAGTCATCTTCTGCCTTTTTTCTCTCAGCAGGTGTTGAGTGTAAAAGGTTAAAATTTTTGAGCTCATCTATTCTTCCAATCAGTTTTTTACGCTTCTGATCTTGCCCCAAAATAAATTGCTTCAATAAACTTGCAAATGAGCGAGCGCTACTTTCAGTAAGTTGTTTACTTAAGTTATTTAGCATACTTTCTACTTCTGATAATGATTGATGCCACTGATTATTTACTTTATCCCACTTACCTACCAATTCATCTTTGGTTGCGTTTTTAGGGCAATAAGGAGGATGAATGATGCCAGAGAACGTAATATGTTGTGCCGCAAATTTATCAGACCAATGAGTTTGTTTCGAAAACAAAATTTCAGGAGTTTCATTCAAAAACTCTTCGATTGATTGGCAATATTTTTCTTCCAAAGTGATAGCTTTACGTTCATCTATCGTCATTAGCTCTTCATTTGAATTATTAGCAGACACAAAATCAACATCAACAAGTTCACATACTTTAGGTTTTAACGCTAGCTCCCAACAAGCTTGCTCAATAGCTTTATCAATAGACTCAGTTACATTATTTTTTTGATCGTCATTAAGTTGAATAGCCCAATTTACTTTACCTGCAGAGAATTTGTTAGGGAGTAACCAAACGACTTCTTCACTTCTTTCATCATCTTTAGCTTCATACACAATATTAGGGTAGTTAAAGTCAGTTAAAAATATATTTACTGAACTTTCTTTTGCGATACGATTTAGCTCCGCAAATTGCCGATTTGAAATCAGTGTAGCGTACTCTTCTAGCTCAATTTTATTTGATAAATCTAATGCGTTAACTGTCGATATCGCTGTTTTAAATGATTTTCTATTAAAATAGTCATCTAATTGATATTCATCGTTTAAGACAATCGTAGCATCTGTTTGTTGTGATTGACGCTTTGATTCCCCAATATATTCGTACTGTGTATTATCCCAAAAGTGTTTGCAGAAACTGCGGTAACTATCATCAATTTGATCTAGTGTAAGATCCAAACAATAGCCATTTTCATTTAACTCTGTGATAACTACACCGCGTTTATTAAAGTACTGATGATCACTTAAAAATATTGCCCCTGCCTGAGCAACCCCGGTTCGAACTAAACAACGCGATTTTAGCCGATCGATCGCTGTTTTGTTTTGTTCATCATCACCTAAGCATAAGTACACGCGTATGGCAGGTTGATTATCAACGAGTAACTGTATCGTTTTGATAATCTCACTATCAAACAGGACATCTGCAGAAATAATTAAAGTATGCTTTGTTTCTTCTATCTGCTCTATCAATTCAAATTTATTAAATGCAGCAACAATATCACAATCATAAACTGATTCGGTGTTAATATTTTTAGCTACAAATTTACTGCTAAGCTCTTGTTCACTAAAATCTTTTTCAAAATTAATTTCTTTTGGTGCAAGTGTTATCATTACACACACTCCCTGTCGAATGCTTCAACAATGTCGTGAAGATATTGCGGTAGTTCCCTTTTGTCTAAGGGAGTAAAAGTCGGTGTGCCGTGCACGCTCCACTGGCCATGGGACTCGCGAGCAAAATCTAAACTTGCGCTGACTTTCCAGCACTTTAAACCTGCCGATGTATAAAACAGCCAGTAGCGATCATGATTATCTGGTGATTTATCAATAAATTTAGGCTGCCAACTTTCAGGTAATTTCTTTTTGTACATTTGCTCAAGTGTTACAAACACCCCATCAGATACACCTGTTTTTTTGGCTATGCTTGTTAAAAGGGCTTGTTGATGATCAGTTGTGAAATAGCGATCTGAAATAATAATATTTTCTATGGTTCTACCATTGGTTAAATGGTTGATGAGTTTTACCAATTCGAACTCGGCGTTATCATCTAATGTTAAAGCAACACCATAATCAGCCGCTATATGTGGCATTAAGTCGAATCCAGCTGCCGCTTGCCAATAGGCTGTGGTTTTACCTTCAGTCCCTAATATTGCTAGCATTTTATCAATCTGAATAGGTGTAATATCATGTGCTATTAGTTCTGGTTGAGAAAGCCACTCCAATTGCGATTTTTCTGCATGTATCAACGCTTTATGTTTTTGCTGATAATAATGTTTGCACCATGCTTCTAACCATTTCTCTCCATCACCTGAATTCATGGGTGAAATTGACAACGGCTGATGCTCTTCTATCTCAAATGAGCCAAAACTAGTTGAATTAACTGTTTTAAAAGGGAGTGTTTTTAACGATAAGTCGTTAAGCGTGTTTTTATCATCAATGGTTTCATTAAAAGGAAGAACAAAAAACTTCTTTTGATTATCCCACTGGCCATTTAACCGCTTCCCTATACTGTCCATTACTTCCATATACTGGTTGTGGCTGGTTGGTAAATTGAAAGAAACTTCTTTTTCAATAATAGTCGAATTACTTCCCCTCCCCTTACTTGGCACCTCAATATTTAATTTCCCACTAAGAATAGCTTTACTGTGCTGTTGTAACTGCCACTTTAAAGGCAAGCTTGAATTCCCTTGCGTATCACATAGCACTTCCACCTCTTTAATTCTCGCATTAACTGATTCTATTGAGATTGATTTGTTGTTTTCTATAACCAAGTTAGTAGTAATAAGCTGCTCAGTTAAATATTGATTGGTATCACCGCGATAACGTCGATATTTATTAAGCTCTTTTGTGGCAAAGGCATCAATACGCTGTATTAAAATTGGAGCATTTAACAATAATGGATCATTTTCAGCAAACCAAATGTGATACAAGCCCCGCTCCAATGTTGGTAGCAATGCTGTATTCATAAATTCTTGGCCCTTGGCCGTTAACTCATTATTGCGATCGATTAATGTTAATTTTTTTAAATACTCAACTAATCTAGTAGGGAGCTCGCCTAATTTTGCAAGCGCATCAGCAATATCCTGTCGCTTAACGTAAACCTCTATCGTTCCCAACAAAGGTAGGCATACTAAATTAACCTTTCGGCTCAATGTAAATAAAGGGTCGTTAGATTTAACCTTATTGCGTATTTTTTTAGAAGATTTTTGCATTTTTTCAGGATGACCTGATTTAGTTATATCTTTGCTTAAATTTGGTTTTATTCTTTGTAATTGTTCTTGCAGTGACGAATTCATTTAACTTTCCTTAGTAAGCGCTTTAGCCAAGTTGTTGAGCTCAGTAGTGGGGCTTTTAGAACGTACATTATCTCTATTCTCAAAATAATCATGACACCCGACTATCGCTAATTGATAACGAGCACGTGTAATAGCAACATTAAGCCGATTAGGTGAGTCTAAAAAGCCATCGCGGTAGTTATTAACCATAGATAGAAAAACCAAATCAGCTTCTTGCCCTTGAAAATAATCAACCGTAGCCAATTTAATAGACAGCCCTTTAAATTGAAATTGACTATATTTTTTGTTGTTACCCGGCAACTTTTGTAATTCATTTCTTAATGCTGCTTCTTGCCCTTTATAAAACGTCAGAATAGCGACACTATAAGGCTGCCCCTCATCATTTACACGACCTTCCCCCCAATCACAGAACTGTTTTAATTCTTTAAGGATCTTATCGACTTCGGCTTTATTTTTGTTTTGATTTACTTGGGCATATTTACTATTTTTCGGAATATCGAACCAAGTTGCATGCGATTTAAAGCCTTGATACTGCCACTCCCTATCTGTATAAACAGCATCGCCATTTTTAAGTGATTCTCCATTATAAAATTGCCTACCAGGAAATTTGGATATATCTGGGTGCATTCTATGTTGGTAGCTTAGCGTTGTATGGCGTTGCTTTTTAATAACAGGGGTAAAACCTGAGTTAAGCGTATGCGAAATATCTTGTTTTCTTTTTTGTAAACCATTGCCTGATAACGCTTCTAGTACTGAGGGAAATGCCACTTGTTGCAACTGAAAAACTCGCCCTTCGCAATTTATACTTTTCGGCAAGAGGCGTTCTATAGTTTCCTTATAATTTTTAGTTTTGTTATCAAAATTGTGTGACAAACGTAACCAATATAACCTTTCTAGTCGCCAACATACCTCCTCAGCCCAAGATTTTTCTTTTAATTGTTTATTAAAATGTGATGCCACCTCTGATGTTCCATTGATACTAGCGCCACGACTATTAAGTTTTTGCTTGTTACTAAATAATGCTTGATGTGAGAATGCGTGGTCACTCGTATGCCAATCATCTGATAGCCAAATGCTATCAGCGGGTACAAAGCCATTAATTTTTTGCAAGCAATTATCCGCAATAAAACACAAGCTATAATCCCAAAGGTGAATTGGGTTGGAAGCGTACTTATCTACATTTGATGTATCGATCACTAAAATGCGTTCGTATTCTTCGCCTACTTTTACTCTTGTAGCAAGTTCAGCCCTTAAGGCTGTCGCTTCTTGTGGTGAAACGGTTTTAATTAATTGATTTGAATAGGCCTGATGGCTTTTCTGCCCACCTCTTAACACTTCCAGTAAAAAGCATGCTGTTTGCAAGTTTTTATCTAACATTTGCGAAGCGTGCCCTTTTCTACCAGGCTCTAATATAAGGTTTTCGAGGTTTGCGACTATCTGCTCTCTATCAGTAAAAGGGGAAAGTTGGCGGATATCTCCGACTAATATGTGTTTAGCCGCATAGCGAGCGGGTACCAAAAATTCCTGAAAAGGGGTTTTACTGCATTCGTCTATGATCATCACATCGAAAGCTGGCTCATAAAGAGGTAAATTAACCTCTTTATCATTAAATAATCTCATTATACCAATGGTGGTTCCACATATGAGATTGGCACTATCGACTAATATTTGTTTACTAGTATTTTCACTTTGAACCAAACTATCAAATTGGTAGTGCTCAAGTCCTTGAGCGTTATGAGTATCTCCTATTCGAAGGGGAAACACTTCATTAGTAAGTTGTTTACTGTCTATCCGCTCTAGAACATTATTTATTGCAGCATGAGTTGATGCTGTTAATAGTATTTTTTTACCTTGGCGAACTAACTGGACAATAAGCTCTAAAATAGACGTCGTTTTCCCTGTACCGGGTGGGCCATCAAGAATTGCAAAATCAGGTGTAGCCAATGCTTTTTCAACGAACTCGCGCTGTTCCTGACAGCCTTTAAAGCGAATATCCGTCAAAATCTTCCATTCGTCCTCTTGAAGAGGTTCCGACTCTATATGCTGCCAAGGTTTACTTGTTTGGTCTTTAAATAAATTAAGTAATCCATGCTGTTTTGAGTGAGGAACAGACGTAAGAGCAGCTATAGCGTCTTGTTGCTTGCGTAATTGAGAAATATCAACTTTGGCTTTTATAGTTTTATGAGTAGGCAAAACACTTTGATGCTTAGTTTGTTTTGATTTAGCCAGTAATAACTGTTTATTCTCACTATTACTTTTTATTACGTGAAATGCCTCGCGATTATTATTCTGGTTAGATTCCAAAATAATCGCGTTTTCACTAAAAAAATAATCGAGTGCCGATAGACCGCTATCCTCGTTATTTTTGGGTTCAATTAACTGTATCCACTGCTCTTTTGTATTTTCTTCTTTAATATCAAATTCAAGATCTGGATGAGTGCATAAACTGCAGTGGCTTAATTTTGTTACATTGCTATTTTGTGCGGTAATAGTGACTTTGTTACTGTCTAAAGAAACCTCCCAATCGCTTTGTATTAATGGTTTTCCTTTACTATCAAATAAGCTATCAACCGTTAAATTTTTTAGCTCACGCCCGGTGATATCTTCAACTTTAGCACAATCATAACGAGGCTTTTTCGCTGAAATCACTAACCAATTTGCTTCCTCCCCCTTTGCATGAGTTGGTAAATTGGAATCCGAAAACGTTTTTATGACCTCAAACTTCACGGTTACATCATCAAGTTTGGCTGTACCTTTTTTTTCATTTAACAGCCCAAACAAATCCACCACTAAATCATTACAAGTATCGATACTGTAACTTTCTTCATTGACTGTCAGTATATCTGTAGTTCTAACAGTAAGGCTCAAAGGCACTAATGTTATGGTATAACCTAGCCACACCACAGAAGTAATAACTTCACTGTGTTCTATTTTAATTTCATAAAAACTATTACGGACTCTGGAATCAGTTACTTTAATTTTTTGACTTTTTTTACCTTTACCCAAGGTTACGGGCTCATCAAGATCAACTTCAAAGTCATCATCCAAGTCAGCGTTGTTTAATCGATGCCAGTCTTTATCTGGGTTGATTACACGAATACGAGTAAGAGGAACTACTTGATATATATTTTGCTTTGGCTTAATAATAAATTGCTGTTGGGCAAGCGCTTCCCATTCACATGTGACTTCTTTATCTTTAAACGCGGTAATACTGTTAGACAAATAATCACGAAAAGGTTTTAGACCATCGCGCACTTTTTCTTGTAATTTTGACGACTCTGACTCATCACCGCAAAGTGATAGATAAAATGGATTCATAGCAGATTACTCGAAAGGATTTTCTATTTCAGATTTTAAGCGAGTCATTGATTTTGATTTATCAGTGATTACTTCTGGTGTTTGTGAGCTTGCGCGCACTGCTCGCCCTTTGACCCAAGAACGTGTTTTATCGATCAGTTCGTGCATAGTCATTGATATAGGCGTAGTTACTGCAATCGCTGATTTGATATGTTCAAAGTTAATATCAATGCCATCGTCAAAGGCCATAAACAAAGCCTCTTTGATTACTTCCTCTAACTCTGCCCCAGTAAAGCCGAGTGTGAGTTGAGCAACTTCTTTAATTTCAAATAGATTTAAGTTATCTTGTCGGCTTCGCTTTTTTAAATGCAGGTTAAGGATATCTTGTCGCTCTTGTTCAGTAGGTAAGTCGACAAAGAAAATCTCATCAACACGGCCTTTTCTGAGTAACTCTGGAGGCAACTGCGCAATATTGTTAGCTGTCGCAACAACAAACACTGGTTTTTTCTTCTCTTGCATCCAAGTCAAAAAGCTACCAAGCACCCGCGCTGTGGTGCCTCCATCCGATGAACCAGAACTTTGAATGCCCGATAATCCTTTTTCAATTTCATCTATCCATAAAATGCTGGGAGATAGTGTTTCAGCTAACTGAAGGGCCTCTCGCATATTCGATTCTGATTGACCGACGATACCACCAAATATTTTGCCAATGTCTAATCGTAGTAAAGGTAATTGCCAGGCATTCGCTATCGCTTTAGCTGCTAAGCTTTTACCTGTACCAGGAAGACCCAATAAAAGTAGCCCCCTAGGCTCCTCTAAACCAAACTCTTTTGCACTTTCACTGAAAGCAAGTTTTCTGCGATCAAGCCACTTTTTTAGATTGTCGAGACCACCGATATCATCCAACGTGGCGCTTGGGTGAAAGTATTCTAAGTGCCCTTGCTTTTTAATTACTTGCTCTTTTTCTCGAACAATAGTCGAAACATCAAGTTCATTTAATCGCTGATTTTCACAAGCAATCTTGGCAAACGCTAACTGTGCTTCGCTTGTCGACAACCCTAGTGCTGAATTAAGAAACTCTGAGCTAAAAGAGCAATCTCTTTCGTCTAAACCAAACTTTTGTTTTGCCTGCTCAGCCAGCTTTTTTAGTTCTGACTGGTTAGGTAAAGGCATTTCAAATACTTGCGTATCTTTTACCAATTCCGCCGGTAAATCAAAAACGGGTTGGGACATGATTATTGTTACGTTCTCAATTCGACGGCCAGCAACCGCTACAGCAAAACTTCGTAAACGCGAAATATTTTTATGATCGAATGTGCCTATGTGAGGATGAAAGTCCTCAAGAAGTAATATACAGTCAACTGGGGTGGGCAAATCATTATTATCTCCAACTATCCACTCAAGTACTTCAGAGGGGGTACCCACATCTTCCACTAGTTCTTGTTGGCTAATCCCTCTTCTTAAACCTTTACAGCTATCCCAAATGAAAGTTTCCAGACTTAATGTGTCTGCAATTGAGTTAATTGTTGCCCTAATACGGAGCGTATCGTGACTTATAATTTGTATAATCGGTGCGCCTGCTTTCACGGCGAGTGTTATTTGTTTTTTGAAATCCATACTGATCCATGTAGCATAAAAAGATAATTTTTGTAGCCCAGCATTTTCCGACCTATTTTGGGTACTTTAGAAAATACTAGACTACCTGTAACTATTCAACATTTAATTCAATAAAAATAAATACTTAAAACCTACAATAATGAAAAAATTAATATTGGGTATATAACTTTAAAAATATCAGAACAATTTTTTATTCTTGTTTGTAAACTCATTACTTATTCCTTTAAATTACTGCTAATGCTTTGTCTGTTGCTTGTGCAAGCGCTTTAAAGAAGCGCAAACACTTTTCAAGCTCATCTTTTTTAATTATTTGTGGCTGAGTATTATCAAGCTGTGCACGGTGTACAGCCTCACCCCTTTTATAAATCCACTTATTTAACTGCTCTCTGGCATCTTTTGGTAGTACATTAGGCCATGACCATTGCTCAGTAATATCTACTCCAAAAAACTCTTCAAAAAGCTTTTTGGTTTTATTTGAATTTGGATTATGAAAAAACTTTAAACGTTCATTTAATTGCTTTTCTGCAAAGTGACCAAATTGAGAGCCTTTAATTAAGCTAAACTTGGCATCAAAAATTTCAGTTACCACATCTTCAACATAAGTTTCCCATGCGGTTAACGTCATTATTAAACTCGCTTTTTTTAAAACATCATAAGAGCATAATTCTGGATGATTATTTAACGTTTCAAAGCATGCTAATAGTTGTTCTGCTTCAGATAGGGCTTTATTAAAATTTTGTAATGAGAGGGTCATTTTCTTCCTTAAATATTTAACTAACAATTAGGTGTTTGTTACTACTGCTTTATTTTTGTAATGCTATACAAAAATTTATAAAAATATATTTTCACAAGCTTGTGAAAACTTAATTGAGTTGGTTTTAGCCTTTTTTGTAATCACTAAAATTAATGATATTACTGTTATCAATTATTTCGTTTGATGAGCCATCATCATGTTGTTGATCAGTAACAAGCGATTGGCAATAACTCAATAAACGCTCTATGGGTATCAGCTTATCTTTACGGCCAGTTGCTTTATTAGTAATACGTTTAGGTTGGGTGTTTAAATAAATAGCTAACTCAATGGCAAGGTCTTTAGGTAAATCATAAAGCCCCTCTTCTTGTAGTGTTTGAGTAACCCAAAGTGCAGCATCGCTAATGTGGCCGCTTATACTTAAATCGGTATTTTTAACCCAGTGCGGGGTAAATTCTATTTTTGATAAGTCACTTAACAGCACCGCAATGTCGCTGCGTGGTATTAGCTGATACACCTCAAGCGTTTCAGCCATCATTAGCTGCCATTCATACTCTAAGCGCTGAGTTAATTCTTCTTGCGATAGCTTTAAGCTAACCGGTATAAAAAACGTAAAACGGCTATTCGCTTCACAAACAATGATTGTTTTTTCACGAAATTTATAGCTGTTATCAATTATCTGCAATTGCCAGTTAAAGCTATTATTATCGCTTATAAGTGTATTTACCCCAGCTTGTTTACCTGGTTCATGTGGCAAACGAGGTAAATCAGCTTTTAGGTATTTATTGAGTGCGTTTGAGGCGCAAAGCTGGAATTTCAAAATAAACTTCAGCCCTATGTTATTAAAGTAAATTATTAACTTTGAGAATTTCTATTATATGAATGTTAGCTAAATAGATCATTCCAAACTATGTTTTTGAAGACTAATTTAGCTATTAGATAACTCATTTTATCCTAGGTAACCACTGTATTAGCTTCTCACGCCAGAGTTTTTATATAACCTCTTTTTGTTATCTCTTTTTTCTTTAATATGTTCAGGTAAAAATTTCTCTTTATGTGACCTTTTTATTATTTCTTTAAAAAGATTAACCTCACCAGATTTGGGCTGCCAACTTTCTAGCGCTCGTATATTACCGAAGAACATCAAATTTTCTTTAGCTCTCGAGCAGGCAACATTCAGCCTCTTCTTATCAAGTAAAAACTGCAATGACCCATGCGTTCTCACAGTAGAATAACAAACGAGTTCAGCTTCACTACCTTGGAAGCTATCTACTGTGTCAACTTTAATAGTTAAACTTCCTAGCTTAATTTGCTGAGAACCGCCACTAGACTTTAAAAACTTTCTTATTAATCGCTTTTGAGCACCATAAGGGGTGATAACAGCAACATCTATTTTACGGGTGATAGATTTAGATAATTTATTGAGATAAGAACAAATGGCCTCGGCTTCTAATTCATTTTCAAGGCTCGTTGCTCCATTTTTCTTAAACTGTTTACCCCACACATCGACCCAAACAAGACATTTTTTTGATACAAAACCAGTTGTATCAAGAGGGTCTTTATTACCATTATGGAGTTTTCTAACACCTTCTTTTGTATAAAAGAGTTCGGCAACAAGATCACCTATAGGCTTAGACATTCTAAATTGCTCAGCTAAAGAGGCTGTGCATGTAACTGGTAATTGTTCAAATAACGTCTCAAAAAAGCTTGTTTCCAAAAAGGTCTCTTCAAGAAACTTCATTTCATCTTTTGCTGAGTCTTCACGCAGAACAGGTGCGATGCTAGGTGGGAGTTGATGATGGTCACCAATGAGTATTGTCTTACGAGATCTAAGTAAAGGAATTAAAAGCTCTGGAACTGTAGCTCTACCAGCTTCATCCACTATTGCTACATCAAAGGTGATATGATCAATACCAGAATGTCTAGCTGCTAAACCTACACAAGTTGCGCCTATCAAGTTTTTATCTGCCAGCATAGTAGTAAAAAACTCATCCGACACCTTATTATTTTGAGCAGTATCTTTCATTTGCATCAATAATGTTCTCCACTCGTAAACAGCATTAAGCTTTTCTTTTACAAGTCTCTTTTCATTATCTTCAATAGTGCCATTAACAGCGTAATTCGAAGCTCGACTCGTTGTGTCGGACAAACATTTTTCAATGAAAGATTGAAAAATAAAATCGAAATGGTCTTCTGCCATATCATCATCGATTTTGTCAGGATTACCTACCCTAACAATATTCACGCTTGAATTTACAAGATGTGGATAAACATTTTTAAATTTTGTAATGGCATTATCTACTGCGGTATTCTGTTGTGAAACAACTAAAATCTTTTGATTAGGGTTCTTTCGTAATAATTGATACAACATTTCTACAATTGTAGTCGTCTTGCCCGTTCCCGGAGGTCCCTGAATCATAGCTATATGTTTAGCTGCAAGTGCTACTTTAATTGCATGTTTTTGGCTGTCAGTAAGCCTATCACTCCACGATATGTCAGTTTCAAACCAACCGGGATGTTGTTCGATATTGTAAGAAGATGGCGCTAGGAAAATCTCTTTTAAATGAGGCTCAACAAGTCTATCTTCAAAAAATGCATCTAAAGCCATCTGCTGCCTTTGAAGAGGGGCATTAGGTAATTGAACTACTAATTGAAATTTTTGAGGTTGTGTAAAGTCTAGTTTTTTGAAATTATTGAGAGGTGCTTCAATTTCAATATTGCCGTTATCAAGCCGATAATCAACTTTATATGATCTTGAATGCTCGACAGCGGGTAAGTATTTACCATGGTCGGCATCCCAAACTAATAACCGACAACTGCGGTTAAACTGTAAAAAACCAGAGGTTTCTATTTCTTTCATGAATAGGTATACAGATTTGTCATTCAAGCATGATACTTTAATAGAATTGCTATCAATGGCTAGTGAATAAAATGTGGAATTAATGCGATGTGGAACTATTTCAAACTCAACGCTTCGAATACTTTCCTGTTGTTTTTGATATTCAACAACTCTTTCCCAGCGCCTAAAAAATTCTACTTGATTAACTCTTTCTTTTGCTGTTGTTGAGTTAATAAGTACTTGGCTTGCAAATGAAAAAAGCTGTTCAACCCCATAAGCCCAGCCAAAAAGTTCACTCGCTGAAAGATCTGATGACAGTAGTATAAACTCAAAAGGTAAATCTATACCAACTTGGGGTAGCTGGTGTACAAAAGTTTTACTAATAACTAAGCCATCATTATTTTCTGAAAGTTTGCACTGTACCTCAACCTCCCCTTTGCCTAACGTTATTAGCCCTTTATCGATATTAAAATCTAACAATGACCATTGGGTAAATTCACTATAAAAAGAACTGTCCGACGGTACTTTACTTAATACTTCAGTATCTGCTTCAATAAACAACTCAAAGTCATCATATCCCAAAGTTGATGGAGACTTTTCTGTAATAGAAGGGAATGGTTTCTCTTTGTTTGCTTTTAAAAGACCAAGAGGATTTGAACGTAAAATAGCATCATAACTTTCAAAATATACTTCTACCTTTTGCCCTGATACACAACGCAGCCCAGGTTGAAGAAGTGATTGCTGTGGTAACCACGCCCTTACTAAACCTTCATTAAAAGTACATAAATACTCCTTAGATCCATCACGAAAACGATCTACTGTCATACTTAGAGGTTCAGACAATCTAATGTGATCATGAAAAATAATTCCGCGAGCCACACAACCAAAAAATTGATTACCATTACGATTATTTTTAACTATTAGTATTGGAAATTCAGTTCCATAGTTTAATGCCAGCGCTTTTTGTTGCTCTAGTTCACCATTAAACCCTGAAAATTTTAAAATATGACGGCTATTATCTAAAGGCTTATCCAAATCAGAAAGCTCAACTACTAATAGCTTACCTGGATATAACCACTCCAAAGGCAATAAGGCGTCTGAAATTGGTCGCTCTAATAACCAATCGTAACTACCTTGATCCCACAACTGGTTGACCTTTCTTCTTTCAAACTCTAAATATTTTGCGTATTCTGAAATTCTAATTTGAGCATCTTCAATTCGTGAAAACTCTTTTCGTAGTGCTGACTTTCTATAAGGACTTGTCGTATCTGAGTTTATCTCTATAATGATCGCATCATATAGCTCCTGATAAGCCTTAGTTATTGGTGCTACTTTTTCAAAATGCTTTTCTATTTCTTTGACTAATAACCTCTTATAATCATCAGCTTGTGCTTTCCTTTTTTCTCTATAATTTTCATCTTGAGTAGCGTGTTTAGCATCATAACGTGCATAAATATCATCACGTTCTTTATAAGCTCTATCTTGCCTAGCTAGTTCATCATCCGTTTTTTCGTTGTAATAGTAAGCTGCTGCGCTACCTAATACGACAACACCTAGACCCACAGCTAGTTGCCACATAATTAAGATCCTGACTTTATAGCAAAAATCAGTTCTGAAAGTTGTTCAGAAGAAACTTTACCATTTTCAATATGCTCTAAAATTTTCATTATTTGCTCATGGTTATTAGCTTCTTTTCTAGTTTCAAAGCAAGAATTTAACTCATTAGCTTTTTCTTTAAGCTTTATTTCTTTTTGTTTAGTTTCTTCTTGGATAGCGATTTTTTTTACTTCATGCCCGCTCTTTAATATTTCTGCTTGAGTTTGCGCTAAAACCTGTCCTGTTTTTAAAACTTCTTTAGCCAATTCCATACCGTTACTAGCTAACTCAATAACACCATTGCCTAGATTTGTTATTTGTTCACCATCAAGCTTACCAAGCATTTCTCTAACATCAATTTTTGATGATTCATTTGGAGAAGTAGCCTGCTGGGCTGAGTTGGCTTTATTTCTAGGTATATATTGGGCTTTAACTGACTGAGGTTTTTTCATTATATGTGTCCTTACTTAATCGATATTATTTGTTATAAAAATTAAAGTCGCTCTTAGCAAGTGATCTAGTGCTTGTTGAGCTACTTGCAACTGTTTAAAATCAATTCCCCTTTCGCGGTCTTCTTTAAGCTTATCCTGCATCGATTTAGCTATATGAAGGTGTCTTTTAACTTGGCTGAGCATATTAGACCTTTGCTTTTCACTTAATTTAATCTGCTGGCTTAGCTCTTCTATACGTGCTTCACCTTCTCTTAAAACAGTTCTTTGTTTCAACCCTAAAATTTTTAATTGATCATCTAATTCTGATTTAATTTTTCTATTTTCAGCAAATATTTGTTTAGTTTTTTCACACTCCTTAGCGTACTCTAAATAACTACTTACCGCTTCAATAACCGACAGTGCAGCATCAACATATAATACAGCCGGGTTAATTTTTTTTGCAGCTCCTTTAACCCCATGCTGTAATATCATCGTTCCATATTTACGAACTCTATTATCACTAAATAAATGATCCGCAAGCGATGGATGTTTTTCAACAGTCCTCATGCTTTTATCCTTATGATTCCTGGATTTTTTATAGACCCGATAACTTCTTCATACGAATATTCATGAAGTTGCCATCCTTTATCAAAACTGTTTTCTCTTGAATAAAGTTGAGCATCTTCATCGATAAAAGCAATAGAATGCGCCAAAAGGTCTAATGCACTCTCTTTTTCATTAAAAAGTCCTTCGCTATAAAGACGCTTGTCTTCATCAACTTCAACTTCAAAGTCTATATAATCATAAATTCTTTGGTCATTATCAGAATAAATGAAATTTTTCGGTTTAATATTTTCAAACTCTTTAAAGTCAATCCCTTTTGGTAATGAAAATTTAACTTTTAATCTCAATAGTTCAGTGTATAAGCGCAAAGTTTTTTCATTACTTTTTTCTTTAGCTTCAACGAAGTTTTTCAGTTCTAAATCTATTGGTATTCCCATACTTTTATCACATGCATGAGATCTAAAACCAACATCCCACTCTTGCTTCCAGGTAGCATTAGAATCATCAAGAATTTGATTAAATTCTGGTAAAATATTAGGGAGTATCTCAAAGTAATTATTCTGAAATCGCTGACTCTGTTTGAAGCAATCTTCAATTGGATTAAAACGAGCATTTTGTGGTAAAGGAACAATAAAGCAACGTTTTGAGATCTCTCTCAAGGAATTTTCACCCTCAACAGCAATAAACCAGTCATGATTATTATTACGGGAAGCGTAATTTTGATCGATATATAAAGGAACTTGCTTATTGTGAATATATTCTAAAATAAAGGCTGCTCTTTTTCCTGTCTCTGTTAAAACACTTTCAGAATCACTTATAAACTTTAATGCCTTCATTCTATCAACTACAGGTCTAATTTGAATTTCAGACAACCTTGTTACTTCTTCGATATCTTGTACTGTTAAATCATACTTTCCCATAACACTTAAAATAAAATGAGATAGCTCACCAAGCTCGGCAAGCACTCTATGTTTAATAGTCATCTCATATAACTTAAGAGGTAACAATACGTTTACAATATCAGAACCATGTACATCACTATGCTCTTTTATTGCAGAATCTGTTTGATACTCATCAACAAACTCAGACTCAATATAATCAGACATTGCTTTCTCCTGTTATGAAAAAGCTGAAATTGCTAAACTTAATTACTCTTTGCGCCTCATCCTTATCAACCATATACGGCAGTTGTTTTGCAAGCGGTTCGTTGATTATGTTGTTATTTAATTCACGTTCGGTCATTTAACTTCCTTGTTCTTATTTTTATAAATAGCGCTATTATAGTTCGCCAGCAAAGGCTTTTTGGCTTAGTGAGTTGAAATTATCTAAAGAGTTAGAAAGTGAGCTATAGTTTCTTTCTTTCATTTGCATTGTTTTATGAGCTAACTTAACAAACTTTTCTTGCTCTGTTTTTGGAGGCAAGGGAAGATCAAAATCTTTTATCATTCCCAAATTTAAGTTTTGTTGACGAACGCCCCGCCGTTGTCTTAAATAGGTCTCTTTAGAAAACTCAATAAAACTGAAAAACCACTCAATATCTATTTTTTCATTAGGGATAATATTTGCACATGCCTGATTTGATGCTGAGGCAACATTAAGGATAGAAATTTTAAAAGCTGCTGTATCATACATCCCAACAAGCATTGAACCAGCTGGAAATATTTTTGCTGCACTTTTACTCAATGCTTCATCAGTAATTTTTTCTACAGATTCATTTAGATACCGGTGATTCAACTCTCTAGCCGAGAACCAATTAATTTCACCTTCAAAATATCCAGATACTGATCTTGATGGTGTTCCACCGCTTGCCCAATTCCCTAAGTCAGAAAACTTTTTAACTTCCCAGCCTTTTGGATTAGTAACAGGATCGCCGAACATATCTAGGAATACGCTGCGTAGGAAGTCGTCAGCGAGTTGAATGGCTTGTTGGCGTTTGCGGCGGATGGCATCGGCTTTATCTAAAATCGCGGCTATTCGTTTTTGCTCGTCCAGAGGTGGCAGTGGAATTTCAACTTCTTCAATTCTGAACAAAGCTAATTTAGGCTGGCTAGTCGTTTTCTTGCGCTCATGGATTTGAGCTTGTCCCGCTGTAGATAAAAAACGAACTAAATAATTTTTATCTAGTTGCCCTTTGTTATTAATAACTAACTTAGCAGCATTCTCAGTTAAGTTAGCTCCATCCAATTGTTCTGGAATTATACCAACTATTCCTATTGTCCCAGCAATAGAAATGTAAACATCATCACATGATATTGTATATCTAGCGATCTTCTTCTGTATTTCTTTCTCAATATAAACTAAACCAGAATTTCTAACAGAATTATTCTTAAAATCTGTAACCCGTATGTAAGGATACGCTGTTTTAGACTCGGAATAACCAGAGCCTTTCGGCAGTCTCTTGCCACCTTTAACTTTAACAAGTTCCCCAAGCTTTACTAACGGCCAGCTCACAACATCCCCTCCAACTCTTTCAAGTCAGCGAGAATTTCATTTTCTAAGCTCACTAGCTTACCTAAAATCTCTTTTGGCGGATCGTAGCTTTCTTCTTCGTACACTACTTCTTTATAGCGGTTGATTGAAAGGTCGTATTTATTGCTGGCTATTTCATCTTTACTTAC
Organism: Pseudoalteromonas porphyrae; assembly: GCF_001298125.1. Lineage (NCBI taxonomy): Bacteria > Pseudomonadati > Pseudomonadota > Gammaproteobacteria > Alteromonadales > Pseudoalteromonadaceae > Pseudoalteromonas > Pseudoalteromonas porphyrae. Next base: position 112,646 of record NZ_LHPH01000005.1, on the reverse strand, counting down.
CCAAAAGGCTTTCTGAGTTTTATCATTTTTATCACTTGTCGCGGTTGCTTTATCACGGGTTTTAAATTCGCTCATTAAGCTTGGTAAATCGTTGTCTTTTATTGGGGTGCGTTTGTCATCCAAGCTAAAACCATCGGCTTGTACGTCGTAAAACCAGACGTGGTCTGTTCCTTTTGAGCCAGAGCCACCTTTAGTGAATATAAGTATGGCGGTGGAAACACCCGCGTAGGGTTTAAACACGCCACTTGGCAATGAGATTACGGCTTCTAGCTGGTTGTTATCTACCAGCATTTGGCGCAGTTGTACGTGCGCTTTTGATGAGCCAAATAATACGCCGTCGGGCACGATAGTGGCAGATTGGCCGCCTATTTTTAGCATGCGCTCAATAAGGGCAACAAACAGCAGCTCAGTTTTTTTAGTTTTTACTTTGCGTAATAACTCGGGGCATACGTCTTCTTCGTCTAGGCTGCCTTTAAATGGCGGGTTGGCGAGTATTATGTCGTAGCCTTCTTTTGCCTTTTGCGGGTAGTGCTCTTTAAAGTTTTGGCTTAGGGTATCTTGATAATGAATGCCCGGTTGTTTAATGCCGTGCATTACTAAGTTCATGGCAGCTACGCGTAGCATGGTTGCGTCAAAGTCAAAACCGTTGAACATGTTTGTATCTATATGGGTGCGCTGCTCTGGGGTTATTAAATCACCTGAGTAAAGTAAGTTTTCGAGCGGTTTACCGTTGTCATCACATTGTACGTTGCCATCTACATCAAGCACAGGTTCGCGCTCTATACCCTCGGGTGATGTGTATTTTTGCAATAGGTATTCGTAACTTACCGACAAAAAGCCACCGGTGCCGGTAGATGGGTCACAAATTTGACTGGTTACATCGGGATCCATCATTTCAACCATAGCGCGTATAATATGGCGCGGCGTTCTAAATTGGCCGTTTATGCCTGCGGTGGTGAGTTTACTTAATAGGTATTCGTATAAATCGCCTTTGGTGTCTGAGTTTTCAAGCGGTAAGTCGTTTACCATTTCAACCGCTTTTACCAATAGGCTTTGCTTTTGAATCATTAATTGCGCGTCTTTCATAAACTCATTAAATACCGCGCCTTCTGGCGATACGTCGTCTGAGGTTTTTGAAAAAAACGGAAACAGCTCATCTTTAACCAGTTTGTATAACTCTTCTGAGCCTAAATGGCGCAGGTTTTGCCAACGAATATGTTGCTCGGCGTCGGTAAAGCGGCGGTTAAATGGCTGCTTAGTACGAGCACTTCGTTTTTCGTCGGCTTGCTCGTTCATGTCGAGCATACGGGCGTACATTAAAAAAGTAATTTGCTCTACTACGGTAAGCGGGTTAGTAATGCCGCCTGTCCAAAATTCTTCCCATAGTTTGTCTATTTTACTTTTTAAAGGTCCGGTTATCATTAATGTGTATCCTAGTTAGTGCTGTTTAAGCGCGGTGTAAATTACGCGCTTATAAAATTAAAGGTTTATTTGCTTTTCAACGCTTTGGGCTTTGTCGCCTAGTTTTACGTCAAACTGCTTAATAAATTGCTCTATTACGTCGGCTTGTTGCTGGCTAAATACGCCATCGAGCCCCATGTCGTGTATTTGGGTAAAGGGCGCATCGTAAAGCTGGGCTATTTCAATTGCGCCGTGGCGAATTAGGTGGTTTTTTAACATACCAATAAAGCGCTGTTGTTTGGCATTTACATGAGTGTGTATTTGCTGCACAAAGGTAGTAAAGCTCTGCTCTATGGCGTTTTTGTCCATACCGACTATGGTACGCAATATTTTGTCGAGCGTCGCGGTTGATTCGGGAAAAAACTCTTTTAATGTATTTAAATCAACACTTGGGTTTTGCGTATGCACTAACGAGCTTAATTGCGCTAAGTCGGCTTCGGTTACTTGTTCGCCATTGCGAATTTTTTTAAGTACACTGTCGGTTTCAAATAACGGGGTGAGTGTTATTTCAACCTCTTGGCGGTATATTTGATAATCAATAGAGACTATTTTTGTAAGCCTATCAGCTTCGTGTATTTGGTTGGTGTCTTCTTTTATATCAAGCACAAAATCACTTGTTGGTGGCTTCACGCTTTTATTACGCAGGTGAATAATACTGCGTAAATTAATGCGACTTTGCTCAAGCGCTGCATGGGTTAAATACTGCCAATACTGCTGTGTTTGTATTTCTTCTATTGCGGGTGCTTTGCTACGCACTTCGTTTAGGTGCATTTGAAGCGATTCAACCTTGTTCATTATACTTTGTTTAGCTAAATCAATTTGGTTTGCATCGGTAAATATTAGTGTTTGGATAGTGGTTAGCTCAGAATCAAATTTATAGGCTTCACTTTGCCCCATTATGTTACGCCATTGCATAAGTGGCGCTACTTTTTCGAGTAAGTCGCTTACCGTTTGCGGTGCAAATTGATTAAGACGTTTTAGGTCTTTATAAGTTTCGACCACTTGCCAGTTGTCGCGCACCGATATTGATTCCATTGGCAATAAACAAATATCATCGTGAATTAATTTAATTGTTTGATCAAACACATCCAAATTGGCTTTTTTGAGGGCCGTTTGGGCAAGGGTTACCCGCGCTTCAAATAACTTTTGTAATAACGATTTTGCTTGTTTTACATCATCTTCTTCTGGGTTTTCGTCAAAGTATTCAAAGTTTGCCCAGTGATCGAATATTAAAAAGTGAGTTTTGTGCTGCCCTGGTCCGTATAGGTTTTCGCATAAGCGTGTGCCACGGCCAATCATTTGCCAAAACTTTACTTTTGATTTTATGGGTTTTGCAAATACAAGGTTTACGCATTCAGGCACGTCTATGCCGGTGTCGAGCATATCGACCGACACTGCTATACGCATGCTGTTTTCGTCGCTTGATTTAAAATCGTCTATTAACTCTTCGGCGCGTTCGTACTTTGAGTGAATAACGCGGCAAAAATTAGCACCATGCTGCGGGTAAAGCTCACTAAATAACTGCGCCATTAATTCGGCGTGGGCTATGTTACGGGCGAATATGATTGTTTTACCGGGCAGTTGGCCGTCTTTATCGCGCAGGCCTTTTTCCATTAGGTTACGCAGTATGAGCCTGTTGGTGTCTTTATTTTTAATGGCTTCGTCTATTTGTTTTGCGTCGAAGTCAAGCTCGTTCGGATCAATGCCTTGCTCTTCTAATTGGGCTATTTGCTCATCGGTTAGGCTGTCTTTTTTAATGCCTTCGCGCAAAAACTGAGTGGTGTAACTTACAATTTTGTAAGGCACTAAGTTGCCTTGCTCTATCGCGTCTTCAAGTGGGTAGTTAGCTGTGGGTAGTTTGTAGTCGCAACCAAACAAATCACACGTTGAGCGCGATACCATTTCTACCGGTGTGGCAGTTAAGCCCACTTCTAGCGCGTCAAAGTATTTAAAAATATCACCATAAATATTGTAAATTGAACGGTGGGATTCGTCCGCTACTATTAGGTCAAAATAGCCTACGTCGTACTTGTTCATTATGCGTAGCATACCAGGATAGGTTGCTATAAATACACGCGCACTGGCTGCTGTGTTTTTAGCGCTTTTACCTACAATATGTACTGGCTCTTTGGTATGTTCAGTAAAGGCGTTACCCGCTTGTTTACGTAGCTCTTTTCGGTCACATAAAAACAGTACGCGCTTAGCCCAACCAGCATCAAGCAGCCGCTTGGCAAGGGCAATAGATACGCGTGTTTTACCTGTGCCGGTTGCTTGCACAATAAGCGCTTTGCGGTGTTTATCGCTAAAACGCTCACATACACGAGTTATGGTTTCCATTTGATACAAACGCCCTGCTACCGCGGTATCTATTGGCGTGGTGTTTAGCTCTTTTTTAAGCATGCGCTGCTTTATTAAGTACTGCAGGGAATCTTTTGAGTAGTAACCGTATAAACCACGGCTGTTATAACCTTGCGCATCATCAAGAATTTTTATATCCCAGCCGTTTGAATAAAAAATAACGGGGCGTTGACCAAATTGCTTTTCAAGTGCGTTAGCGTAAAGCGTTGCTTGCTGACGGCCTTTTTCAATATTTTCGCGGGTGCGTTTGGCTTCTATTACCGCAAGTGGCTTGCCGTCGTCATCCCATAATACGTAATCAACATAACCTACGCCTGTAGTTGTAGGTTGTTCTGTTACTTTTACTTCTTTGCCAACGTCATCTGTTGATTCATCATCAAGTGCTACATGCCAACCTGCATTACGTAAATCTAAGTCGATAATGCGTTTACGGGTTTCATCTTCGTTAAAGTTAAAACTTGAGTTAACAATTTGCTCATTTCGGGTTTTAACCTGAGTCAGCTTTTCTAAATCAATAGTTTGTTTTAGTTTTGCTGCTTGCTGCTGCGCTTGTTTTTGCGCAAGCTCTGCGGCTTCTAATTCGTCAAGTGCGCGCTTTAAACGGGCTTGGTTCTCGGCTAATTGTTTGGTGAGTTGCTTGTTCTTTTTTGCAAACTGGGCATCACTTTGATTTGTAGGCTGTGTTTGCTCAGGCGCTTTAAACTCTGGGCATTCTTGTTGCGTGCCATTGGCATACGCCATAAATAAGTACGAAGCTACAAAGTAGCTTTCTTTTAATATCCAAATAGCTTGTTGTTGATCAACTTTGCCTTCATGCGCTGCTTGGTTGCCGCTTTTACGTATGGCATGGAGCTTATCGGTAATTAAACGCGGGACTGCGCTGGTAAAGTCGTCGGCGGTAAGTTTATCGAAAATATTAGAAGTGGGTAAAACAGGTAAACTAAGTTCTTTATATAAGTAGCCTACTACTTTTTCGGCAAAGCAACGTAATTTGACCAATGAGCTTTGTGGATCGCTAATCGCATACTCTTCTGCAAAAGCGGCTAACTGGTGTAGCTCTGGCCACTTAGATTGAATGTGTTCAAAGTTCATTGATTGCTTCATTCCTGATTACTTCCTTATCAACTAATTTACCATGCATTATTATTTTTATGCGTTTGCAAGCTTGCGAATATTAAGCCGCTATATTTATTTTTATATTATGTGTTGTTGCACTTAACCAGTAGCTTGTTTCAAAGCTTTGGTTATTAGAGTCAATCACTATTTTTTTAGCAAGCTCGTTTGGTAGCAACTTATTTATTTTACTCTTTATGCGGCTGCAAGTTTGCTGCACAAAGGTTTTTTCCATTACCTTTAAATTACTGTGTAAACCGTCTCTAAAATCTTCGGGCTCTACGCCAAACGTATCACGGAATATACGTAAATCACTGCTGTTTTGTTGTAATAGCGTTAAGTACTCTATGCTGTGTTTTGTACACTCTTCAAATTTTCGCCCCACAATAAGCTTTTTATGTTCACTTTGGCTGTATTGGTGTAACCATAAATAAAAGGCGGTTTCTTTTGCGGTAAGTTTAATTTCGATTCCCGCAAAGGTGAGCGTTTTTGCTTTTGCGTTTACTTCAAGAGTTAAATCTTTTTTATGGGCTGAATTTAAGCTTGCTACTGTTTGACTAAATGACGCACTTTGCATATTTGCAATGAGGGTCTCGTCAATTGATTGGCGCATGCGCACAAACGGGATTTCAGCAAGTGTAACCTTTGCATTAATGCAGTTAACTTGTGTGCCATTTTTGCCATTAATAATATGGTCATAAGGTGTTGGGTAATAAAAATCTCTGACAAATTCAAACTCGTCGTTTACAAACACATGGCTTAGTGAATCTTGCTCACGGCCTAACAATGACATGGCATAACCTAAATAGAACGCCATTGTTTTACGCCCACCAGCTATAGATGCATGAATGCTAACATCGTTTTTATTGGTGAGTTCAAACACTTTACGAGTAATAAAGTCGGCCATGTAAGTTTGTTCTATTTCAGATTTAGCATCATTAATAGGTTGGCCTTTATCGTCTTCTATAAGCCATATGTTTTCATCGGGGAGTTTAATATTCGGAAGTTGGTAGTCTGCAATTAGTTTAGCTAAATAACCTTGCTCAAATAATCCATCGGTGAGCATAGCCTTGGTGCTTTTTGTTGTAATAACAAAAATTTCGTCAGGCAATTGTTTGCCATGTTCGTGAATCGCAAAGAGTGTTTCGGTTAAAACTTGGGGGCTAGCACCCGTAACTATAAGTAATATATGCTTCATCAACTGTCCTTTTGTATGAGTTAAACGCATATTACCCTAAAAGCCAACATGAATAAAACTAGATGAGTTAAGTTGACTTTTAATTAGTTGTTTTGTATTAGTTATTATATAAATTCAGCTTTGCTTAACCCTCAGGTAGTGTATTAGCGTTATTTCTTTCTAGCTTTTTTAGCTTGTTTTTTTGCTACTTTTTGTTTTTTACGATTGGGCTGTTTAAAAGTGCTTATATGACCAACGATTGAGTTATCTCGTATTAAAGCTTTTCCTATCGGCAATTTTAAAAACTGTATCGCTTTTTCACAACCTTGGTTTGCTGACTCTTTAATTAACGTTTTTAGCATAAAGCTACTCTTTACGTGACCACTACCTGCCAATTCGTCTCTAATTTGCATAGCCAAATCAAATTTTAATTGAGGCTGACTTTGTTTACATGTCCCTAATTTTATAGCAAGACAACCCATTTCAATGGCTAACTTTCGATGATTTGAATGGTTTTTTAGTATATTGAATAAACGTGTTTGATAGTGAATCGTTAGCGGTAAATTTTTGTACGCTTTAATTAATGCATTAACACATTCTTTTTTGGGTTGTTTCCCCCAATAACCAAAATAATCACAAAATGCTTTTAAGTAGTGTGAACCAGGAGCTTGTGTGGCTTGCGCTGTAATTAACGCCGTACGAGCTCGTTTTTTTGCCAAATCGTTTTCTTTATCTATTAGCCATAATTCGAGTTTATTTGCAGCATAGACAGTAAATGAGTTGATCTCTTTATACTTTATACCTTGTTCAACCCAATAATTATATTTACTAATATCTGATTTGTAATATTTTTTTTGTAAGGCGACAATGGCTTGATGATAGCCACGCTTGGCGGATTCTTCAGCTAGTGTCCATGCTCTTTGCATTTCGCCTGTTGCGCTTAAAAAGTTTGCATATAAAAAATGTGATTCACCTGTTCTGCATTCTTTTATTGCTTGTTTATAGCAGTATTGTGCATTCATGGTTTGAGACTCAACTAAAAATTTATGCTCAAACGCTTGGGCATAAAGCTGCCATGTACCCAATGCTTTTAAGGTATGCGCTCTCTCTATCCAGTAGGCTAAATCAATTTTACTCAATTGATTATATGCTTTTTTATTAGATGGTTGCTGTATGATTTTTGACGTTTTTTTTATCGAGCTTAATTGAAAATATGCTTGCTTCGCTAATGCAAGGTTTGCGTCTGGATTGTCATTTAAAGCTAAACTTACATTACACACAGTGTCAACCAGAATAGGTTCTTGCCACATAACAGGTTCATTTTTTTCATTTGCTAATTGAAAACTAAGAAAGTGGGCTAATTCAAAGACCGATTTATGCACCATTTTAACCTGTGCTTTACTTACACTCACAACAGAGTTTAAAGCGCCACGATGTACTTGTGAAACATGCACGCCATGATTTGCATATTCACGGATTAAATTAAGTTCATCAATCATATAATCTGGGAGTAATAATGATTGCTTTAGTTGAGTTATTTTATGAGACAACTCACTATCTCCTGTTAATTTAATGTTTACATATTCAGCAGCTCGATAGCACCATACCTCTGCAAACAGCCGCGCTTTTAACAAGGCACAGCTATGATCTTGCGAGTAGTAGTATTCCATTTCACTTGCTAAACGAAATAACTCTGGAAAAGTGTTTGTTAAAAATTCAAAATTAGGAAAATGTGATGTATGAAATGTTTGTTGAACTGATAGCATTGTTAACCCTTATTATTTATTAGGCTTTAATATTAAAAGGTTTAATAAAATAAAAGGGGATCACAAGCTTGTGATCATTTTGTTGTTAATAAGTCGGTTATTAATCATTATTGCAGATGCTGTATTATACGTATTAAAAAAGGCCCTGTAGAGCCTTTAAAAATATAACAAATTTTAACTGTGTGGCACTCTCACTACGCCTTCCATTAATACGCGTGCGCTGCGGCTCATGCTGGCTTTAGTAACCTGCCAGTTACCATTATTGAGCGTGGCTTTTGCGCCCACTTTTAAGGTGCCTGAAGGGTGACCAAAGTTCACTTCACTTAATTGTCCGCCACCAGCGGCTAAATTAACTAACGTGCCTTTAATTGCGGCGGCTGTGCCAATAGCTACGGCTGCGGTGCCCATCATGGCATGATGCAGTTTACCCATCGACATAGCACGTACTAATAAATCTATATCATTGCTGTTAATTTCTTTGCTGCTTGATGCGATATACGTGAGTGGTTTATTTACAAATGCCACTTTTGGAGTATGCTGACGTGCTGCCGCTTCACTAATATGGCTGATCAAGCCCATTTTTACTGCACCATGAGCGCGAATGGATTCAAGCTTTGCCAGTGCTTGGTCATCATTGTTAATATCCTCTTGCAGCTCGGTGCCGGTATAACCGATATCTGTTGCGTTGACAAAAATAGTCGGGATGCCAGCGTTGATCATAGTCGCTTTAAGTACACCAAATTCAGGTACTTCAAGCTCATCAAGCACATTGCCTGTTGGGAATAACGCACCGTCACCATCGGCAGGATCCATAAATTCTAGCTTTACTTCTGCGGCGGGAAACGTCACGCCATCAAGTTCAAAATCGCCAGTCTCTTGTACTTCACTGTTAGTTATTGGCACATGGACTAAAATGGTTTTTTTAATATTCGCTTGCCAAACACGTACTATGGCAACGCCATTGTCAGGAATACGACTTTTATCAACAAGACCATTACTGATTGCAAATGCACCTACGGCTGAAGTTAAATTACCGCAATTGCCGCTGAAATCAACAAAAGGCTTATCAATAGCTACTTGGCCAAATAAGTAATCAACATCGTGATCAGGCTGCTCACTTTTGCTTAAAATTACCGTTTTACTAGTGCTTGACGTTGCCCCGCCCATACCATCGGTTTGCTTAGCATAGGGATCGGGACTGCCGATAACGCGCAGTAATAAATCATCTCGCGCAGAGCCTGCCACTTGGGCAGCCTCCGGTAAGTCTGTAAGGTTAAAAAACACACCTTTACTGGTGCCACCGCGCATATAGGTAGCTGGCACTTTAATTTGTGGTTTGAATGTCATTACTGTTCCTTATGCGCTTTGTGTTGATTCTAAAAAATCTTGCGCAAAGCGTTGTAACACACCCCCTGCGGCATAAATTGATAGCTCTTCTTGGGTGTCAATTCGGCATTTTGTTGGCACGTTGAGCACTTCGCCATCTGTGCGAGTTATGGTTAAATTAACCGTTGCACCAGGGGTTAGTTCACCTGTTACATCATAACTTTCACTGCCATCTAGTTTGAGGGTTTTACGAGTCGTGCCTGCTTTAAATTCAAGTGGTAATACGCCCATCCCTATTAAGTTAGTACGGTGAATGCGCTCAAAGCCTTCTGCAGCTATGACTTCAACACCCGCTAAGCGTACACCTTTTGCTGCCCAATCACGCGATGAACCTTGACCATAATCAGCCCCTGCAACGATGATCAACGGCTGTTTACGCGCCATGTACGTTTCGATTGCTTCCCACATACGAGTAACCGTGCCTTCTGGCTCAACACGAGCGAATGAACCTTGCTTTATCTCACCGTTTTCAATCACCATCTCGTTAAGCAATTTAGGGTTGGCAAAGGTCGCGCGCTGCGCTGTTAAGTGATCGCCACGGTGTGTTGCGTACGAGTTAAAATCTTCTTCTGGTACGCCCATATGAGTGAGATATTCACCCGCCGCGCTGCTGGCCATAATTGCATTTGATGGTGATAAATGGTCCGTTGTTATGTTATCGCCAAGCACTGCTAAAGCGCGCATCCCTTTCATAGTCCGCTCACCTGCTAATGCACCTTCCCAATAAGGTGGGCGGCGAATATACGTACTTTGTGCGCGCCAGTCGTAAAGTGGGTCGTTATCTTCACCGTAATCAACGGTTAAATTAAACATGGGCTCGTACACTTTTTTAAACTGTTCTGGTTTTACACTCTGCTTAATAACGGCATCTATTTCCTCATCTGATGGCCAAATATCTTTAAGGGTAACGTCATTACCCTGTTGATCTTGACCAAGTACATCTTTTTCAATATCAAAACGAATAGTTCCAGCAATGGCATAGGCCACCACTAACGGAGGAGACGCTAAAAACGCTTGTTTTGCATAAGGATGAATACGACCATCAAAATTACGATTACCCGAAAGTACTGCCGTGGCGTATAAATCACGGTCAATCACTTCTTGTTGAATAACCGGATCAAGCGCGCCACTCATGCCATTACACGTCGTACATGCAAAGCCAACAATACCAAAACCAAGCTGCTCAAGTTCTGACAATAATTTGGCGTCTTCAAGGTATGATTGCACCGCCTTTGAACCCGGCGCGAGTGAGGTTTTAACCCACGGTTTACGACTTAAACCTTTCGCGTTTGCGTTACGGGCAATTAAACCTGCGGCAATCACGTTACGTGGATTACTGGTATTAGTACAACTGGTGATAGCTGCAATAATACAGGCACCATCGGGCATTAAACCGACTTCGTTCTCGACTACACCTGAGATACCTTTTGCAGCCAAATCACGGGTAGAAACACGGCGATGTGGATTTGAAGGACCTGCAATATTACGCCCTACACTTGATAAATCAAAGGTTAGTACACGTTCGTACTGCGCTGTTTTTAGACTATCACTCCAAAGCCCGGTAGTTTTAGCATAATTTTCAACAAGCGCAATTTGCTCTTCTTCACGCCCTGTTAAGCGCAAATAATCAATGGTCATTTGATCGATATAAAACATCGCAGCAGTGGCACCAAATTCTGGTGTCATATTTGAAATGGTTGCACGATCGCCTAATGTTAATGCGTCAGCACCTTCGCCATAAAACTCTAAATAAGTTGATACAACGCGTTGTTCGCGTAAAAATTCGGTGATAGCAAGTACGATATCCGTTGCAGTAATACCCGGTTGGCGCTTACCAGTGAGCTCAACACCTACGATGTCTGGCAGGCGCATATAAGAGGCGCGACCAAGCATCACACTTTCAGCTTCGAGACCACCAACGCCGACTGCAATTACGCCAAGTGCATCGACATGTGGTGTGTGGCTATCTGTACCAACAAGGGTATCTGGAAAAGCAATACCATCGCGGTTTTGGATCACTGGCGACATTTTTTCAAGGTTGATTTGATGCATGATGCCGTTACCCGGTGGGATCACATCAATATTTTTAAAGGCCGTTTTTGTCCAGTTAATAAAGTGAAAGCGGTCATCGTTTCGTCTGTCTTCTATGGAGCGGTTTTTTTCAAATGCATCAGGATCAAAACCTGCGTGTTCCACTGCCAATGAGTGATCTACAATTAACTGTGTTGGTACGACTGGATTTACTTTCGCCGGATCGCCGCCTTTTGCTGCAATGGCATCACGCAAGCCTGCTAAATCAACCAATGCGGTTTGCCCTAAAATATCGTGACATACTACGCGTGCTGGGTACCACGGAAAATCTAAATCTTGTTTACGCTCAATCAGCTGCGACAATGCTGCGGTTAGCATGTCTGGATCACAGCGGCGCACTAAGTTCTCTGCGAATACGCGTGATGTGTAAGGCAAGGTAGCGTATGCACCTGGCTTAATGTCATCAACGGCGGTTTCGACATCAAAGTAATCTACATTACTGTTTGGTAACGGTTTTCGATATTTGGTGTTATTAATAATGGTCATAATAAAAGTTCGCTAATAGGTGACGGTGGTTGCACACGTATAGTGTGTTTAAGGAAAGTGTGAAAAAGAAGAAGCCTTAAAAACTATGTACAATTAAAATGTGCAAAAAGAAAAGGTGAGCGCTTGAACGCCCACCCTTTTGGTCTTAACGTGATTCGATTGGTGTATAACTGCGCGCATCTGGCCCAGTGTAATCGGCACTTGGGCGGATAATACGGTTGTTAGCACGTTGCTCTTTTACATGAGCAGTCCAACCAGTTACACGACTCATCACAAAAATAGGGGTAAATAACTTAGTTGGAATACCCATAAAGTGATAGGTCGATGCATGGAAAAAATCAGCGTTACAGAATAACTTTTTCTCACGCCACATGACTTCTTCACAGCGTACTGATACTGGATAAAGTACATTGTCGCCGACTTCAGCAGCTAGTTTTTCAGACCATTTTTTAATGATCACATTACGTGGATCAGACTCACGATAAATGGCATGACCAAAGCCCATGATTTTATCTTTACGCGCAAGCATGCCCATAATTTCTTGCTCTGCGTGATCGGCATCAGTAAGGCCTTCAATTAAATCCATTGCCGCTTCATTTGCGCCGCCGTGTAATGGACCGCGTAACGTACCAATTGCACCAGTTACACATGAATGAATATCAGATAGTGTTGATGCACACACACGACCGGTAAAGGTTGAGGCATTAAACTCATGCTCTGCATATAAAATCAGTGACACATTCATCACTTGTGCAAACAGTTCTGACGGTGCTTTATCATGTAGTAGTGTTAAAAAATGTGCGCCAACTGAGTCATCGTCAGTGTGTGTTTCAATGCGAACGCCATCATGGGTAAAGCGATACCAGTAGCAAATAATACTTGGGAATACGGCAACCATACGATCAATTGCATCATTTGCTTCGCTAAAATCATTTTCCATTTCAAGATTACCCAGCATAGAGCAACCTGTACGCATTACATCCATTGGGTGAGCATCTTTTGGAATGTTTTCAAGCACGGTTTTAAGTGCCGCTGGCAAACCACGTAAGCTTTTTAATTTAGCTTTATATTCAGCAAGTTCTGAAGACGTTGGCAATTCGCCACGTGAAAGTAAAAACGACACTTCTTCAAATTGCGCTTTTTCAGCCAGCTCTGCGATATCGTAACCACAATACGTTAAACCTGACCCTGTTTGTCCTACTGTGCACAATGCTGTTTGACCTGCTACTTGACCACGTAAACCTGCACCACCTAATGCTTTATCGACCATGAGTATTCTCCTAAATTTTGTTGTTCTTATAATTGGGATTATTTATTTGCTGAAAAAAGATTATCAAGGGTATTTTCATACGTGTGATAATCTAAAAAGTCATAAAGTTCAGCACGGGTTTGCATGTTTTCAATTTGGCTTTGTTGCGAGCCTTCATTTAAAATAGCAGAATACACATTAAGCGCCGCTTTATTCATCGCTCTAAATGCACTTAGTGGGTAAAGCACCATTTGAACGCCAACATCTGATAACTGCTCTTTAGTGTAAATAGGCGTTTGACCAAATTCAGTAATATTTGCCAAAACGGGTACGTTAATCGCTTTAGAAAATGCTTGATAATCAGCAAGGTCGTGGACTGCTTCAGCAAAAATTGCATCAGCACCCGCTTCAACACAGGCGGCTGCACGGTCAATTGCGGCATTTAAGCCTTCTTTTTGGAATGCATCGGTGCGCGCCATAATGTAAAAATCGCTGTCAGTTTTTGCATCAACGGCCGCTTTAATACGGTCAACCATTTCACCTTGAGAAACAATTTCTTTATTTGGGCGATGGCCGCAACGCTTTTGCGCAACTTGGTCTTCAATATGAAAACCTGCCGCACCTGCTTTGGTCATTTCTTTGACTGTGCGTGCAATATTAAATGCCCCGCCCCAACCGGTATCAGCATCAACAAGTAGCGGTAAATCGCTTGCACCAGTGATACGACGAATATCTTCAAGTACATTATCAAGGCTGGTCATACCTAAATCTGGCATACCATATGAGGCATTGGCAACACCTGCACCTGATAAGTAAATTGCTTGGTGGCCCATTTTTTCAGCCATCATTGCTGTGTACGCGTTAATAGTTCCTACCACTTGCAGTGGGTGGTTATTCGCTATCGCCTGTTTAAACTTTGATCCTGCTGACATTGCTGTCTCCTTTGAACGGTAGCTGCTCGAGGCAGACTCTATTTTTAAATTTTAACTATGACAATTTTGCTATTAGTTATTTATTGACTGCACTTTTTTGTGCAGCCAATAAATCAAATTTATTTTGAACATTTGCTTGCGATGCACTGATGTGGCGTTTCATTAATAGCTCAGCTAATTCACCATCGTGGCTTTCAATCGCATTAATGATTGCTAAGTGCTCATCAAACGCTTTTGATACTCGCGGGCCAACCATGCCCATTTGCACACGATACATACGAATTAGCTGATAAAGTCCATTACTCAGTAGATGAATAAGATGCTCGTTTTTACTACCTTTAATAATGCGATAATGAAAATCCAAATCACCTGCTTCTTGATAGTACGACTCGCCCTCTTTTACTCGCTGAGTTTGTAGATGTTGATTAAGTAATTGTTTTAAGCTTTGCACTTCATCTGCTGCCATATTGTCGGCAGCTAATCGACAAGCTAAGCCTTCAAGGGCACTGCGCACTTCGTATACTTCTATCAAACGCTCTGCAGTAAGGGCCACCACGCGACAACCCACATTGGCTTTGCGCTCAACTAAATAGCAACTTTCAAGGCGGTTTAATGCTTCGCGTAATGTCGCACGACTTACCCCATAGCGCTTTGCCAGTTCAGGCTCTGAGATTTTGCTGCCTTGCTCTATCGTACCTTCGACAATTTCACGACGCATATCCACAAACACTTGATCGGAAGCTGTGGTAATAGGTGTTTTGCTAAAAGCGTCTTGCGTCATTTAATACTTCTCTAAGATTGTCGACAATTAATGACTACACTATGGTCTTTTGCTGAAAATGTGTCAAGCCTAAATCACCAAAAAGAGTGTTTAAAATCGACTATTGTCGACATAAAAATAGATAACTATATTTAAAAGCTCAAAATGCAAATAAAAAACCAGTAAATGTCGACAGGAATAACAACCATAAAATTTTATTTAAGGCGACCCTCAGTGCCAGTAATAATGATAGAATGCACCTTTAAAATTCTCTGTGAGCTTAGTCTTGGACGCCAATACCTATATCCCCCAGCCTTTTATAGATGACGTAAACACCTATTTACCAGCGCACCTAACACTCGATGACTTTCTCAGTGCCTGTCGCAGACCCCTGCGCAAATCTGTACGCGTTAATACTCTAAAAATGTCAGTTGAGGATTTTAAGCTGGCAGCCAAAGAAAAAGGCTGGCAATTAACGGCGATCCCATGGTGTAGCGAAGGTTTTTGGTTAGTACGCCCTGAAAAAGAAGAGCAAGCATTAGCCCTAGGGAACACTGACTTACACCTAAGTGGTGCCATGTATGTTCAAGAAGCCAGCTCAATGCTGCCACCAATGGCACTCAAAGAGTCATTAATTGATGCAACACATGTGCTTGATATGGCATCAGCCCCAGGCTCTAAAACCTCACAACTTGCCGCACTAATGAATAACCAAGGTGTCTTGGTTGCTAATGAATTGTCGTCATCTCGCTTAAAAGTACTCAGCGCGACATTAAAACGCATGGGGGTGGGCAATTGTGCACTCTCACATTTTGATGGTGCTATTTTTGGTGATTACATGTATGAGTGCTTTGATAGTATTTTGCTTGATGCTCCCTGCTCAGGTGAAGGTACCGTTCGTAAAGATGCTGATGCACTAAAAAACTGGTCAATTGAATCAAATATTGATATTGCTAAAGTACAAAAAAACTTAATTAAAAGCGCCTTTTATGCGTTAAAACCCGGCGGCACTTTAGTGTACTCAACCTGTACTTTAACACCGCTAGAAAATCAGCAAGTGTGTGACTACTTGCTAAGCGAATTTCCAGAGCTGCTAGAAGTACACCCATTAGATGATTTATTTACCGGCGCAGAGCTCGCTACAACGTCTGAGGGTTACTTACACGTTTGGCCACAAACTTTCGACAGCGAAGGTTTTTTTATTGCCAAATTTAAAAAGCTGGGTAGCTGCGATAACCCTAATCAAAAAGTTAAAAAAGGCGCTTTCCCTTTTCAACCTTATGATAAAAAAGCAGCCTTGGCATTTAATAGCGAACTTAAAAAACAATTTGCTGTGCAACCTCTTTCTGGCAGCTTAATGCAACGCGATAAAGAATTGTGGTTATTTCCTGAGGAATTTGATGCCATTGAAAATAAAATAAAATACGCTCGCTTAGGTATACACCTTGGCATGATCCACAAAAATGGGGTTCGTCTTAATCATGAATTTGCCACTGTGTTTGGCGGACAATGTTCAAAAAACGTCTATGCGCTAACTAACGAACAAGCCAATGATTACTTTCAAGGTAAAGATATTCGTTTAACTGAACCAACGAGTACATTAGGAGAAGTAATACTAACGTTGTGCGGCTGCCCAATAGGATTAGGTAAATGGCAAAAAAATAAAATCAAAAATTCATTGCCACGAGATTTAGTGCAAAATACGCAATTAATTGTTTGGTAAGAAGAAATGTTAATAACAAAAACATAAAGTTTTATTTTTTACTTTATTTTAATACAAACCATTGTTTTAAAAGCAGTATAAAAATCACTCATTTTATTGTGTCTTTTTACATATGTTAACTACACTTAATATTACTTTCTACTTCTCCCTTAATGAATTTAGAAGGTGTTCCCAAGTTAGCGCAGGCTCGTCAAGAGCCACCCCTAAGCCCAGAACAATGCAGATTCGTTCTGGGCATTTTTTATCTAAAAGCAATAAAAGCGTAAAACTTTTTTAAACATGTAGTTTTCTATTGCCTTATGTGTGCTTTGTTGTTTTTATAGGTAAAAAGCTAACTCAAAGGAATTACTATGCCTAAGCCATTCACTTTCATCTCTATTGCTTATTTATTAACAAGCGCCTCCTGTTTTGCACAAGACTCAACAAAATACCTAGGTTTTACCTATCCAGACAAAGCACAAAATGCGGTGAGTATTACCTTCGATGATGCAAGAGAAAGTCAAGTCGATGTAGGCACTACCATACTCAATAAGCACAATGTAAAAGCGACTTTTTACGTATCCCCATTTAATGTTGAAAAGCGCCTTAAGAAATGGCAAAAAGCAGCTAAAGCTGGCCATGAAATCGCTAATCACACTAGCAGCCACGTTTGCACAGGTAATTTTGAGTGGCTTAGAAAACAAGGTTTATCACTTGAACAAACGACACTTGAGTGGTTAGAAAACGATATACTAAGTGCGCAACAATACCTCGCGAAGCATTTAGACGTTACCCCGCGAGCATTTGCCTACCCTTGCGGGAACACCTTTGTTGGTCGCGGCATAAAGACCAAAAGCTACGTACCTTTAATTGCCAAACATTTTGATAGTGGCCGAACCTGGTTAGACGAGTCTGCTAATAATCCTAACTTTACTGACTTTGCACAACTAACGGGTCTGCGAATTGATGGTATGAGCTTTGATGAAGTCATTACTATGACTGAGCAATTACGTAACAATAATGCGTGGTTAATTTTAGCAGGCCACGATATTGGCGAAAAAAGCCAGTATTCAACGGATGCGAAAGTTTTAGAGCAGCTTATTATCTACTTTAAAGACCCAAAAAATGGCTACTGGCTCGATACGGTAAGTAATGTTGGCGATTATGTAAAAAAACAGCGTAAATCAATCGACTAATCATTCGTTAAATCAAATTCTGTGGTGCGATTATCGGGATGAAGTAACTGATAACGCGCCAACTTCCCTTGCTTTAAATCAATTAAGCTAATAGCAGAGTCGCTCACAAGGTACTTTTGTCCATCACCTATTGTTTGGTGTTTATCAACTTCCATATGCCAACGTTTCGTAAAGAAATTTAATGGGCTTTTCGGTGAATATAAAATTGAATCGAGCTTATCGAGTATATTAATTAATTTTCGCGGAAATTCATTTTTAATGCCACTGGCGGTAAGTTGCCAGATCCGATTCGGATGTTTGCCAAAGCGTTTTTGCACTGAAAAGCAAAACGAATAATGTACATCGCCTGATAATATCAGCGTTTCTTTTGGAGTGTCGTCGCGGCGAAAGGTATCGAGTAATTTTTTAGCTGAGCCTTCATGGGCCATCCAGTTTTCAACATCAACTAATAATGGCTGCCCACACATATTAAATAATGCTTGAATTGCCTCTATTGATTTAACCCCAAACACCGGCGCAGGTGAAACGATAATCACTTGCTCATGCGTAAGTAAGCTTGCTTCAAGCTCCATGAGTCGTTCCCAATCAAGTAAGCCTGAGGGTTCATTAAAGTTTTGTTCATTACGCCAACGATGAGTACGAGTATCTAACACCACCACCTTTGGTACAGTATTAAGCTCATAATGCCAATGGTTAAATTCCAGTATGGTTTTATCAAATGCTTTAAAGTGCCACTGTTTTTGCTCAGTCAAACTTGCTTTAAATTCATCGAGTAAAACAGCTGTTTTCTTACCCGCATCATTACCAAAGCCCTGGATTAACCAGTAACTGATCAAACCATTATTAATAATACGCCGACTTACTGGGTGTTGATAAATCAACTGCTCCCACCCTGCTGTTAAATTCCAATCATCGGTCACGTCGTGATCATCAAACATCATTAAAGTGGATACGTTTGCAAATAACACCTGCACATCTTTTAAACCTTCACTAAAGCCGACTAAGGCCTGCTTTTCGCTTTCAAATATCTGTTGGCATTTATTGCTTGATGCTTGATAAGTAATGGTATCTATACTGATATGCGCCCATACAATCGAACTAAAATTAAGCAGGTATAGCGCTATAAACTCTTCAAACGCAATTAAGTGATTGGCTGCTTTTAAACTTGAAAAATGCGGCTCATCTTTTTTGAGCCAATACCCTACGCCTATTTTACTGCGTTGCTGCCAAGGCACTTTAGGCAAAAATAGGTGCCGCTGATAGAGTTGGTCGGTTAATTTTTCAGGCAGTGCTATATCAAGGGGTTGTTCTTTATAAATACCGAGTAAATCAATCAGCCTATATATCGCAATTAGCATGGCGCCGGCAACGTCATCTGCGTAAACCTGATCCCCTGAGAGTAATAAAATATCAGCCCCCGCTTTGCTATTACTGCGATTTTGCTGTTGAAAATCATTCGCTGCAACTAAGCTGTCTTTTGCTGGATGATGCGGATTACGACATGAACCATGTAATATCTGCTCGAGTGTATGTGGAATTACAAACTCAGGGGTTGCCTTACCTTGGTAGCAAAAAACACTTAAATCCACCTCCGCAGAGTCGTTAAATAAGCGATAGCTTATCAATTTATCAATGGGGAGTGTGGCAACCACAGGCTTTATTATTACAAAATGCAAATAAAGATGAGCACCTAAAGCAACGCTATGATGCTCGCTGAAGGTGTCTATTTTATCAAACTCTATACGATACTGTGATGCCACAGATGTGGCAAATTGTATGCAAACTTCAGCAGCATCTGCGCGGCGCACCATCGGCCCCATTAATAAAAGAGGAAGTGATGCATCACTCATGCTTAATTATCCTTTGTTCACTAAATTAAATAATGAATAAAAATTATTTGTAGTGGCAGTCGCTAACTCTTTGTAGCTAATACCTTTTAAATCGGCAATGTAATAAGCAACATCTTGCACATAAGCAGGCTGATTGGTTTTGCCACGATAAGGCACTGGCGCTAAATACGGCGAATCTGTTTCAATCAACAATCTATCTAACGGTATTTGTTTAACTACGTCTTTAAGTTCTACTGCATTTTTAAATGTCACAATGCCAGAGATAGAAATATAAAAACCTAAATCAATGGCTTTTTTTGCCATATCCCAATCTTCTGTAAAGCAGTGTAATACGCCACCACATTTTTCTGCATTGTGTGCGCGCATCAGGTTGATAGTGTCTTCTCGGGCATCACGAGTGTGAATAATCAGCGGTTTTTGCAGCTCATTCGCTACTTCAATATGACCGACAAAACTTGCTTGTTGTACAGCATGCGTATCTTTCGCGTAATAATAATCAAGGCCGGTTTCACCAATAGCCACTACTTTTTCATGGCTCGCTAAATCTATTAAACGTTGTTTATCTAACGCATCTTTTTGATCTAGCGGGTGTACACCGCATGACGCTGATACATCACTGTAACCTTGAATTTTTTCCAACATAGATGGAAATTGATCAAGCGTTACACTGACACACAAAAAGTGTTCTACCTGTTTAGCCCTTGCACTATCAAGCACTTGGTCTAAGTTTAAATCGAGTTTATCAAAATCGAGACGGTCTAAATGGCAATGAGAATCTACAATCACGTTACTGCTTACTACATGGTATAAGTTGGATTACCAGAGTTTAACATAGTCCCTAGTAGTTTTTCGATCTTCGCATTAAGATTGGTTTTATCATCGATAAAACTAATCCCTATTCCTGGTGGGTTAGAACTTTGCGCGCCTTGGGGTGTGATCCACGCAACTTTCCCCGTAATGACATCATCTTCTAATGCATCAGGTAAGGTCACTTTTAATGCCAGTGAATGGCCCATTTCATAACGCATATTAGTGCGTACAAATAGCCCGCCGGTTTTTAAATACGGCATATAGCAGCGGTATAATTCATCTAGATCATCTAAATCGACTAATAATTCTTGCACAATCAATCCTATTTATAGCTTTGGCGTAAACGATACGCTAATCGAGAAACAGCCAAAGGCAAATTCAATCCAAGTATCTGTGTGCTGTTTTGGACAAACTCCGCTAATGCGCTCTGCGCATTTTGATACGAGTCAAAATCCATTCCAGCAATGAGTTGTTGTTTTAATTGTTCACTTAAAAATAAACAAAATACCCGAACACGCTCTGTATCTTTACTAATGATATCAACCAACGCGGTGAAATTATGGCCTTGTTTAAGCTCAGTTGCAAACTTATAAAGTTTATCAATCATTTCCAGCTGTTCGTCTTGTTGCCAACGTTCAATGAGTAACGGCTGTTGAGTAAATAAAGAAAGCCATTCATAGGCAGGAATTTGTAACTGCGAAATCCACATTTTTGCTGCATTTACATCACTAACTTTTACTTGCGTTAGCGCACAGCGGCTTAAAATAGTCGCTGGCAGTTGTGTTGTCGCACTCGTGGTCAATAATAAAAACCGACGCGGACTTGGCTCTTCTAAGGTTTTTAACAGGGCATTTGCTGCTGCGGTGGTCATTTTATGACAGTCGTTAATAACAACCACTTTATTTGCATTTTGCGCCGCTGACTGATTCATAAAATCACTGACACTGCGAATATCATCTACACCAATACTTTGCCCATCAGCTTGCACTACATACTTGTCCGGGTGAGTCACAGCTTGATTGAGATGGCAGCTTTTGCAGTTTCCACAAGGCACTAAGTTATTAGCCGATGAACACAATAATGCATTCGCTAATTGTTCAACTAAGGCACGCTTACCCACACCTTGCTGGCCATTCAATAATTGTCCATGATGAAAGCGTCCTGCGTTAAAACTTGCTGCTAATTGTTGTTCAACATGACTAAGCCAAGGATAAATCATTTTAATGGTTACTTTTAATAAACTGATCTAGCACAGTGATAATATCTTGATGTACTCGTTCGATACTTTGCTGTGCATTTACGGTCTCAATGCTGTCGTCACACTTTGCTAATTCTAAATAGCGTGTGCGTGTACGTTCAAAAAAACTTAAGGCTTGTTGTTCTATACGATCAAGCTCACCACGCCCTTTAGCACGAGCAAGGCCAATAGCAGGGTCAATATCCAAATAAATGGTTAAATCAGGTTTTAAACCTTTTAATACAATACTAGCAAGGGAGTCCAAAGTGTTTGAAGCAATTTCACGCCCACCGCCCTGATACGCTTGCGATGATAAATCATGACGATCACCTAGTACCCATTGTCCTTTTGCCATCGCTGGACGTATAACATTGTGCAACAGTTGAGAACGAGCAGCATACATGATCAAAAGCTCCGTCTCGCTGGCAATCTCTTCGTCGTGATTGTCTTTTACGATACTACGCAGTGCTTCAGCAATGGGGGTACCACCGGGCTCTCTTACATTGATAAAATCAACGCCATGCTGCGCTAAAAACTGTTGGCAAATTGCTATAGCGGTTGATTTTCCGGCGCCTTCTAAGCCTTCAATCACAATAAATTTTGCTGCTGTCATGGTTTCTCTTTTTTGTTTGAAAAAGCATTAGTAGGCTTTCTCGTTTTATATTTTTTAATCTATTTGTTTAACTGCTTTTGATAACGCAAGTAATCTTGTACCGCTTTATTATGCTCTTTTAGCGTTTTTGAAAATTGGTGGCTGCCATCACCTTTTGCCACAAAATACACAAACTCAGATTTTGGTGGATTAACCGCAGCAAAAATTGCAGGTTTTGATGGCATTGCAATAGGCGTTGGCGGTAAACCATTTATTTTATAGGT
The DNA here is from genome assembly GCF_001298125.1 of Pseudoalteromonas porphyrae. NCBI lineage: Bacteria > Pseudomonadati > Pseudomonadota > Gammaproteobacteria > Alteromonadales > Pseudoalteromonadaceae > Pseudoalteromonas > Pseudoalteromonas porphyrae. The sequence continues at coordinate 90,196 of NZ_LHPH01000005.1, read as the reverse complement.
ATTATACGGCGTATAAGTCGTTAAATCTTTGCGTTTAATATCGCCATCAAAATCAGCGCCTATGCCATAAATCACAGTGGGGTCCGTTTGCAAGCGCATTTTTGTGTTTAATCGGTTAGTAAACACAGATGCGATTAATGGCCGTTCGCTAGCAAGACCTGTTTCTTTTTCAATAATGGACGCCATGATTAATACTTCGTAAGCAGACTTTAAAGGTAAGTTAGGAGCTTTATTTTGCCACGCTTCATCAAGCACACTTTGCATTATCTTATGCGCACGCTTAAGCACCGAGCTGGCAGTATCATTAGCATGATAATGATAGGTATCAGGAAACAGCCACCCTTCTAAATGTTTATCTGAGCCTAAAACTTGCTGAGATAGCTCATCAAGTATTAAGTCATTACGAAGGTACTCTGCATGACTAATTGCTGCTAACACTTCGCGCAATGATTGCCCTTCTATAATTGTAAAACTAAAGCTGGCCTGCTTACCTTGGTTAATACGGCGAATATTATCTAAAACGGTGCCTGTATCAAGTTGATATAAGCCCGCTTTTAAATCAGTTAATGTTGGGTCCAATTTAGCGAGTACTTGATAACGAAAGCAATCTTTCAACCACTGTTTGGCCTGCCATTGCTGACATAGTTGGTTAAAACCCGTGCCTTTTTTCACTTCAAATAGCGTGTTTTGAGGCGTTTTTAATGGACTATTAATTGTCGTTTGCAACTGTTGGTAGCCAATACCAGTGACAAATAATGCCAATAATACGACCGTGATAATCACTTTTAACACGCTGACTCCTTGAGTAATAAATCTTCCAGTAAGGCTACACTGGTGGATAATTCATATTTTATATTATTGATCGCTGTCACAGGCACAATACCCATTAGGCTATTACAAATAAAAACAGCTTCCATTTGCTGTAATTCCTCAAGTGTCATATCAATAAATTGCACGGGTAATTTATCACACAGAGATTGCAGATAAACCCCCCAAATACCGCAGTTTTTCAAATTAGGACTAAAGACGCAGCCTTTATTAATGGCAACTATGTTTGCTGCGGAGGTTTCTATCACAAAATTATTATAATCTAACACGATCACATCATCACATGTTTGATGCGCCATGGCCTGTTTTATCATCACCTGCTCTAAGCGATTTAAGGTTTTTAAACCTGCAAATAAAGGTTGCGATGCTAATTGCACCGTGCTGATAGCTAATTTAATGCCTTGTTGTGTAAGCAAAGAATAACTGGCAGGAAAAGGTAGCTGCGATAGTATAATAAGTGACTGTGGTAACTCAGGTAAACCATATCCTCGGCCACCACTGCCTCGCGTTACGACAATTTTTAGTACGCCCAGTGCTGTTGTGGCGATATAATCAGTAATCTCTGATTCCAGCTGCACAAAGTCTAATTCGCTAAAGCCTAATCGCATTGCGCATTCAATTAAACGCATTCGATGAAGTGGCCAATGGACCACTTGACCATCCTGCACTTTAGCGGTGGTAAAAAAGCCATCCCCATAATTAAAGCCGCGGTCTTGACTGCTTATCGTGGCTGATTGCTCTTTGGAGGCTTTTTTTATTATTTGAATTATTTTTTTAGGCATATTTTGCATATAAAAAAACCCAGTAACAACTGGGCTCTTCTTGGATATCGTTGTTAAAAAAGATTATACCTTTTTAAATAGCAACGAGCCATTAGTACCACCAAAACCAAATGAGTTACATAGCGCGTAATCAAGTTTCGCGTCACGAGCGGTGTGAGGAACATAGTCCAAATCACATCCTTCATCAGGGTTATCAAGGTTAATTGTTGGTGTTACTTTTTGATCTTGTAATGACAAAATTGTAATGATTGACTCAACAGACCCTGCTGCACCTAATAAATGGCCCATCATTGATTTAGATGAACTCACCATCACATCTTTTGCTGCGTTACCGAAGATTGATTTAACCGCTGAAGTCTCAGCTTTGTCGCCAGCATTAGTCGATGTGCCATGTGCGTTAATGTAACCCACTTGGTCAGCATTAATTTGCGCATCATTTAGCGCATTTTCCATCGCAAGAGCTGCACCTGCACCGTCTTCTGGTGGTGATGTCATATGGAATGCATCGCCGCTCATACCAAAACCAACTAACTCTGAGTAGATTTTAGCACCACGCGCTTTTGCATGTTCGTACTCTTCAAGTACGATCACACCTGCACCATCGGAAAGTACAAAACCATCACGATCTTTATCCCACGGGCGCGATGCCGCTTGCGGATCGTCGTTTCGGGTAGATAAAGCGCGTGCAGCATTAAAGCCACCCATACCAATTGGTGTTGACGCCTTCTCAGCGCCACCGGCTACCATGGCATCTGCATCGCCGTAGGCAATCATACGCGCCGCGTGACCGATGTTATGCAAACCCGTTGTACAGGCAGTAACAATTGAAATATTTGGACCACGTAGACCGTGCATAATCGATAAATGACCTGAGATCATATTGATGATGGTCGATGGTACGTAAAAAGGAGAAAGCTTACGTGGGCCACTGTTTAATAATTTTATGTGGTTCTCTTCAATCAGCGTTAAACCACCAATGCCTGAACCAACAGCAACACCAACGCGCGGTGCGTTCTGCTCTGTGATCACAAGGCCAGAATCTTGTATTGCTTGTACACCTGCCGCTATGCCGTACTGAATGAATAAATCCATTTTTTTAGCATCTTTCTTTGGCATGTAAGCCGATGCATCAAAATTATTCAGCAAACCTGCGAATTTGGTGCCAAAACTTGAAGTATCAAAATGCGTAATAGTTTGAATACCACTTTTGCCGTTTAACAAGTTTTGCCACGTTGACTCAACATCGTTACCTAGCGGTGTCAACATTCCTAAGCCAGTTACGACTACTCGACGTTTAGCCACGGTTTGCCTCCAATATGGGAATTATTATTTTTCTGGTGGGTGTAATATATTAAGGGTAGCGAATGCTACCCTTAATTTGCGATTGATTACTCAGCGTGAGCTGTAACGTAATCGATTGCAGATTGTACTGTAGTGATCTTTTCAGCTTCTTCGTCTGGGATCTCAGTGTCAAACTCTTCTTCAAGAGCCATTACTAATTCAACAGTATCAAGTGAATCTGCGCCTAAGTCATCAACGAAAGAAGCTTCGTGCTTTACTTCTTCTTCTTTAACACCTAGTTGCTCAATGATGATTTTCTTTACGCGTTCTTGGATGTCGCTCATTCTTCTTTCCTTTATTAAAAACGCCAATGCGTTATTTTCAGATTGCGGCGTAGTTTACGGCGCATAATTCTGTGATTCAAGGATTTGCTGATAATTATTTATCTGGTCAAACCTCTTGAAGGTTATTTGGCTCTTTTATCGCTTATTTTCACAACGAATTCAAGTATGTTTAAAGCAAGTTCACAAAAAATTCAACATTTTTCGACAAACTCACCAAAAACTAAATAGGAACAAAGTTCCTTATACCATGTACATGGCACCATTTACATGCAAAGTTTCGCCTGAAACATAAGCAGCTGCATCAGATGCTAAATAACAGACTGCGGCTGCAATCTCATCTGGTTGACCTAATCGTCCAGCTGGAACATTAGCAAGCGTAGCTGCTTTTTGTTCATCTGTAAGCTCGTCTGTCATATCAGTTTGAATAAAACCAGGTGCAACAACGTTAACTGTAATACCACGAGAGGCCACTTCACGCGCTAATGACTTAGAAAAACCAATTACACCCGCTTTTGCTGCGGCATAATTAGCTTGCCCTGCATTACCCATCGTACCTACTACCGAGCCGATGTTAATAATACGACCATTCTTTTTCTTCATCATCGGACGTAATACCGCTTTTGACAAACGAAAGATAGAGCTTAGATTAGTATCAATGATATCGTCCCACTCTGACTCTTTCATGCGCATAAGCAAATTATCGCGAGTAATACCGGCATTATTAACTAATACATCAATATCACCCAAATCCGCTTTTATCGCAGCAAGTGTCGCCTCAATCGATGCAGGATCAGTTACGTTTAATGCATAACCTTTACCGTTATCGCCTAAGTACTCGCTTATATTTGCAGCGCCCGACTCACTCGTTGCAGTACCCGCTACTTTAGCGCCTTGCGCAATTAAAGTCGTTGCTATTGCTTTACCGATACCACGACTTGCGCCAGTAACTAGGACAACTTTGCCCTCTAGTGAAAATAAATTTGCCATTGTTATCCTACTCTTATTTTGCTTCGTCAATGGCTGATTGGCTATTAACCGAACCACATACCATTGCTTTATCAATACGCTTTGCAAGGCCTGTTAATACTTTACCAGGACCAAATTCGTAACTTTGGGTAATACCTTGCGCGACTAACGCTTGTACTGTCTCAGTCCAACGTACAGGGCTGTATAATTGACGCACCAATGCGTCTTTAATCGCATCTGCTGCGCTTGCAGCGGTTACATCAACGTTATTAATTACATCACACTTAGGTGTATTAAATGTTAAAGCCGCTAAATCCGTCGCTAATTTTTCTGCTGCAGGCTTCATCAGTTCACAATGTGATGGCACGCTTACAGATAAAGGCAATGCACGTTTGGCACCGGCTTCTTTACACGCCTGTGACGCTCTATCAACTGCGGCTTTATGGCCTGCAATCACAACTTGACCTGGTGAATTATAATTTACTGGCGATACAACCTCACCTTGTGCAGATGCTTCGCACGCAGTTTGGATTTCATCATCACCTAAACCAATGATTGCAGCCATAGAGCCGACGCCTGCAGGCACAGCTTCTTGCATGTATAAACCACGGTTTTCAACGAGCTTTACAGCTTCCCCTAAACTTAATACATCGGCACACACCAATGCTGAATATTCACCTAAGCTGTGACCAGCCATTGTTACTTCTGCATCTGAATTTGCTGATAACCATTGACGGTAAATAGCCACTGAGGCTGTTAATAGTGCAGGTTGAGTACGATGGGTTTGATTTAGTTCTTGTTCTGGTCCATTAAGTACTAATGCAGCCAAATCATAACCTAGTGCGTGTGATGCTTCTGCAAACGTTGCTTTTACTATATCCGATTGCTCTAAAAGTTCACTTAACATACCCACTGATTGTGAGCCTTGACCTGGAAAAACAAGTGCAATTTTTTGTGCCATACTTTGCTCTTTAAATTAAACAAATAAATAATTGTTTAAGTAAACGCCTGACAACAACATCTACTCGTCAGTCGCTACTTTTTAGTTGAATGTGTTTGCTCGAAAATAGCTGCAATTTTTTCAGGAAGTTGACGCTCAACTTCTTTAGCAGCTTCGTCGATAGCAGCATGAAATGCTTTAGCGGAGGCATTTCCATGGCTTTTTACGACAATACCGCGCAATCCTACCAGAGAAGCGCCGTTATACTGGTCGGGGTTCACCCTTTTATAGAGTTTTTTTATTACTGGGCGTAGCAAAAAGGCTAAGCATTTATAGAAAAAGTGCTTGCGCAGTGCTTTAGTAAGCTTAAACATAATGAGTTTTGCAATCCCTTCGCACGTTTTTAAAGCGACATTGCCCACAAAACCTTCGCAAACTATAACGTCTGATTTACCAGTAAATATATCACTGCCTTCGCTATAACCGGTATAATTTATATACTTACATTGCTGCATAAGCTCTGCAGCTTGCTTAATATCTTCATGGCCTTTAATCGCTTCAGAGCCAATATTTAATAAACTGACTTTAGGATTATCACAACCAAGCGCTTGCCCTGCGACCACCGACCCCATAATGCCAAACTGATACAAGGTTTGCGCATCACAATGCACATTGGCACCTAAATCAAGTAAGTAAACAGGGTTTTTACGCTCCGTTGGTACTGCTGAAATTAATGCTGGGCGCTTTACACCTGGAAGCATTTTCAGTACATAGTGAGCCATGAATAATAGTGCACCGGTGTTTCCGGCACTCACACACGCCTGTGCTTCACCTGATTTAACTAAATCAAGGGCAACGCGCATTGAGGAATCTTTTTTTGCTCGCACAGCAGAAGACGGTTCACAGCTATTGGTGACAACTTCAGTGCAATGACGAATAATTAAACGAGGATGGGAAAGAGAATCAAGCGATTCGAGTTCTTTAGATATTACTTGTTCGTTACCACATAAGATTAAACTTAAGTTGGCATTGGCATTTACCGCGTTAACGGCTGCGGGGATAGATGAACGGGGGCCATAATCGCCCCCCATCATATCTAACGCAATGGTTAGATTGGTCAGCATAAAAGCAATCTCTTATTTAGAAATTACTTGAACGCCTTTGTAGTAACCATCTGCAGTCACATGGTGACGACGATGAGTCTCACCAGATGTTTGGTCTACAGTTAAAGTTGGACCACTGATCGCATCGTGTGAACGGCGCATGCCGCGTCTTGCACGAGACTTTTTGCTTTTTTGTACAGCCATAGTCTTCTCCTAAGAATCTTTCTTAAGTTGTTTCAAAATATCAAATGGATTAGGTTTATCATCTTCCGCCTTTAAAACACCAAAGCTGGCAGGCTTTGCTGAATAACTGCATGAAGCTTCGTTGTGGGTAGCAACTAATGGAACTGCTAAAATTAGTTCGTCTTCGATTAACTCAAAAACGTTAATTTCACCATTTTCATCAAGCGCTACTTCATCGTAGTCTTCTGGAAAAATATCTGACTCTGTATCCTCTCCAATTGGGGAATAAACAAAGTCTTGAACCAAATCCAACCCTAAATTACCATTACAACGTTGACAAGTGACAGTAACGTGTGTGGACAAATTGCCTCTAATCACAGCGAAACCTTGATCGTCGTTTTTGCAATGAATTTTTACCGCTATTTCACCTACTTCTTCCTGCACAACTTCCCGTAAACGGGTAAGTTTTTCAAGCGGTACAATGCCGTCATACTTTAAACGGTGTTGAGCTGCTTTGCCTGGATGAAGAGTGATGGGAATTTTCACCTTTTGCATAGGGGCTGCATCATATAGATAGTTACTTGGTTAGTCAAAGTAAAAAACCATTTTTAACTGGTTTTTCGTGATTCATTTCTTTGTTTTACTTACGGATCTGATTTATCCTAACTCAATCTGATTTTCATTAGGAAAACAATCCATGAAGCACCCTCTCATTTTAGCCTCAAGTTCACCCTTTCGTCAGTCTTTATTGCAAAAATTTAATCTACCATTTGATACTTTTTCACCTGATGTTGACGAAACCCCTCACGTAAACGAAACACCGATTGCGCTTGTTTCTCGATTAAGTGAGCTCAAAGCCCGCGCTGCAACAGGCCTTTTTAAAGCGGGTTTAGTCATTGGTTCTGATCAAGTTGCAATATTTGACCAGCAAATTTTGGGTAAACCCCACAATAAAGAAAACGCAATAAAGCAACTGAGCCTATTTAGCGGTAATACAGTCACTTTTTTAACTGGCTTGTGCGTATACGACATTCTTTCAAACACAACAAAAACACGCGTCGAACCCTTTGATGTCACGTTCAAAAGCCTTTCGCATGAGCAAATAAGCGCTTATTGCGATGCTGAACAACCTTACAATTGTGCTGGCAGCTTTAAAAGTGAAGGCTTAGGTATTTGTTTATTTGAGAAACTCAATGGCGATGATCCAAACAGTTTGATTGGGTTACCATTGATCAAACTCAGCCAATTATTGACTGAGTTTGGGGTTGATGTATTAAGTAATCAAGCCTAACGATCAAGTAAGAGCGCACCTAATTGCTGATACGAATCAACCGTAGCAATTGGCGCAAACTCTTGCAGCTGTTGGGCGTTGTGTACGCCCATCGTCACACCTAGGCGGTCAATATTGGCTGCTTTCGCCATGGCCATGTCGATTTTAGTGTCACCAACCATTAACGCATCAAGAGCACTCATATTGAGCTCATCAAGTAATTGTAATAGCATATCAGGCGCTGGTTTTGACAATGCATCATCGCTGGTGCGCGTTGCAACAAAATAATTCCTAAGCTTTGTTTCATCGAGTAAACGCTCAAGCCCAGCACGGCTTTTCCCGGTTGCAACAGCTAACAACACACCACTATTTTTTAATGCAGCTAAAGTTTGCTCAACACCTTCGAATAAAGGGGTTGGCGTTACATCTACATATTTATATTGATGTTTATAGCCTGCGATCAAGTCAGCATATAAATCTGCATCGTTAGGAAATAAAGTAGCCACAGCCTGTTCAAGTGATAAGCCTATAATATTGGCGGTTGCTTCGTCACTCGGAGCAACTAAGCCACATAATATCGCAGATTGATGCATGCAGTTTACTATTTTTGTCACTGAATCCATCACTGTGCCATCCCAATCAAATATCACTAATTTATAGGATTTCACGATTTGGCTGCACGTAATGTTTTAATGCAATTAACAAGTGCTTTATCAAGTGGTGCTTCAACACGCATGGTGGTTTCGTTTTTAGGGTGATAAAAACTCAAGTCATGTGCATGCAAAAATAACCGCCCTAAACCAATTTTACGCATCGCTGCATCAAATGCTTGGTTACCGTATTTGTCATCGCAAGCAATAGCATGCCCACGGCACTGAGTGTGAACACGAATTTGGTGCGTACGACCAGTAACGGGTGATGCCTGCACCAGTGAGCATTCATCAAAACGTTCTAACACTTTAAAGCGTGTATGAGATGGCTTACCTTCGGTGTTATTAACACGAACAACACGCTCACCCGATTGCAAGGTGTTCTTCAACAGCCCTTCGGTAACGTTTTTATCTTTTGAATCCCATTGCCCATCAACCAATGCCCAATAGTTTTTTTCCATGGTTTTTTCACGTAACTGTTCATGAAGACTGGTCAGGACAGAGCGACGTTTTGAAATCAATAAGCAACCTGATGTATCCCGATCTAACCGATGCACAAGCTCTAAGCTTCGCTCTTCAGGGCGTAGAACACGCAACGCTTCAATAAGCCCATAACTTAAACCGCTGCCACCGTGCACAGCCATGCCTGAAGGTTTATTAATTACAATAAGATACTTGTCTTCAAATAAAATAGCGTCTTCAAGCTTAGTTACTACATCTAAATTTTTTGGCACAAACTCTTCACGCTCAGCGATTTTAATTGGCGGGATACGCACAATATCGTCAAGTTGAAGTTTGTAAACAGGTTTGATACGTTTTTTGTTCACACGCACCTCACCTTTTCGAAGGATTCGGTAAACAGCGCTTTTAGGCACCCCTTTTAAGTGGGTAATAAGAAAGTTATCAATCCGTTGACCTAAATGGTCTTCGGTAATCGTGACGAAAGATACTTGTAAGCCGGTTTTTTCTGACATTGCCTAATCACTGATTTAAGTAAAAATAATTTAGTTGCTAACACGGTTATAATAATGGGATAATCGCTAGCGCAAATATAAATTTGCACATAACAACGGTGCTTTTTAACACATTAATACATTCGTGATGCACATTCTGGGTAATTGATCATACAGATCCGAGTTAAGTTTTCCAAAGCTTTTATACATACCTAGTTTGCACGTGCGTTCAATTAACTCCGATGCGCGTAATATATCGCTAGTTAAGTTTGACCACGATGTGTTTTTTAATGTTGATAAAAAAAGCAATGAACAAATAATTTGTCTGATCGTGACGGCGTACGATACGCCGTTCAGCAGATGCATTGTAAATCGTACAAGTTAATTTAATACATGGTCGACTCTGGGCAGAACTCAAATAGATAACTGTAAAAACAGTCATTTGTTTTCCCCCTATTTAGAATCTAATAACGTGACAACACGTTATTGTCAGCCAGCACCATAAAGATACTTAAACGGATACAGAGCAAAGCTCCCCCACAGATCCAGTCGTGAGATTGTATAAAAAGAAGCGATGGGAGCAACTGAACAGGCGAAAAGTTTCGTCATGTCAGAGACATAACACAGTAGAGTAACAATATGAAACGTATGCTAATCAATGCGACGCAGCAAGAAGAAATGCGCGTAGCACTGGTTGATGGCCAGCGCCTGTATGATTTAGATATCGAAAGCCCGGGTCACGAACAAAAAAAAGCCAATATTTATAAAGGCAAAATCACACGTATAGAACCGTCACTAGAAGCCGCTTTTGTTGAGTATGGCGCTGATCGTCACGGATTCCTTCCTTTAAAAGAAATTGCTCGCACTTACTTCCCGACAGGTTATACCTTTCACGGTCGTCCGAACATACGTGACGTGATCAAAGAAGGTCAAGAAGTCATTGTTCAAGTAGATAAAGAAGAGCGCGGACAAAAAGGCGCAGCTCTTACTACGTTTATTAGTGTTGCTGGTAGCTATTTAGTGCTTATGCCAAACAACCCACGTGCTGGCGGTATTTCTCGTCGTATCGAAGGTGATGAGCGTACAGAACTTAAAGAAGCATTAAGCCGTTTAGAACTGCCTAAAGGTATGGGTTTAATCGTGCGTACTGCTGGTGTTGGCAAATCATTTGAAGAGCTTAACTACGACTTAAAAGCGCTATTAGTACATTGGGATGCGATTCAACAAGCGTCTGATGGCGGTAAAGCTCCGTTCCTAATTCATCAAGAAAGCAACGTGATTTTCCGTGCTATTCGCGATTACTTACGTCGTGATATCGGTGAAATACTGATTGATAAAGCCCGAGTATTTGAAGAAGCAAAAGCGCATATAGAGCGTTTTCGCCCTGACTTCATGAGCCGTGTAAAACTTTATCAAGGTGAAGTCCCACTGTTTACTCATTATCAAATCGAAAGCCAAATTGAGTCAGCATTTCAACGTGAAGTTCGCCTGCCTTCTGGCGGTTCAATTGTAATTGATCCAACTGAAGCACTTACCTCTATCGATATCAATTCATCAAAAGCCACTAAAGGCGGTGATATCGAAGAAACAGCGCTTAACACCAACTTAGAAGCTGCTGACGAAATTGCTCGCCAATTGCGTTTACGTGACTTAGGTGGCTTAATCGTTATCGATTTCATCGACATGACACCACCACGTCATCAACGTGAAGTAGAAAACCGCTTAAAAGATGCTGTACGTCCAGATCGTGCCCGTGTACAAATTGGTAAGATCTCACGTTTTGGCTTACTAGAAATGTCGCGTCAGCGCTTGCGCCCTTCATTAGGTGAAGCAAGCCAAGGTCCATGCCCACGCTGTAGTGGCCAAGGTACTATTCGTTCAAACGAGTCGATTGCATTATCAATCCTACGTTTAATCGAAGAAGAAGCGATTAAAGACAATACGTCACAAGTTAACGCACAAGTGCCTGTTGCTGTTGCCGCTTATTTGTTAAATGAGCAACGTCGTAGCGTACATCGCATTGAAAAACGTCATAATTGCGATGTTGTGATTATTCCTAATCAACACATGGAAACGCCTCATTACGAAGTTATGCGCTTACGTAAAGACGAAACCATCGAGACTGTAAGCTATGAGCAAGTGATTGCTCCTGAGCAAGAAGTATTTGAAACATCAAAAACACCAACAGCGGTAGTACGTGAGGAGCCAGTTTTAAAAGGTGTGGTAATGCCTTCGACACCGGCCCCGCAAGCTGTTGAAAAGCCAGCTCCAACGCAAACAGCCAGTCAGCCAGCTGCAGAGCAAGTTAGCTTGCTGACAACTATTAGCAACTGGTTCAAATCGTTATTCGCTGATTCATCTGAGAAGAAAGAAGAAACAAAGAAACAAGAACAGCAAACTGCACAGAGTAACCGCAATAACCGCAATCGTAACAATGATGGTGATACTCGTCGTCGAAACAATCAACGTCGTCGTAACAACAACTCACGTAATAAGCCGGTTAATGAGCGTTCAACAGAAGAAGCTGTTGTTGTTAAAAACGATAATGCATCAACAAGTACTGAGCAGCAGGAAAGAAACGATAATCGTAATAAACGTCGTCGCAATCCTAACTCGCGTAAACGTAATGAAACTCGTAATGACGATAAAAAAGAAGTGGCAGTTGCAGCAGCAACTACACCTGAAGTAAAAGATGTTACAGTTGAAACTACTGAACAAAAACCAAAAGTTCGCCGTCAACGTCGTAACATACGTAAAAAGGTACGCTTACAAGCTGAAGATAGCCAAGTTGTTGCAACTGATGATCAACAGCAAGCTGTTGCTGATGAAAAACCGACTCAGACCCCGACAAAAACTGAAGACGTTGTTGTAGAAAAAGCACCGGTTGTTGAAACACCTGCACAAGACATTGAACAGGTAGTTGTGAATGAACAAGATGCTGCCTCTGCAGATGAAGAGCAAGGCCAAACACGTACACGTTCACGCCGCTCACCTCGCCATTTACGTGCCGCAGGCCAACGTCGTCGTCGTCCTGAAGGTGAAGAAGCTACTCAAACACAAAGTACACAACCGCCAGCGTTTATTCCAGTTGCAGATCAAGCCGCAGCCGAATATGAAGCGGAGTTAAAAGCAAAAGAAAATGCGATTACTGAAGCGAATGAATCTGCTCCTGAAGTAGTTAAAGCAGCACCTGTTGTCGCAGAGCCTACTCCTGAAGTTGTTGATGAAACACCTGTGGTTGCTGAGCCTACTTCTGCTGTAGTTGAAGAAACACCTGTGGTTGCTGAGTCTACTCCTGCAGTAGTTGAAGAAACACCTGTGGTTACTGAGCCGACTCCTAAAGTGGTTGAAGAAACACCTGTGGTTACTGAGCCTACTCCTGCAGTAGTTGAAGAAACACCTGTGGTTGCTGAGCCTACTCCTGCTGTAGTTGAAGAAACACCTGTGGTTGCTGAGCCGACTCCAGTAGTTGAAGAAACACCTGTTGTTACTGAGCCTACTCCAGTAGTTGAAGAAACACCTGTTGTTACTAAGCCTACTCCTGCTGTAGTTGAAGAAACACCTGTTGTTACTGAGCCTACTCCTGCTGTAGTTGAAGAAACACCTGTTGTTACTGAGCCTACTCCTGTAGTAGTTGAAGAAACACCTGTTGTTACTGAGCCTACTCCAGTAGTTGAAAAAGCACCAACACAAACTGTTTCTAACACTAAAACAGTGATCACAACTGGAAAAGCAAGTGCGCCAATGGCTCAACCTACACCAGTCGCTGATAGCGATGTTATTCATACACCTAAGGCAATGGCACATGATAAGCGTGAAGCGATTCCAGATAGTGGCTTGCGTGCCGGTTCATTAAAGCCTGCTGGTCGTGCTAGTGCTGCAATGACTAAAACATTGAGTGCTTAAGAACTCACATTGTTTAGTTAAGTACTAAATAAAAAAGCCGTGTTAATAAAATTAACACGGCTTTTTTATTTATAGCTGAAACCTAAATTGACACTAAAGTATAAAGCCCCAAACAACTGAAGTTTTTATCTCTGTAATCCCCTACTTTTTATTTGGTAACTCTTATACCAATCTACTTAGATATGGGGTCTATTTAATGACAAGAAAATTGCGCTATAACTAGGGCGTGTTGACCTTTCGTGATTGATTTTACAGCAGTCTATTTGGTATTTAGGCAAGGCAGCGCCTATGTAGTGTGGTTGTTCCCCATAAATAGGCGATAACGCAGTATAAATGCCAAACATGCGCTGCCCAAAGGGTTCTCCCAAGGGGCGACTAACTGTTTATTACCTGTACGGATGTGGATAAAGGGCGTGAACAGGGCGCGGAGGCTTTGCTCGATTTTACTTAGTCCACTCGATTCAAAATCTCGCGCCGCGATTGAACCGCCTGAGTTTGAATAAATTTCAATCATCAAAGATCAACAGACCCGAGTACTACATACACATTAAAGTTACTTACTACAAACAAAAAAAACAAAAAACCATCACTTGACACTATATATTAACAAACCCATTTGCTACTATCACTTTGCTTATTTTTAATACAACTTTATTGCATGCTAATTTAATGCGGGTAAGCAGTATTTCTGCGGATAATTAGAGACAACTTTTAGTTAATATAATTCTCAAAGGAAAGTTAAATTATGGAAATTCATAAGTTCAAACTAACACAACTCGCCATAGCATTAGGCCTAACAGCAACTTTGGCTGCATGTTCTAGTGACAATGATAAAACACCTCCTCCGGTAGAACCGACACCAACACAAAAGGTTGTTGAACTGCCTGCAGGTACCACATCTGAAAAACAAGCTGGTTTTTTCACTGTAGTTGTAAAAGATAGCGAAGGTAATAGCTTAGGCTCTGCTGATGTGCCTATTACAGTAAAGATCACCAAAAATTCAGCCAATGTTGTTTCAACCAAAGGCGAAGCGTTAACAGCCGATGATTTAACGATTACCAATGGCGCAGGCTTATTTGCGGCGTCATTATCAGAACTCACTGCTGAAACATCAATAACAGTGAATTTTACTGCTCCTGGCTATTTTAATAACAGTAAAGTAATTACTTTATCAGTTGATGATTCTGAAGTTGCAGAAACTGTAACATTAGTTTCTCGTAGTATTGACGCTGATAATGTTGCTATTGTGTCTGAAGAAAAATCAGTGAATGATTTAGCCGAAAATGGCGCTACGGTTACATTTAAAGAAGATGGATCACTTGAAACATCTGATGGCTCAGCATTAAAGCTTGCCAAAACAGTAACTAAAACCAATGGCAGTGCCACTAGCGACAAAGGGGGAGTTCAAATATCAATACCCAGTGGATCTAAAATGCTTGCTAAAAATGAAGCTGGTGAGCTAGTTCCTTTAACAAGCGCCCCTTCCCTTGCTGTTGCGTATTTTAACAATGAAGCTAGCTCCAGTGCTGCTGCAAACGACAATAATGAGAGTCGCCCTGAATCAGCACTAGATTACTTCCCTGGTGGTCTTGACCTAGCCGTTTCTGTTCCTACCGCAGATAATGTAACGACTGAAGTCACAACCACAGGCTCATTTACAACCGCTGGTTTTGTTGCCATCGAATTGACCGATGATGCTGGTAACAAAGTGAAAGAGTTTGGCTCAACGGGTGATGGTGACAACGCCACTAAAAACTCAATTGAAGTTAAAATGCAAGTAGAAGTTAAAACATCAAACGCCTGCCCAATGACTTATGCTGATTTAGATAATCTAGACCAAGCTACAGTGGCTGCTTTTGCTGTTGATGCGTCTAAATCAACTGATAGTGCTTACTTTCGCAAAGGCGCCTGTGTTTCCTCTGATGGCTCAGCAATTGCGACACGCCCAATCAAAGCAGGTGATATAATCCCTGTATGGAGTTACGATGCGGATGAAGCGCAATGGGCTTTTGAAAGCTATGGTGTTGCTCAAGTAAATGCTGATAACGCTGATGTTTTTGACGTAGCAGTTCAGGTAACTCACTTATCTTACTGGAATCTTGATTTCTTTAACTGGCGCGAACCTAACTTTGGCCAATGCGGTGATGATCGCAAAGTTCAGTTTGACATCAAATATGCAGATGGCTCAACTGATAATGTAACCGCATTTGACCTGCTTGTGGAATCTCAATCTGGTGGTTACCGTAAACTTAAACGTGGGTATGAATTCCGTTACTACAATAAGTCTACGATAGCTAACCCGCCGTCATTTTCCGTATTTATGTCGCTATTAAATAATGGCACTAATATTATTGATGGGATCGAAGGTGACGCTAATAATCCGGTTGATGCTTCAGCATCTAGATTAAAACTAAATGACATTTGTGAGTTGGATGGGAAGAAACTAGTGCTAACACTTGATACTGCTCCAGCGCGAGTAGATCAAAAAATCAAAACACAATATGCTTGTAGTAACAACGCTGAAGGTGATGTTGAAGCCCCACCGGCAGCAACTTCAACTTACGCGTATTTGATTGATTCAAGCAATAACTACGTGACCTATTCATATACTGCAAATGACGGCACAGCAACTTTTTCAAACGTTGTTGAAGGTAATTATAAAGTAAGAGTATGGGATCAAGTCAGCCGAACTTATGTGACTTCTCCTGATTTCGCCGCGAGTGCGACAAATGAAGTGGTTATTGATCTTCCCATTGAATGCACCATAACTGAAAAACCAGTTACAGGTACTGGCACAACAGGCGGTTCGTGATCGATCTTTAAGTAAAACAGAGTCAAAGCCGCGTTTATCGCGGCTTTTTTATTACTAGTGGCGATAATGAAATAGCGATAACCAATTAAACGGGCTCTCCTTTGCCTAAAAACCAAACAGTCTGCTTACAATTAACCTAGAAAGATAAACACACCCTAGGGCGCGTTGACCTTTGTGGATTGAAATTTGTTCAACCTAGGGGCGATTTAATCGCGGCGCGAAGTTTGTAACCTAGCGGGCTAAGTAAAAACCGAGCAAAGCTTCCGCGTCCTGCTCACGCCCCTTACCTACATCCCTGTAGGTAACAAAGAGTCAATCGCCCCTAGGAAAAACCCTTTGGGCAGCGCATGTTTGGCATTTATACTGCGTTATCGCCTATTTATGGGGAACAACCACACTACATAGGCGCTGCCTTGCCTAAATACCAAACAGTCTGCTGCAAAATCAATCACGAAAGGTCAACACGCCCTAGCTTTCACTCGCTAATTTGTACGCCTCATATTTTTCACATTCGAGTTCTGCTATATTTTTATCATAAATAGATTGAGACATATCAGATTTCAATGTTAACTCCTTGCATCGCTGTTCTAACTCTCCAACCTTTGGAATCGTTGGATCGATATTATGAAGTAAGATATGTTTATCAATTTGCCCTCCCCTAGATTGCATTTGACGCTGGATATCTTGAGCAACCATTTGCTGCTTAAGTTTTGCTTCATTGTGCATTTGTTCACTCATTTTGTGATAATCAACGACTACTTTTCTTTCAACCAATTTGTTATAACAAACCAACAACACAAATATAGCCAGTAAAAAATAAATAATCCCTTTCATATTAATAATTTCCCCTTGACAGAATAATGGGTTTTCTAGCCTAATACATCACTATAATAAAATACTCATTCGAGTCAATTCACAAGGAGGTTTTATGCGTAATAACCTGATAAAATTTAAGTTGCTTATTGGTGCTGTATTATTTTCAGTGTCCGTTTGTGCACAACAAGTTTACAGCTGGGTCGATAAGAATGGTGTTCGTCATTTTTCTGATGTTCCTACGAGTCAAAGTGCGGAAGTAGTCGAGGGTATTGAGTCAACCCCCACTCCAAAAGCAAAGAATAAAAATGAAAACCAATCTCATGGCTCTGAAGAAGAACATGAAGAGTATACCCCCGGTGCTGAAGTTCCCATAAAAGGCTCGGGCACAATACTCAGTTGCAATAAGTCTATCTCATATCATGGTAATTATTATCAAGGTAGTTCTTCCTATACGATGAATAAACAGTACACTACAAAAAAAAATGCGATGAATGTTTTAAAGACGCACGAAAATAGTAAGGATAGATTAAAAAAAGAGAACGAGAGGTTAAACGCTCATCTTGAAAAACAACAAGCTCATTATAATAAAAATAAAAGTAACTCGATAAAATATGCCATTGAAAATACAATGGACCAAATTGCTGAAAACAACTGTGAAATACAGGTCCATTTACGTTATATGGAACTCACGCAAGAAAAAATAAATTCATTATAAAAACCAAGGAATGATATGACCAAACTTATACTCACTATGCTACTTTTATCAAGCTTTGTCACACAAGCAAAAGTGTATATGTGCGAAGATGAACAAGGGAATGTGTCATATACCGACATTCCTTGTAAGAAAAGTGCATCAACCGTTGCCCAAAAAAATGAAAGTGCTTCTCAAAGCCCAATAGTTAACGAGATCCCTAAAGAGATTAATACTGTCAAAGATGCTTTGAATTATATTGGCTTGAACCAATTAGTACTTTTGAATTTAGATTTAATTGAGCAGCAATATATCATCCCGCAAGGTAGTTTTAATTACGAGTACTCTTTTTTAGCCCCCAGTAAATATCAATATTCAAATGTTCCTATCCATAATGTGAGTGCAAGATTTATAAATGGCATGGGTGAAATTGTTTATCAAGGAAAAATGTACGCAAGAAATTTTTCATCTACGCCTGACAACAATGGTTTTTTCAACGCCACTTTTTCTGATATCAATAAACGAATGATGGAAATGGGACTAGAAGATCAGACTGAAAACACGCTTCGCTATGGAAAAGGCAACTGGAGATGGAATCATCGTAATTTTGCCTGTCATGCTCAATCAGACTTTAGGCCAAGAAGTTCTGTAATTGGGTTAAAAATTACGTGCAAAACACAAAAGTAATATTACTGTGAAGTTCATAGAAAATTAACAGTAAGTACAACTCAAACAAAGAATAAAGCCGCGTCAGATCTCGCGGCTTTATTTGTAACTCTGTTTTAAGCTTACTCTTTCTCATTTTCCATAAAGCGCTGTAACTGATCTTTTAAGTTAGGCGGAATGCCTTTGATAACCAACGTATCAGTAGCGTCGTTATAC
Organism: Pseudoalteromonas porphyrae; assembly: GCF_001298125.1. Lineage (NCBI taxonomy): Bacteria > Pseudomonadati > Pseudomonadota > Gammaproteobacteria > Alteromonadales > Pseudoalteromonadaceae > Pseudoalteromonas > Pseudoalteromonas porphyrae. Next base: position 71,789 of record NZ_LHPH01000005.1, on the reverse strand, counting down.
ATAACGCGTTCACCTAAATGCTTACGTTCAAAGCTAATGCTTACACCACCACCAAGACCTGAAAACTTAACCATACTTGTCACTGTTTTCTTGTCAACTGGAAATGACTCTTCTAAATCATAACTTTGCTCTTTACAAAAGCTTTCAAACGGGTTGTCGTCACCTTTAGTCAAGGTTGCGGATAATTCGCTGACATTCGCGTCTTCACCTGTGGTGACACAATCATTACAATAATCGAAAACTTGTTTTCGCAAGTCGTCTTTTTCAGACTTATCAAATTGTTGCTCTGATAGGTAATCTTCAACTGCACTGAGCATCACTTGACTTTGCTGCTTAGGATCAATGCCTTCTTCACAGCCTAAAAAGTCTAAAAAGAAGTCGGCTACTTTGCGCCCAGCTCGCCCTTTAATAAACGAAATATAACGATTATCTTCAGCTTGAGTATCCCATGCAGTTAAATCAATACGTGCAGCAAGTTGCATGCGAGATATATCTAAATGACGTGATGAGGCTAAATCAAGTTCAGAGGTAATTGAATAGTGCTCTTTAATGTTGATCATCGCAATCAACATATAATCCGTTGCGACGTATTGGTAATGACAAAAAATTAAATAGCCGGTTTCGTTAAACGCATACTTATTTAATTCTTCTTTTAATACAGTAGTTGCTTGCTCTGTCATGTGCCAAAAGCCAAGTTCGTCATTACGATAACTTTGCATTGCAGATGCAACCACACTATTTTTATCTCCGCTAAATGCACAATAACCTTTACCAGGTTTACCGTTATATGCGTGATGCAGTTGCTCGATGAATACAGCGACTTTTTCATTCACTGCCATTTCGTCATTGCGCAAATGAATTTGCGTATCGTCGTCTTTTTTGTCTACATAATGAACGACTAACTTTTTAACATCTATTGCCATCTTTGTTTTTCACGCCTCTGGTGTTAAAATATGAGAATATAACTCTTTTATTGAACCAACTGATGCCAATCTTATCAAAATATTCTAATGATGAAGTAGAACAAATCGTCGATCAACTCATTGATGTGTTAACTAAACACAATGCGCCGGTTGATTTAAGTCTTATGTGTTTAGGAAATTCTATCACGCATATCTTAAAAGAGCATGTACCAACAGGGAAAAGACAAGCCGTTGCGGATAACTTTGCGAAAGCACTTGCGCAATCGGTTAAATAAACTTTATGAATTTATCGCAGCACAATCAGTTTTCGTCTAAAGCGAGTCAATTATTAAGTTGGGGCCATTGGTTCACCTTCGCTAATATTGGTTTAGTTTTGCTTATTAGTTTAAGTTACTTATTTGCCGACTCGCCACCGACAACTGCAATCGGGTATGTTTATATGCTAGTTACTTGGCTTAGCCACACTAGCTTTATTACCTTTATTGCCTTTGTGCTGACGATTTTTCCGTTAAGCCTTATATTCCCCTACCCTCGGCATATTCGTGGAATGGCCGCCATTCTTGCAACCTGCGGAGCATCACTACTTACGCTTGACGCTTACGTATATTTTAATTTAGGTTATCACTTAAGTAGTTCAGCATTGCCTGAAATTGTGACTTTATTATGGCATAGATTAACCAGCAGCCCGGGGTTAACCAGTTTACTTGCTGGCGGGATTGTCATACTTATTTTTGCATTTCAATTACTTGCAAGTAACTATACTTGGCATCATTTAGCACGTTTAAAACAGTATAAGTTCGCACGATACGCCAGCTCATTTTTATTAGTATGTTTTGCTATGAGCCACAGTATTCATATTTGGGCTGATGCTAATTTAAAATTTGATATCACCAAGCAAGACAACGTGTTGCCGCTATCTTATCCAACCACGGCTAAAAGTTTATTAGCAAAGAATGATTTATTAGATATTGAAAGCTACAAGCAGGCACACAATGTTAAACTCACATCGCAAAATATTAATTATAGTGCCCCTTCACCACTAACCCGATGCGAAAATTTTACGCCCGCAACCATTGATATCTTAGTATTTAGCTCTACAGCAAATCTAGATGAGTTTGCTAAGCAGCATACAGACTTATATAAAACAGAGCAGTTTTTACAAGCTGTTGATCATCAAGATGCACTTTTTAGTCTAATTTATGGCCTGCCTGCTTATTATAAAGCAGTACTTATGGACGAGCAGAATCTTCCGGTGTGGCAAACACAACGTCGTAGCCTTTCGGTCACTGGATTTGAAGATTTCACATATATAAATGGAGCTAAAACAGATGGTGCTGCAATCCGTATCGTAAATGCAGATGCACAGACCACAGTTCGTGATAATAACACCCATATTTTCGCTTTTAGTTTGGCGACTGATAACAATAGTATTGTTAGTGTCTCTACTTTATATAGCTCAGATAAAAAAGTCACTCGAGCTGATGGCCTAATCCAACCAAGCGATCTCATTGCTACCAGTGTAGGCCAATACTTAAACTGCCCTAATGTTACAAAACAAAGCATGCTGGGCGTTAATTTATATAGTAAAAAAGACGATATCGGTGTTAATTATTCACAAGGTGTCTTCATTGCGTACAAAAAAGATCGCATTACTTTGATTGATTCTGAGGGTAATTATAAAAATATATCTGCTGCACAAGGCTTTTCAATTGAGCAAAGTTTAGATATCCCATTTTTAGTACATAGTATTAAAAAGCTAAGAACATTTACGCATTAGCCTACACAACAGCCCTTATAGATGTCTATTAGGGCTTGAGCATTTAATTTGCGATTTGCCCTAGTTAGGTTATAGTTTTTATTATTACCTGACTAAGGAAGGTTAAAAGTAATGAAATCACCCGCAATTTTTTTTATTTTCTTTATCGTTCTTTTCACATCAAGCCTAATAGCTAATGATACTCATTACTATAAATGCATCACGGATAAAGTAACGACCTTCAGTCAATTCCCATGCAGTGGACAAGCAACCCAGCATAAAGTCACAACGGCTAACGTAGCAGACTCATCCAAAATTGATCATACTAAATCCCTCAACGCACTTGAGCGCGAACAAATAGTACGCAACCTCCATAGCGAGATCCGCAGCGTAAAACATACACTTGCAATTTTAAGCCGTAAACGCGATACCGCTGAATATAATCAGCAAGAACGCCTAACACGCCTGATGAGTGATGATGATAAAAAGCACACTGCAAAAGACATTAAAAAGCAGATCAAACGAATCGATAAAACCTACGCAAAAAAGAAAAAATCAACAGAAAAAAAACTGGCTGCATTAGAAAAAAAGTTAAAACGTTATGAATAAGCTATTGGGTTTTACTAATATTTAGCATACTCTTAACATCAGTAGAGCATATACTCTACACCGTATTCTAGGAGTAGCCATATGTGCGCGCACGAGATTGCCGAATTCATTTTAAAAGGCTTTAAAAAGCACTATTTATTATTTCAAAAAATTACAGCACAAGCCCCGCTTGCCTTTGCGCATAAAGACTGGTCTAAAATGCACGAAATTAGTCGTTTGCGGATCAGTTATTACGATGACCGAGTAAATGAAACAACGCAACAACTCAAAGACGAGTACCTAACAACACAACTTGATGAATCGCTATGGCTTGCAACAAAGCAGCACTATCAACAGTTCTTGCTTTTTCACCCACAGGCAGAATTAGCTGAAACATTTTACAACTCTGTTTTTTGTCGATTATCTCATCGTCGTTATTTTAATAATAATTTCATTTTTGTTAAAGCCACACTCGCTGATGCCCCTGCGTTACCAATTGAAGCAGAGTATCGTAGTTATTTTCCTGTTATTGATGGCTTAAAACCCACGATCCGTAAAATTATTGAGCAATTTGACTTTAAAGCCTCTTTTAATGACTTAGAACGCGATATTCGCTTACTTGTTAAAGCATTTTATAAACAAGCGCCAGATACACACCACAGTGCATGGCAAATGCGTTTTGATATATTACAAACTCCCTTTTATCGTAATAAAGCCGCCTACATTGTAGGCCGTGTTGTTTCGCAAAGCGGTGTGCAGCCTTTTATTATTGCCGTTCTTCACCATGAAGATAAAGGTTTATATTTAGACGCCCTACTCACTAAATCATCACAAATGCGGGTTATTTTTGGTTTTGCCCGTGCTTATTTTATGGTTGAAACCCATGCGCCCTCTGCATTAGTCCGTTTTTTAAATCAGCTAATGCCGAATAAAACCCTTGCTGAACTGTACAACGCGATTGGTTTTCACAAGCAAGGAAAAACCGAGTTTTACCGTGAATTTTTAACGCACCTAGAGCGCTCAAACGACGATTTTATTATCGCCCCAGGCACACCGGGAATGGTGATGATGGTATTCACGCAACCTTCTTTTGGCTACGTGTTCAAAATAATTAAAGACAAATTTGGTGAGAGTAAGCCTTTTGGTCGTGACACTGTTCTAAAACGCTACCAATTAGTTAAAAGCCATGACCGAGTCGGCCGGATGGCTGACACCATAGAGTATTCTAACGTCGTATTCCCACTGGCACGCTTTAACGCTACATTATTAACACAGTTAAAGGCAACAATAGGGTCATCAATGGTGATTGAGGGGGATTTGTTGATTATAAAACACCTCTATATAGAGCGAAGAATGACACCGCTGAACTTATTTCTAGAAAGTGCCAACGAAGAAGATGCACGTACTGCCATTATCGAGTACGGGCAAGCGTTGAAAGAGATGATTGCGGTAAATATTTTCCCTGGCGACATGCTTTTGAAAAATTTTGGGGTCAGTAATCACAAGCGAATCATTTTTTACGATTACGATGAAGTCCAATATCTTACTGATATGAATTTTCGAGCCTTACCTAAACCAAAAACCTACGATGATTACTTAACTAACGAGCAAAGTTACTCTGTGGCACCCCAAGATGTATTCCCAGAGCAATTATGCACCTTTGTAATGCCAAACCCTTGTTATAAAGCGATTTTTACGCAAGTGCATCCTGAATTACTCGATGTCGAATTTTGGCAACAAGCGCAAAAAAATGTTAAAAATGGCCTTGTTAGCCACATTTATCCATACCCTAGCTCACAGCGTTTTATCCATAGTTGGTAAACGAAAGGACACACAATGAACATCAGCAAAATAGACTTAAATTTACTTGTTTATTTGGATACGTTATTACGCGAATGTAATGTTACGCGTGCCGCAAACCAACTGAGCATCACACAGCCTGCAATGAGCAATGGCCTAAAACGCTTACGTAACTTATTTAACGACCCCATTTTAGTTCGCACAAGTGATGGTATGGTACCCACAGAGCGAGCGCTTGAATTACAGCCAGTGATCCGCGGTATATTAATGACACTCGAAGAGACACTTGCTCCTAACCGCGAGTTTGAAGCCAGCCAAAGTAAACGCGTGTTTCGTATTATGGCTAGTGATTACGCAGCCAGTACACTTGCGCCTAAGCTACTCAGTAAGCTGCATACAGAAGCACCTGACACCACTTTAGACATTTTGACTCCAAGCGATGTAACCTTTCATGATGTTGAAAATGGTAAGGTCGATATGGCGATCAATCGTTTTGAAAATTTACCGCAATCGTTTCATCATAAACGTATATGGAAAGATAGCTTTTGTTGTTTAGTTAAGGCTGACAACCCGATAATTGAAAGTTTTAGTCTAGATAGTTATTTAAAAGCACGGCATATTTGGGTAAGTAAAACAGGCTTTGGTGTGGGTGTTGGCATGGATCCTAAAGATGTGCAAAAACTGGGCTGGGTAGATGAAGCACTCGCCCACTTTGGTAAGCATCGTAACATTGCCACTTTTACACGTAATTATCATGTCGCAATTCATTTAGCAAAAGAGCAAAACTTAGTCGCTACATTACCCTCAAAGGCCGCCAATATTTATTTAGATGACCCAGGTTTAAAGATCCTCGATCCTCCTTTCCCAATTCCACCTTTTGAGTTAGATATGATCTGGAGCCCATTACTGCACAGAGACGCAAGTCATATTTGGTTAAGGCAAAAAGTAGCTGAAGTTGCTGATGAGTTAAAGTAACAGTCTTACATACTCCTGTGTAAAATTTGCTTACGTCTATTTCTAAGTGAATCTGATAAATTTAAATAATACTTTAAAATCAAATGCATAACAAAAACAAAATAATGGAATGACCATTGCTTTAAGTTAATTGAACTTTAATATTCATTTAACTTAAAGAGGTCAACATTATGAATACCCATCAAGGAACAGAAGTAAATCATATCACTGACATTATCCAAGTAATGAACAGCGGCATCGATTTTTATGAAAAAGCTCAGGAGAAAGTTCAAGATCCTGCCATAGGTGCACTTTTTCAACGTATGATCGACGCACGTAAAGTGAGCATTGAAAGCTTACAACCTTACGCTATTAATGAACAAGGTGAACGAGAAGATGGCTCCTCTTTTGCTGTTGAAGCTCGCCGTGCTTACACCGCGCTTATTACTAAGTTCAGCTCAAATAACGACCAAACCTACGTTAAAGAGCTAGAAGAAGTAGAAGACAAAACACTCGAAGAAATAAAGTCAGCCATGCAAAAACCACAGCCACATGATTGTGAAGCTGCATTATCAAAAGTACTGTTAACAATGCAAAGCTGCCATACAGAAATGAGCCGTATGCAAAAGCATTAATCAAACTTGTTATACAAAGCCCAGTGTTCACGCTGGGCTTTTTTATGCCCGCATAAAATTAACCTTTATAACAATGCAGCGCAAAGAATTAATAAAAATAAAACATTTATTTAACCACAGCTCATTTTCACTCTACTAGTCTTACTAATAGGTACCTAATACCGCTGTGGCGCCGCAGCATTTATTTAAACTTAATAAATATAATAAGGTTCCATTATGAGAAATAAACAACATGTAAAACAAAATAACGCCGAGGCAGATATGACGCCCATGCTTGATATTGTGTTTATATTATTAATTTTTTTTATTGTTACAACTTCATTTGTTAAACCCGTAGGTATTGAGTTACAACGCCCTGTAGATAACCCTCAAATAGATAAGCAATCTAAAAATGCGCGCTTCACCATTGACCAAAGTAATGCGGTATATTTTTCCGGACGGTTAATTGATTTAGACCAAGTTGCAACTAATCTCGCCATGTTCGCAGCCAAATATGAAATTACTACCGTGCAAATTGCCGCGAACGAAAACAGTACACATCAAACATTAGTGACCGTAATGAATAATATTAAAGACTATAATAATTACCCTATAGCACTCACCTCCCACTAAAAACTATAAAAGGGCCTTTCGGCCCTTTTTCATAAATAAATCTTTTCGTCACATGTTTGTAAAGATAGCCGTTTATTATTAGCTTTAACAAGGCTGGTCTAGACCAGATATTTTAAACTTGAGGCTGAACTAATAATGAAACGACATGCAATAGCAACGGCAATATTACTAAGTACCAGTGCATTACTTGTTACCCATAATACAGTTGCTCAAAACGCAACATTTGTAGGTACAATTAAAGATAACAAAACACATTTATCAGGTGCGTTAATTAGCATTGTAGGCACTGATAAAAGTACGGTTACCAACTATCAAGGCCAATTTGAACTACCTAAGCTTGATGCGGGTAGTTATCAATTAAAAGTATCTTACTTAGGGTATCAACCTTATTTAATTGATATAAATATTGCAGAAGATGAGGTAAAAAAACTAAAACCAATCACCCTCTTCGCAGTAACAAACGATAATGCTATTGAAGAAATTATTGCCGTAGGACACATTCAACGTGGTGAAATGGCCGCTGCAAATAACCAAAAAAATGCTAAAAGCATTAAAAATATAATCTCTGCAGATGGGATTGGTAAACTCCCCGACCGAAATGCTGCTGAGGCTGTGCAACGTATCCCAGGTGTATCAATTGAGCGAGATCAAGGTGAAGGTCGCTTTGTTGCCGTTCGCGGTTTACCAGCACAGTGGAGCTCTGCAAGTATAAATGGCGATCGTTTACCTACCGCCGAGGAAGAAACCACCAGCCGCGCCACTGCATTTGACTTTTTCCCTAGTGAACTCATCGAGTTTGTCGAAGTATCTAAAGCGCTTACACCTGATATTGAAGGCGATGCGATTGGCGGCAACGTAAACTTTGTAACCAAAAAAGCACCCGATGATTTTGTATTTAATACCAATCTTGCTATTGGCCAAAATGAATTAGCTGATGGTACAAATTACTCCGCTAATGTGCTTTACGGAGATAGACTCCTTGATGACAAGTTAGGGTTCTTAATTAATGCGACCGCTTGGCAACGAGATTGGGCCACTGATAACTATGAACCTCGTCGCGGTAATGACGGCTTAGGTATTTATCGATTAGAGCTACGTGATTACACGGGTACACGCGAAACCTATGGCCTTAATGGTGCTATTGAATATCAGTTAGAGCAAGGAACTTTAAGTGCTACAGCTATGTATGGCACACTAATAGATGATGAAACGCATTACAAACATCGCATGCGCTTTGATAAAAACCGCGCAGAAGTACAACATATCCGAAATGAATTAATTACTGAAATGACCGGTTTCGAGATTGCCGGTGAGCACTACTTCGGTTACGACAAAACCCTTTCATGGAAACTCTCTAGTTACGAAAACGAGTTTCGTTATGGTGATACGCCTAATACCGATGACAACAGCTATTTTGTCGTGCGATTTGATCAAAAAGATGTCGGCTATCAAGGGCTAGAAGACCGTGGAACGGGTAAAAATTATGCCTATAACACGGTTGATAACGGCAGCGATCCTTGGAATGCAATCAGTAATCACTTACCCAATGGGTTTTCATTCGATCCCAGTAAAGCAAAGCTCTCTTGGGTAGAGCTTTATAAAGTATTCGTTAACGAAAAAGATAAAATTGTCGCCAGCACAGATTTTGAATGGCAACTAGACAGCGATTTAATATTAAAAGTAGGTGCTAAATATCGTGATAAAGAACGCGTAGCGCGTTTTAGTGATGAGTTTTACGCATGGGATGAAGCTCAGTATGGCGTAGCACCTACATTAAGTGATTTTAGTTTGTCAGACCAGCCAGGCAGAAATGACTACTTAAATGAGCTAAATATTGACTATCAAAGTCAATTTTCGCAGGTTGCCGCTACTGATGCTTTGGCACAATTTTGGAATAAAAATAAAGAAAAATTTGTACTTGATAAAAGCGAGTCTGCTTTAGTCGAAAATGGCGGTGCACTTGGTCGTAATTTTGATGTGAGTGAACAGCACGCATCGTTATACGCAATGGCAACTTATACTTTTAATAGCCAGTGGGAAATGTTAGGAGGATTACGATTAACACAAACCGATACGAAAGTTGACGGTTACCTGTATTTAGCTGACGAGGATAAAGTCATCCCTAGCAGCGCAAGTAACGATTATCTCTCTGTGTTACCAGCATTGCACCTTACCTATCATTTTGATGAGCAAACAAACTATCGCTTAGCGTTAACTCGCTCATTTTCTCGTCCTGATTTTGGCTCCCTTACCCCTGGCGCAACTTATTTAGAAGCAGAAAACGAACTTGTTACTGGTAATCCAGAACTTGATCCTACTTATTCAAATAATCTCGACTTTATGGCTGAGTACTTTTTTGAAAGAGTCGGTTTAATTTCTGCGGGGGTGTTCTACAAAGATATCAGCGACCCTATTTTTCAAAGTAGTTCAATGGGTAAGTTTGGCAACAAAAGTAGCGTCAATATTATTCGCCCAGAAAATGGGGATAGCGCGTGGCTTGCTGGAGTTGAAATGGCTTTTAATCGTGACTTAGCCTTTATTAATCCTGCTTTGGAAAGTGTGGGCGTTATGGTCAATGCTACATTTATGGATTCACAAATGAGCATCCCAGGCAGAACCGACAAGGTCGCGATTTCACGCCAAGCCGATAACTTATATAACTTTACCTTGTACTACGATGATTCATTTTTTGCTGCGCGAATTGCGCTTAACTATAAAGGCGAATATATCGAAGAGCATGGCAGCAACTCACAGTCTGATAGCTATTATGGCGATAACACCAGTGTTGATTTTACTACGTCATATCAGCTTAACGATAATGCATTAGTTTATTTAGAGTTAAACAATCTAACTAACGAGCCACTTAAATATTACTTAGGCGATGAGAGTCGCCCTCTGCAAGTCGAATATTACGGTGTGCGTGGCATGATTGGCATTAATTACCAATTCTGATCACTTCTATGTTGTGCGGGGCTGTGCCCCGCAAAGGATTGCTTTATGTTTACTCAACCACAATGGCTAAAACGTGCTCACGGTATTGGCTTTGTTTTATTCGCCGCCAGCTCTGCGTTTATGACTTACTTTTGTATGTACGCTTTTCGAAAGCCCTTTACTGCAAATAGTTATACCGAGTTTGACGATCCGAGCTGGCAAGTCAGCTTTAAAATAGCTTTAATTCTTTCACAAGTTTTAGGCTATCTATGCGCTAAGTTTATAGGCGTTAAGGTCATTGCAGAAATGCGTCACCAACAACGCGGTCTAGCGATCATTGCCATGATCGCGGGTGCCGAATTATCGCTGATTTTATTTGCCATCACACCGGTTGGTTTTAATATTGTCTGGCTGTTTTTTAACGGTTTATCGCTTGGCATGATTTGGGGAATTGTGTTTAGTTTTTTAGAAGGCAGGCGCACCTCTGAAATTCTTGGTGCGGTGCTCAGTGTTACCTTTATTCTCGCCTCTGGTTTAGTCAGAAGTGTTGGCAAATGGCTAATTGACACTTTAAATGTACCTGAACTGTGGATGCCTGCTGCAACCGGCGCGCTTTTTTTGCCGATACTATTACTGAGTGTTAAATGTTTAACATTATTACCTGATCCAACCTTGGCAGATCAGCAAGCCCGTCAACAGCGCTTACCTATGGATGCCAAAGCACGCTGGCAGTTTTTTAAACGTTATTGGTTTGGTATCAGCGCTTTGATATTGAGCTTTTTACTCTTTACAGGCTTTCGTGATTTTCGTGACAACTTTGCAGCGGAAATATGGCAAGCACTGGGGTACGGGCAAGAGCCTGCTATTTTTGCTTATGCGGGGATCCGTATGGCACTCATCGTACTAATCGCTTTGGGCGCAATGGTACTGGTGAAAAATAATAAAACCGCATTTTACGTTAATCATGCATTTATATTATTTGGCGCTTGCTTACTTATAAGCAGCACTTTGGCTTTTGAAAGCCAATTACTTAGCGCCAAAGCTTGGATGGTGTTACTCGGTGCAGGCCTTTATATTAGCTACATTCCCTATAACTGCTTCTTATTTGATCGAATGATTTCTGCCGTTGGTTCAACAGCTAACGCAGGGTTTTTAATATATCTAGCCGACTCTGCTGGCTATTTAGGCTCTGTGGGCATTTTACTCTATCGTACCTTTGTAATGCCTGAAATCAGTTGGCTGAACTTCTTTATTACCGCCAGTTACTGGGTCGGCACTGTGGCTGGCTTTTTAGTACTGTGCTCATTAAGTTACTTTTCAATTCGTTTATCTACACAAAAAACATCTGCGCCAACATTGGCCTCTATAAATATTTAAGGAACATTATGACAAAGTTAGAAGCACTCATTTTAGATTGGGCCGGCACGGTTGTTGATCATGGCTCAGTTGCTCCAACCACCATTTTTGTTGAAGCATTTAAAACCGCGTTTAATTTCGAAATCAGTTTACAAGAAGCGCGCATTCCAATGGGCATGGGTAAATGGGATCACATCGCAACATTAGGATCACTTGCTGATATTAAAGCGCGTTGGCAAACGCAGTTTGGTGCGCCTATGAGTAATGACCAAATTGATCATATTTACGAGACTTTTATGCCATTACAAAAAGCCAAAGTCGCTGAGCGAGCAATGCCAATTGCAGGGGTATTACCGGTGTTAAATCGCTTAAAGCAACAAGGTTTGAAAATAGGCAGTTGCTCAGGTTATCCTCGCCAAGTTATGGATATATTAGAAGTTGCGGCGGCTGAATATGGTTATAAACCCGATCACAGCGTGGGCAGCGATGAATTATCAGCAGGATCTCGCCCAGGTCCTTGGATGGCCCTTGAAAATGTAAATGTATTGGGGATCAGCAATGTCGCACATTGCGTTAAAGTCGATGACTCAGCACCTGGAATTGCAGAAGGCTTAAACGCCGGAATGTGGACAGTCGGCGTTGCATTAACAGGCAATGCAGTGGGCCTAACAGAGTCACAATGGCAAGCATGTTCACAAACCGAACAAGATGAACTTACCCGTACAGCCTACCAGCAACTTTATTACAGTGGCGCACATTACGTGATTGATTCACTCGCTGATATTGAGCCTATCCTTATGCAAATTGAAGCAAGACTTGCACGTGGAGAGCGCCCTTAATGACATATCAACCTTTTTGGTTTGATAGCGCTATAAATGAGGAGGCCGCTGCGCCTTTTCATTTATTACCCCAAGGGCATCACACTGATGTATGCGTTATTGGTGGCGGGTTCACCGGTCTTTGGACTGCAATCAATATAAAGCAACAACACCCTACAAAAAAAGTAACCATTATTGAGCAAGGATTATGCGGCCAAGGTGCATCTGGGCGAAATGGTGGTGCAATGCTAACCTGGTCAACAAAGCTTCCTAGCCTAATTAAGCTTGTTGGTTTAGATAACGCGCTATTTTTAGTTAAGCAATCTGAACTAGCCGTGCATGAAATAAACGCATTCACAAAAGAACAAGGTATTGACTGTGACTGCAGAATTGACGGATGTTTTTATACCGCCTCTAACCGTGCACAACTGGGCTTGCTTGATAACGCTTTGGATTGTTTAGATCAATTTAACCTCAATTCTTGGCAAAAGTGCACTGCTGAGCAACTATTACAAACAGGCTCAAAACAAAATTTGCATGCTCATTTTTCTGCTCATGGCGGCAGTATCCAACCAGCAAAATTAGTCAGAGGGCTTAAGCGTGTTGCCCAACGAATGGGGGTTGATGTTATTGAGCATTGTCGTTATATACAGCATCATGACCATGAGCCAATAAATGTCACCACCAATCAAGGGGCGTTAGTTTGTAATACCCTTATCTTTGCTGTTAATGCGTGGCTACCCACTTTACAAAACAAGTTTTCTCGCTCAGTAGTCTTGGTTTCAAGTGACATGATCATCACCAAACCAATACCTGATGTACTCGAGCAACTCAAGTTAAATCATGGTAGTGCAATTATTGATTCTCGTACTTTTGTTAACTATTACCGCAGCACCTTAGATGGGCGTTTAATGCTTGGCAAAGGTGGAAATTTTTTCAGTTATGGCAATAAAGTACATCCCAAATTTGATCAACCAAGTCACTATAAAAAATTACTTGATAGCTCATTAGCTCATTTTTTCAAAGGGCATGAACTGCCTATCGAACGCACATGGACTGGGCCATCTGACAGAAGTGCCACTGGCTTTCCTTTTTTTGGACATTTAAACGCACACCCACACGTGCTTTATGCTGGTGGTTATTCTGGTAATGGTATTGTTCAGTCTTATTTAGGCGCAAAAATACTCTCAGCTATGGTGCTCAATAATAATCCACAATGGCAACACTGCGGATTAGTAAATCAGCCACTTAAGCAATTCCCAATAGAGCCTATTCGAACCACTGGCGCCTATATTGTGCGTAATGCTATTCGCCGTAAAGAATTGGCTGAAGATTTAAACTTGCAACCGCATAAAATCGACTGCTACTTAGCTAAACTCAGCGGTAGTGCAGCAAAAGTTGACACGCAATCACTCAGGTAATATACAATGTCTAAACAAGACTTTCCTATCATTACTTCAACAGAGGTAGAAATTAGTTTTTGTCTCTAACTTACGCAAACACTGACTACGATAGGACCTGTGCGCAGCTTTCTCACGATGCACAATGTGCCTTGGTAGCGCAACAACAAGGCCCACACATAAAAATTAGATCTTATTAATGTCATTAATACCGACTAAGCTATCGGATAATCAGTGGAAAACATAAAAAATATGCTTTTATTTCAAGAAATTCGCAATTATATCCTCGCCCTACTCCAGCAAGACGAAATTGCCACGGGCAGTAAGCTGCCATCAGAGCGGGCTTTACAAGAGCACTTCAACTCTACACGTATCACTGTGCGTGAGGCATTGATCCGATTAGAAGCAGAAGGATTAATTTATAGTCAAAAACGAAAAGGCTGGTTTGTCACTCCACATAAACTAAGATGGCATCCCGCAACAAAAGTTAACTTCTACGAACTTGCTAAGCAGCAAGGCTTCACAGCACAAACACGTTTAGTGAGTGCGAACAAAATTGATAATATTAATTTTACCGATATTTTTAGCGCACAGAGCCTATATCATCTGCAGCGAGTGCGTAGCTTAGACAATCGTGCAGTCATGTTTGAAGACATTTTTTGTGATGCGCAGCGCTTTGACGGTCTTAGTAAGCATTCGTTAAATAGCTCAATTACCGAGATCATGGCCAAACAGTATGCAACAAATGTAGTAAAAGAACAGAGCATTATTAGCGTAACGGTGCTTCCTGACGATGTCTGCGAGATGCTTGAAAAAAACAGTGGTACACCATGCTTAAAAGTAGTGCGTCAGCGTTTTGATGAGCAAGAAAAATTGGTTGATCATAATATTGAATATTGGTTACACAATGCGATTGAAATGATTGTCGAAGGCCAATAAAGCGATACGTCTAATATCGCTTTTATAGCTCAATTTATACTGTATCTTGCCAATAAAGATTACTTGCAACGGCGTCAATCAAACGATGCATATCGGCTGCAAATACATGGCCAATGTTACCAATACGAAAGCAATCCGCATCTGACACTTTACCAGGGTAAATCACAAACCCTTGATTTTTTAGTGTATTATAAAACGTTTTAAAATCGTAACCCTGTCCTGTTGGTGATAAAAACGAGGTAATAATCGGTGAATGCACTGACGTATTTAATAAAGGAGAAAAACCAAGCTTTTTCATTCCCGCGACAAGAATATGCTGATTTTCCTTGTAACGTTTATAACGCTCTGTGATCCCTCCCTCCTCTTCAAGTTCGACTAATGCCTGATAAAAAGCCCGTACAACATGAGTTGGTGAAGTAAAACGCCACTTACCATTGTTTTTCTCCATACAGTGCCACTGTGCAAAAAGATCTAAAGAAAGGGAACGTGAAACGCCTTCACTTTGCGCTATAATGTGCTGTTTGCAAATCACAAAACCAAAACCTGGTACACCTTGAATACATTTGTTTGCCGAGCTAATCATCACATCAACATGCCAATCGGCCAAATCGAAAGGGATCCCGCCAAAACTGCTCATTGCATCTAAAACAAACACCTTGTTATACGTTTTGGCCAACTGTCCCACTGCTTCGGCTGGATTTAACATACCCGTGGTTGTTTCGCAGTGAACCATCGCTATATGCGTAATATCAGAGTCGTTTAGTAAAACAGCTTCAATATCAGTTACATTTGGTAGTTGGGTTTCGGTGTAATTGATAATGTGTGTATTAATATTCAAATAGGTAGCAATTTCGCCTATTCGCTCACCATACGCCCCATTATTAATAACCAACAATTTATCACTGCTTTTTATTAAACTGCCAAGAGCAGACTCCACACTCGCTGTCCCGCTGCCTTGCATTAGCACACTGGTGTAACCTGGATGTGCAGTAGCAAGTGCCACCAGCTTAGCTCGAATTGCTTGAACTACACCTTGGTTATATTCATCATCCCACGTACACCAATCCTTTAGCATCGCTTTTTTTACTGTATCAGAGGTGCTTAGCGGCCCTGGGGTTAGTAGTAAATAATCATTCATTGTAATTTCCAACTCAATCTGGTCTAGTCCAGATAGTATTAAAGATTTCAACTTGAAAAAACAGTGAAATTTTTATGACAGATCAAAGCGAAAAAAGGGCCTTTAAGCCCTTTGAATATTAAATAACAATAGGAAAGTTATTTATTAAAAACGGTATTCTGCGCCGATATAATAATAAGCACCATTAAAGCCAAATGGAGCGGAACGGCGTGAGTACTCAAATATGCCACGGCTACTTATAACTGTGTTACCTTCAGCGTCTACAATTGTGCCAGAACGAGTATTGCCGATAATATTTTTATCTGGGTAAACGTCAAACAAGTTATTTGCCCCAATATTAACCGATAAATTATCTGTAACAAAATAATTCACTTTTACGTCAGTTAAGATTTCCGCCGAATAGGTTTGACGATCCACATCTTCTACCGTGTATTCACCAAAACGATTCAGAGATAAATTAACAGTCCAATCATCACGTTTATAAAGTGCACTTAAATTAATGCGATCTTCTGGCTGCCACTCTTCAATAATAGAAATTTCTTGACTAGAAAATACACTATCTGCGGGCACAGTTTCTAAACTAGAGCCATCAGGCGTAAATATTGACACTACATCTGTTTTCGTAAAATTAGCGGCAAGTGTAAAATCAAGCGTGCCACCGAGCCCTTCAGTATTCCATGTAGTTACAAAATCTACACCACGCGTTTCAGTATCTGCGCCATTTAAAAATAACTGAGCAGCGCCTACCCCTGCGCTAACTAAATCCTTAGTTAACTCCTCTGAAAGCCCTTCTCCTAAGTGGTTACTGATAACTATGCGGTCGTCAATATCAATTGAATAGTAATCAACCGTTACATTAATGTTGTCAGTCACATTATAAACAATACCAAGACTGCGGTTTTGAGATTTTTCCTCTTTTAGTTTTGGAATACCTAAACTTTGCGCAAGGGATGAATCATTTCTAAACGTACCCACCTGTTTAGCCACTAAATTGCCTTTATCCCCTATAAACTGCGTGCTTACGTTATTAAAATACAACTGCTGCATAGACGGTGCTCTAAAACCTGAGCTCAACGCACCACGAAGTGAGATATCATCAGTTACTGACCAGTTACCCGCCAATTTAAAGTTAACAGTATCGCCAAAGCCTTTGTAATTATCATAACGAAGTGCGCCGGATATAATAACATCTTCAATAAAGTAGGCTTCTGCGTCCATATAAAATGAAATAACATCACGCGACTCATCAACAGATGAAGCAGGAGATGAACCAACAAAACCTTGCGTACCAAAATCTGCGTCCTCACTGCCGACACCATTACTTAACCCCTTGTAAATACTTACCCCGTTATTTGTGTCGTAATCCCGATACGCATATTCATCACCTGCCAGTATTCTAAATTCATCGGTACGAATTTCGGCGCCCATTGCAAATGAGTAGTCATCAAAATCTTGCGTAAAATCAAGATTGATTGTTTGAAGTGATAACTCCATACCATAGGCATAGGCCTCGCGTGGGATCGTCGCTCGTATGTCAGCAGCACTTAAACCTTGGTCATAACGTAAAAAGTTTGCGTAAGATGCATTAATTGTGTCACTCGTCGTGTAACCAATGCTGTTTTCACCGTAGGTATAGGATAAATCTAAGCTTGCGTCGTTATCAAACTGTGTTTTATAGCCGAAGTTATACGAAATATCGTCGATAGTCGTATTAATTTTTGGTAAGAAACCTAACGGTATTGTCGCATCGTTATCTTGCAATACTGGATTACCACCGGCATTTGCATTATGACGGAAAAACGCAGCCGATTCGTTATCACGCGTTGAGTAAGTAATAAAACCATAAAGCTCGCCATCGCCAAGTTCATACCCGGTATTGACAGTCAAACCAAATTGTTGTGAATCAGCATCACCAATTCGAAAGGTATTACGATCCGCTGTTAACTCGCGTGGATCACCGGCTAAAAATACGCCTTTGATTAGTTCTTTACAACCATAAAATTGGCAAGAACCATGCAAGCCGGCGCGGTTAGTCGGGGCGCGGTCTCTGTAATTAAGAGTCACGTTTACATACCCTTCATCACCTAATGCAAACCCTTTATTAAAATCAAGATTGACGGTTTCGCCATCCCCTTCAGAATATTGACCATAATTAATGGCCGCTTTACCACCATCATCGGCATCTTTTAAAACAATATTAATTACACCCGCGATTGCATCAGAGCCATATTGTGCGGCCGCACCATCACGTAAGACTTCAATACGTTTAATCGCTGAAGCTGGGATCGCGTTCATATCTGTACCCGCAGTTCCACGCCCCACTGAAGTGTTGATGTGAATAATACTCGCTTGATGGCGACGCTTACCATTGATCAGGACGAGTGTTTGGTCTGGACCTAAACCACGCAATGTCGCAGGGCGTAATGCATCGGTACCATCACTAATTGACGAGCTTGAAAAGTTAAATGAAGGGGCAATAGACTGTAACATACGGCCAACTTCGGTTTGGCCTGTGTTTTCAAGCGCTTCGGCACTTAAAATATCAACTGGAACAGGTAAATCTTCAACTGAACGGCCCGCGACACGGCTGCCGACAATGGCTATTTTTTCGATGTTTTCTTTTGCTGTTTCTTCTTGTGCATTAACGGCTTGGCTGTTAGCTGCCATTAAAAGTGGTAATACAGCTGCACTGACCCCTGAAAGCTTCATCATGTTGTTATCATTCCTGTTGATTTGTTTGAGTTTTATACTCAGTAAACCATTTTGATCAACAACCGCATCGAGCTCAGTATTTTGCAACATTGTATTTAATGCATCTAACTGAGTGTAATAACCAAATACTGATTGGGCTTGGTACTGCTTTGCCAGTTCAAATGAAAAAACCACGGTTTGTTCTGTCTGTTTTGCAAAGTCAATCAGTGCTAGATCTGCTCGCTGCGCTTTTATATCAAATTGCACCATCTGTGACTGGACAGTATTTGCGTGTACATTGAAACTCAATGCTATCGATGCAAATACTGATAGACCACAATGGGTGTATGTTTGGTTACTGCGCAACTTATACAAACAGTTGAGGAAGAAAAATCCGCTACGTAATTTTATCTTTTTATTGATTATTTTTTTACTTTTTAGTTTTACCATCGTAACTTACAACACTTTATTTAAACAAGTAAGTAGGCATGCTTAGCTGTTATTGCTATGTTTTAGGCTAACAATATGTTCACCTAATCGTTCATGATCAATGGCTAAATTTAATTTAAGGCTATCAAGTAAACCAGCAATATCACCCGCTTTAAAAACACCTGCAACTTTAAGTGAAGCTAACGCTGGATCCGTTAGTTCAAAGCGAGTAGCAGTGTAACGACTTACTTCTTGCAGCGCTTCGCTCAGGGGTTCTCCATTAAAAATTAGCATACCATGTTGCCATGCTAAATCTCGCTGAACATCATCTTGTGTTAATTGTTTAATCGGCTTTGTGATACTTTCTTTTATTAATGCTTTTTCACCTGAGATCACAATACTGGCATTAATATTTTTTACTTCAAGTGTGTCGTTACTTGCATCTTGTAATTGCACAAAGTGCTCTGCATTTACTTCAACCGCAGGGTCTGTGATCATCACTTTGCCTTCAGTTACAACCAACTCTAAATCAGAAGCTGCATTGCGTTGTACATTAAAGACAGTCCCTAATGCTGTAAACGATTTATCACCCGCCATGACACTAAAAGGTCGTGATGCATCTTTTGCCACATTAAAACGCCCTTCACCGCGCGTTAAAATCAATTGTCGGCGATTTTGTGTGTAGGCCACTTCTAATAAACTATTGGTATTGAGCTGAACAATCGTGCTATCGGGCAACACATACGTTGCTTGCTCACCCACTTTAGTGCGATAAATTTTGCTATATTTAGCCTGCTCTTGTGGAGCGCTAGGCCAATGCTCAATGCCGATAAACATAAAACTGGCAACCAACATAGCAGCAAAGATACTCGCAGCCACAGAAAAACTAAAACGCGGTGCACTGTGCTGTGAAGGCACTTGTTTATTAGGAAACAGACTACTCAATTCATTCAATACACTCAACTCATCCCACAATTGGGCAAGCTCAAATACAGCGTCTTGGTGTGCTTTACTTTCCTTTACCCATACTTGGAATGCGGCACGTTCAGTATCCGACAAACCACGATCCATAGCACTTATCCAGCGGCTTGCTTTGGCTTGAATTGCGTCTTTTGATGAAAATTGATGAATATTACTCATTTTCCTACCCTCCTGGTAAGGGTGTCTTTATCGGCGACAGACTCTGAAGGATGTTCTTGCTGCTGCATGTATTGCATTGCTTTTAGTAACCCTTTAGCAATGTGCTTTTCAACAGTACTTTCACTTAAATTCATTTGCGCAGCAATTTCTTTTTGGCTCATGCCATAGACTTTTTTTAATATAAAACATTTACGTACTGGTTGACTTAATTGCTCTGTTGCTCTGCAAAAAAGTAAGAATCGCTCTTTAGATGTAACTTCATCTTCTAACTGCATCGATGATAAATTTTGCTGATAATCATCACTGCTATCAAGAGAATCATTATATTGGTTATCCCATTTCGCAATGTGATTAAGCGCCAAATTTTTTGCCGTTTTTAGCATATAACTGTGAGTATATTTTATATCTTGCTTTAAATCGGCTTCATAACTTTTAACAAAGGTTTCTTGTACGATATCTTCAACATCGTCAGGTAGTACTATTCGTGATACAAATCGTCGTAGTTGTGCAGACAATTCAATAAATGTAGTCGTTACTTTTGTTCCTCGCGTCATCCTTAACTGCCCCTTGTTAATATGAATACGCTAAGACTACGAGTTTTAGCGCCAATTACAAGGTTAATTGTTAAATTGTCGTTATTATGGGTGCAAAAAAGTAACAAATTAAATACAATCGCTTTAATCAGAGCGTTATTATTCAAATATCGACTTCATAAAAGCATAGAAAACTTCTGTTTTTTGCGTTGTTAAACTATTTTGCGGCTTTAAAAACCATACAGGTGCATCATCGTCAGCCAAAATACCGGGTAACACTTCTACTAATGCACCACTTTGTAACTCTTCTGCGATAGCTAATTTTGACTTTATGGCAATGCCATGTCCAGCAATCGCGGCTTGTGTCATATTGTCAGAATTAGAAATCGTAAACCGTGTTTTGGCATTCAAATTTACAATTTCCTGTTGTTCATTTAGTAACTTTAATTGACGCTGCCAAGGTAAACAGACCCAATAATGATTGACTAACTTCGAAAAACTAGTAGGCATGCCGTGCTTTTCTACATAGCTTGGTGCTACACATAGAATACGCCGATTATTTACTACTTTGCGCGAAAGTAACCCTGAATCATTCAGTTTTCCAACTCGGATAGCAATATCCTGAGCATCATCAACAACATTTACGAAGTTATCAGAAATTAAAAAATCTAACTGTAAATCAGGGTAACGTTCTTCAAATTCGCTTAATTTGGGCATTACAAACTTCGAAAAGACCCAAGGAGGCATAGTCACCCTGAGCAAACCGCTAACAGAAGAACCTCGAGCACCGATACTATGTTCCGCATCATGTAACGCTTCCAAGATGGTGCCGATACGATGGTAAAATATCTTCCCTTCTGGGGATAAACGCATACGGCGACTATCTCTAAATATTAAAACCGTCGACAATTCTCGCTCAAGCTTAGCCAACCGATGGCTCACTGTTGCAGGCGAAAGCCCTTGTGCACTTGCCCCAGCTAACACACCTTTATTTTCCACAATCGCTATAAATGTTTCTAAATCACTAATGCTGTACATAACCAACCCTTTTAAAGCATTTGAATTTTTCGAATTAAGCTTTCGTTTTTGCAGTGTTTATTTAATTAAACCAAACACTATACTCGCTTATATTAAATGATAAACAGGAAAACTAATCATGACTTTAAAAGCACAAATAGACGACTACAACCTAGCCAAAATTGCTAAAGTGCCTAGCGACATTCTCGCGCTTATGGATGCTACCACTGAAGATTTAATTGCACAGCATATTGAATTTAATGCATTAAAACTAAACCAGTCAATAAATGATTTTACGTTAAATAATCACCTTAATGAACCCGTCACTCTATCCACGCTATTAGAGCAAGGCCCCGTCATTATTAATTTTTATCGCGGTGGCTGGTGCCCGTACTGTAATTTAGAACTTAAAGCCCTCAACGAGATGCTTCCTGAGTTTAAAGCCGTAAATGCTCAGCTGATTGCGATATCGCCACAGCTCCCTGATGCATCATTATCAACTTTTGAAAAGAATGAATTAGCCTTTAATGTACTCTCTGATACGAGTAACAAAGTTGCTAGGCAATTAGGTTTAGTGTTTACATTAGATGAGCGATTAAAACCTATTTATGCACAATTTGGTTTAGATATCCCTGCTGCCAATGGAGACAATAGCTATCAACTCCCTCTACCTGCCACCTATATCATTAACCAAAAAGGTCATGTGATTTATGCTTTTGTTAATAGTGATTACACATTACGCGCAGAGCCCTGTGCTATTTTAAATGCGCTACAACAGGACTGTTAATATTATGGTGTTGTTTAAACAACTTAAAACGCTAACATTAAGCTTACTTGTAGCTTGTCAATTTATAGGAGGCGATCTTATGGCTGCTGAAAAGACATTAGCGCAACCAAAAGTAATTATTTTTGATGTAAATGAAACCCTGCTCGATCTTGAATCTATGCGAACATCTATTGGGGCTGCGTTGGGCGGGCGAGAAGACTTACTACCATTATGGTTTTCAACTATGTTGCATCACTCTTTGGTAAGTACGGCAATTGGTGACTATCAAGACTTTGGAAAAATTGGTGTGGCATCGCTGCTAATGGTTGCGCAAAACAACGCGATTAAACTCAATGTTGAGCAAGCAAAAACAGCGATTGTTACACCACTACTGAGTCTTCCGGCTCACTCGGATGTAAAAGCAGCACTGCAAATACTCAAAGATCGTGGTTATAAATTAGTTAGTTTAACTAATTCATCAAATAACGGGGTTAAAACACAATTTGAAAGTGCCGGTTTAACCGACTTTTTTGCAGCGCGCTACAGCATTGAAGATATTAAAATCTATAAACCTGACTTGCGTGCTTATGAATGGGTGTTACAAAAATTACAGGTAAAACCTGAAGAAGCACTAATGGTAGCCGCGCACGGATGGGATGTTGCGGGCGCAAAAGCAGCAGGCTTACAAACGGCATTTATAGCACGCCCTGGTAAAGCACTCTATCCGCTTGCAAAAACACCTGACTACAAGGTGAATGATTTAACTGAGTTAGTAGCGTTACTTAAATAATAACGTCAGTCTTTAATTAATCCTAGGGCAATCAGTTGATACCCAGCATCAAGTTTTTACTTTTCAAGCTTGATGCCACTGATAAAAAAGCGCGATGTTAAATCCACAAGCTGCTCTAAGCGCGCTTCATCTAAAGCGGGCTTCCATTTAATCACTTGCTCCCAATACGCCATTTTTTTTAAACCACCATAAAAAAATGCAGCGGCAATATCAGCAGGTACATCATTAAGTACACCCGCGCTTTGAGCTTGTTCAAACCACGTTAGTAGGCCTTTTTCACAGTCTAAAAACTTTACTTCAAGGCGAGCTGCTTGCTCTTTATCTCGCATAGATTCAATAATCACAATACGTGACAATGTTAGGTAATCTTCATCATTGCCCAAAGATAAACAGAGCTTTGCCAAATCTTTTAACTGATCATAAATTGGTATGTCTTTTAAGTATTGGTAACTCTGTAATTGTGCAATGCGTGCTAAAAGTAATGATACAACTTCATCAAATAGTGCTTGCTTGTTTGCATAGTGCTTATAAAGCGTACGCTTAGATACAGTGGCTTTTTTAGCGATGGCTTCCATCGTAGTACCCGCTAACCCACGGCGCGCAAATTCATGTATCGCAGCACATAGCACATCATTTTGTTTGTTATTACTCGATTCCATAATGCCCCCAATATCAATACAAACATTGTAGCATTATTTTTTGTATTTGAATGCTAAGAGTAAAAAAGTAAACGCAAGTGTATACCTATTAAAAATTAAGGTATACACTTGCGTTTACTTAAGCTGAATAAAAGTAATTTGTCTTTACATGCTGGTCATAAAACCAGCTAAATGCCATACTCAGGCAGCTTAATACATGCTTAAAATATTATACTTAACAATTGGAACTGTGGAGTAAACATGCGTCAGTCTTTCGCACTATCAAAATTGTCTCTTTCTTTCTTTTTATTTGCCTCAACAGCCTTACTTTTACAAGGTTGCAGTGAAGCCCCACAAACACCGCAAGCGGCTATGCAACCAGCCTCTGTAGCAACCGTGATTGCCGCAACTGAAGATGCGCCTTTTACAATTGAATTACCTGCAACACTTTCTGGCTCAAAAGAAGTTGAAGTAAGAGCACGCGTAACCGGTATTTTAGAATCACGTAACTTTGACGAAGGTCAAACAGTGACAAAAGGCCGATCATTATTCACCGTTGATTTAGAACCTTATCAATTAGCGCTAGAACGTGCCCAAGCCGCCTTTGACGGCGCAAAAGCATCACTCGTTCAAGCACAAAGAGATGTAAAGCGATTAGGTAAACTGCGCGCTGAAAAATCTGTTTCACAACGTGATTATGATAACGCCAGCTCGACTACAGACATCGCGAAAACTAATTTAGCAGCCGCTAAAGTTGCGTTAAAAGAAGCACAATTAAATCTCGAGTATGCGCAAGTTAAAGCGCCTGTTGCAGGTGTTATGGGCCGTGAATTTGTCTCTGAAGGCACTTATGTTTCAGGTCCTGATTTACTGCTAACGCAAATAACCCAGCTTGATCCTATCCGTTTACGTTTTGGTATTTCGGAGCGTGAACAATTGCAAATGCGCCAAGATGAAGCTAACGGTTCACTAACATTGCCACAAAGCGGTCATTGGCAAACTAGCATTAAACTGCAAGATGGCTCTATATATAGCAAAAGTGGCCTAGTTAACTTCTCTGATGTACGCATTAACCCAAATACGGGCACCAGTGAACTACAAGCTATTATACCCAACCCTGATTTTAAACTTCGTCCGGGTCAATTTGTTCGCGTGAGTTTAAAAGGTGCAGTGCGTAAAAATGCGTTTGTTGTGCCACAGCGCGCGGTACTTGATAACGGTATGGGGAAATTTGTCTACGTTGTAGCTAGAGGTGAGCAAGGTGGCACTATTGCCCGACCTGCGCCTGTTGTTGTTGGTGAGTGGGTGCAAAAGCCAGCAAATGCTGGTGATAAAAACTTTTGGTTAATTAAATCAGGCATTAACGCAGGGGATGAAATAATTGTCGATGGTATGGCACGTATCTTCTTCCCTGGCATGCCGGTAGCCGTTAACAATGCAACACACAGCGTAAGCGCAGAATAGGCGCAGGGAGTATTATGTTTTCTCGTTATTTTATAGACAGACCTATTTTTGCATTTGTTATTTCAATTGTTATTGTATTGGCTGGCTTAGCTGCAATGCGCAGTTTACCCATCGCACAATACCCTGAAATAGCCCCTCCTGTTGTGCAAGTAACTGCAGCTTATCCGGGTGCATCTGCTGAGGTGCTTGAACAAACCGTTGCAGCGCCTATTGAGAATGCGATCACTGGTGTTGAAGGCATGATGTACATGGCTTCTACATCAACCAGCTCAGGCGCAACCACGATTGAGGTAATCTTTGAAATTGGTACCGATATTGACCAAGCGGCTGTGAACGTCAATAACCGCGTTAAGCAAGTTGAAGCGCGCCTACCTGAAGAAACGCGTCGTCAAGGTGTGGTTGTTCAAAAAGGCTCATCAAGCTTCTTGCAAGTTCATGCCTTTTATTCTCCCGATGAAAGCCGCAGCAGCTTGTGGACCTCAAATTACGTTACCCTCAATATTTTAGATCGTATTAAACGTATACCTGGAACCACCAGCGTACAAATATTTGGTGCGAAAGATTACGCTATGCGTATTTGGTTACGCCCAGATGTAATGAGTCAATTAGGTGTTACCGTTGAAGAAATAGCAGGTGCTATTCGCTCACAAAATTCACAATACGCTGCGGGTAAAATTGGCGCTACGCCAACCTCCCAATCAGCCCAAGAACTGGTTTATAGTGTTACCGCACAAGGGCGTTTGTCTGAGCCAAGCCAATTTGAAGAGATTATCATTCGTTCAAATTTAGATGGCAGTAGTTTACGTTTGAAAGATATTGCACGTGTTGAATTAGGGTCAAAAGATTACAATTTCAGCGGTACTATTAACGGTAAAGAAGCCGTACTTTTAGGTATATTTTTACAACCTGGTGCAAATGCACTTGATGTAGCTGAAGAAGTAAATGGTGTACTGGCCGAAATTAAACAACAATTCCCTGTCGGTCTTGCGCATTTAAACTCTTACGACACCACTCGCTTTGTTGAAGTGTCTATTCGTGAAGTTGTGATCACGCTTATTGAAGCAATGATATTGGTTTTCTTGGTCGTGTATCTGTTTTTACAAAATTGGCGCGCGACGCTAATTCCAACATTAGCGGTACCAGTGTCTTTATTAGGTACCTTTGCTGGTATGTACATGCTTGGTTATTCTATTAACTCACTCACTCTGTTTGGTATGGTGCTGTCCATTGGTATTGTTGTTGACGATGCCATTGTTGTACTGGAAAATGTCGAACGGATTATGCATGAAGAGCATGTCAGCGCCCACGAAGCTGCCATAAAAGCAATGAAAGAAGTATCAGGTCCGGTCGTCGCGATTGTACTCGTACTTTGCTCTGTATTTGTGCCCATAGCCTTTTTAGGTGGCTTAACCGGTGAGTTATTCCGCCAGTTTGCGATTACCATCTCAATTGCAGTGAGTTTATCTGGTGTCGTCGCATTGACCATGACCCCCGCGTTATGTGTACTTATTTTAAAACAAGAACATAAACAAACAGCCTCCTTCTTTTTATGGTTTAACCGTATTTTTACTAAAATAACCAGTAAATATGTTGGCGCGGTTGGCTATATGGTTCGCCGTGGCGCATTAGGTTTATTATTAATGATTGGCATGGTGTCTATTACTATTGGACTTTGGAAAAATACCCCTGGTTCTTTAGTCCCTGATGAAGATCAAGGTTATTACATCTCCGCTATTTTCTTACCTGATGGTTCATCGCTTGAACGCACTGAGGAAGTAGTAAAAGAAGTAATTGCAGCAGTGCAATCAAACCCAGCTAATGAAAACGTGGTTGCTTTTACAGGCTTTGACTTTATTGGTGGCGGTTATAAAAATAGTGCCGCGACCTTGTTTGTTACCCAAAAACATTGGGATGAACGCGAGATAGATACAAAAAGCCTCGTCAATGAGCTGTTTATGAAAACTGCACATATTAACGAAGCCTTAGTACTTGCATTTAATCCCCCTGCTATTTTTGGTTTAGGCAGTACCGGTGGTTTTGAGTTTTATATTCAAAACAAAGGTGCTGGTGGCCCCGAGAAACTACAACAAGCCATGGGAATGATGATGGCTGAAGCACAAAAGAGTCCTGTTTTAAGTGGCTTGCAAACGCTTTGGCGTCCTAATGCCCCACAGCTAAAAGTAAATGTTGACCGCGAACAAGCACGTGCAATGGGTATTGAAATTGACGATGCCTTTACTGCCCTTGCCGGCACGCTGGGCACTTACTATGTAAATGACTTTAACAAGTTTGGTCGTGCATGGCAGGTATTGATGTCTGCTGAAGCTGAGTTTAGGATGAAGCCTGATGACATTGGCCGTATTTATGTTAAAAACAACCAAGGAACCATGGTGCCAATGTCTGCATTTACAAATGTCGATTTTAGCCGCGGGCCTGAGAGCCTTAACCGCTACAACAATTTACCGGCGGTAAAACTGCTCGGTAATGCAGCTCCCGGTTATAGCTCTGGTCAAGCAATTGCTGAAGTGGAACGCATCGCAAAAGCCGTGTTACCACCTGATATGACCTACGATTGGACAGGCTCTGCATTCCAAGAAAAACGAAGTTCTGGCACTACAGGTATCGCACTTGGCCTGGCTGTTATTATGGTATTTTTAATTCTTGCGGCTTTATACGAGCGCTGGTCGTTACCATTATCAGTTATGCTTGCACTACCATTTGGTACATTTGGCGCACTGGTGTCAATTTGGTTAGTCGGCATGACAAACGATGTTTACTTTCAAATTGGCTTAGTAACACTCCTTGGCCTGGCCAGTAAGAATGCCATATTAATTGTTGAATATGCCCTTATGAAGCACCAACAAGGCTGGAGTGCCAGCGCCGCAGCACTTGAAGCAGCACGCTTGCGTTTTAGGCCAATAATTATGACATCATTAGCGTTTATTTTAGGTGTTGTTCCATTGGTACTTAGCTCTGGCGCAGGAGCTGGTGCACGTCATAGCGTTGGTACAGGCGTGATGGGTGGCATGATGGCCGCCACTTTCTTAGCCGTGTTTTTTGTACCATTATTCTTTTACTGGCTAACAGATCGTAAGCTAAGTGAAAAACGTTCTCGCACTGAGCTAGCGGATGAAATAGCCCTGCATCATAAGCGTGAAAATGTAGATACACCTGAAAGTAATTTATAATTAATAGCGATTAAAAATATAAGGGCAAACAGTAGTTTGCCCTTTTTTATGGGTGTCAGATAACTAGCAATTTCTTCTCGCGAGCGCTACTATAATAGTTCGTGCGTCGAGGAGCCTTAATATGAACAATGAAAAACTAACTGAGTTTGAGCAATATTTTCAAATTGATGAAAGTAACCGTGTAAATCTATTTGCAGTTGACCCTCATGCGGTTCCCAAAACTCTCGCACAACTCGAAGCTGATATTCCCCCATTATTTAAGCTTGCCAATGAAGTCAGTGAATTAGAGTTAAGTTCATTACGGCCACTGCGTAACTTAGGCGATATAGCACAAGAACTTGCCGTATTTTTACAAGCACAATCGCGTAAAATAGACCTAATAATGAGCCATATATTGGCATCAGAACAGCCCGAAGATAATACAATGTACTGCGATAGTTATGGCGGTGGCGGTGTTAAATTCACCTCAGATAGCGTGTATTCATTAGGTCACACATTTCGCACAAAATTGTTTTTACAGCATGAAGCATCTGCCGTTTATTGTTATACCGAAGTCGTTGCGATTGAAAAGCAAGATGACGATCAATATCAATATACGCTGCTATTTATTGCCATTCGTGATTCAGATCAAGAACTCGTTGTTCGCGCTACTTTACATGCACAAACGCGACAGCTCAAAAAACGCCAACAACAGCAAGCGCTCGATACGCCTTTAGATGGATCATTCCAAAACGATAAAAGCACAAACACACCAACAAAACCTGAACATTAACCATGAAAAAGCTGACTTCTTCGGCCGAAATGCTAAACTAGCAACACCTTTGTTTGTTTATTAAATCCATGAACTTTAGACTTTTACCCGAATGGGCCGAGCAAGACGCTGTCATGCTAACATGGCCTCATCAAGCCACTGATTGGCGTGATAATTTAACCGCTGTTGAGCCCGTGTATGTACAGCTTTGCCAACATATATGTAACGTTCAACAGTTAGTGATCGTCGCGCACGATGACACACTTAAAACACATATAACGCAATTATTGCTTACCAATGATGTTGATTTAAGTCGCGTGCATTTTGTAGTGACTCCATGTAATGATACATGGGCACGCGATCATGGACCTTTGACCTGCGCATCGCTTGATAACCCCGCAGAACTAACAATAAACGACTTCACGTTTAATGGCTGGGGTAACAAGTTTGAAAGCACATTGGATAATCAAATTAATGCAGTGCTTGTCAAACAACTCGCTCATTCCAATAATCAATATCAAGCCATTGATTTAGTACTTGAAGGTGGGGGTATTGAAATAAATGAACACGGTACATTGCTCACCACACGCGAGTGTTTACTCAACCAAAATCGTAACCCGTCACTGAGCACTGATGATATTGAGCACGTTTTACGTACTCAGCTGGGTGCAAACGACTTTTTATGGGTAGACCATGGTTACTTAGCCGGTGATGACACCGACAGTCACATTGATACTCTCGTGCGCTTTGCACCTAACAATACCCTTGTCTATGTAAAATGTGACGACAACAATGACGAGCATTACAGCGCCCTAGATGCGATGGAAAAACAGCTTAAAAGCTTTACAACTCACACAGGCAAACCATACACATTAATTGATTTGCCATGGCCTAAAGCTGTATTTAACGCTGACAATGATAGGCTCCCTGCAACCTATGCGAATTATTTAATCATTAACAATGCCGTGCTTGTACCGACGTATAATGACAGCAATGACGCATTAGCCCTTGAACGTATACAAAGCGCCTACCCTAGTCATAAAATTATTGGTGTGAATTGTTTACCAATCATTGCACAATTTGGCAGTTTACATTGTATTACCATGCAATTACCGCGTGGATTTTTAGCCGGAGGCCCTAAGTGAATAGCCCTGATAAGTTAACGGTTGCCCTAGTGCAACAAACAAATAGTGATAATGCCGACGAAAACATGGCAAAATCAATCGCAGGTATTCGCGATGCCGCAAGCCAAGGCGCGCAATTAGTGGTGCTTCAAGAACTCCATCGCAGTCTTTATTTTTGCCAAACTGAAGACGTTGATGTATTTGATTTAGCTGAAACAATACCTGGCCCTAGCAGTAATACTTTAGGCCAACTTGCTAAAGAACTTGGCATTGTTATTGTCGCGTCACTTTTTGAAAAACGTGCAACAGGGCTTTATCATAATACAGCCGTCGTACTTGAAAAAGACGGCACTATTGCGGGCAAATACCGTAAAATGCACATTCCTGACGACCCAGGCTTTTACGAAAAATTTTACTTCACACCAGGTGATCTTGGTTTTGAACCAATTCAAACCTCGGTTGGTAAACTTGGCGTGTTAGTATGTTGGGATCAATGGTTTCCTGAAGCCGCACGCTTAATGGCTATGGCCGGTGCTGAGCTACTAATTTACCCAACAGCTATTGGCTGGGATCCGCGTGATGACAAAGGCGAACAAGCTCGCCAAAAAGATGCTTGGGTGATCTCTCAACGTGCGCATGCCGTAGCAAACGGGGTCCCTGTGATCAGTTGTAATCGTGTTGGCCATGAAAATGACCCGAGTGCTCAAAGTAACGGTATTCAATTTTGGGGGAATTCATTTATTGCGGGCCCTCAAGGTGAGCTACTCTCTGAGGCTAATACAACTGATGAACAAATTTTAGTAATCGAACTTGATCAAAAACGCTCAGAAAACGTAAGACGTATATGGCCGTATTTACGGGATCGTCGAATCGATCATTACCAAGACTTAACTAGAATCTATCGCGACTAAAATAGTGACCTTGCGAGGTCAAATAAAGGAGTAATAAATGGCGTTTGCGCAATGGGCAGCCTTGCCTTGGGTAAAATCTCAAAAAGATAAAATTCAATGGGGGCAACTCACCGGTAGCGGATTAAGTATTGCTATCGCTCAAGGGGTTCAGCAACAAGACGGTTTGGTATTAATCGTCACACCTGACACGCCCAGTGCCTTGCGCTTAGAAACTGAATTAGAGTACTTATTACCAAATCATCCGGTCATGGTGTTTCCTGATTGGGAAACTCTTCCTTATGATCATTTTTCGCCACACCAAGATATTATCTCAGCGCGCCTAGCAACATTAAATACGCTCAAAAAAGAACAACAAAGTGTATTAATTGTGCCGGTTTCAACCCTAATGCTACGCACTGCTCCTGCATCATTTATTTATGGCTCCACTATAAACTTTAAAGTGGGTGATATTTTAGATACCCATAGCTTGCGCAATAACTTAGAGCAAGCTGGTTATTTACATGTGCAACAAGTAATGGAACACGGTGAGTATGCAATTCGAGGCTCTATTGTTGATTTATACCCAATGGGTAGCCCGCATCCTTTTAGGCTTGACTTTTTTGATGATGAGCTTGATTCAATTCGCTTATTTGACGTTGAAAGCCAACGCTCTGACGATAAAGTAGAAAAAATAGAGTTACTGCCTGCCCATGAGTTTCCAACAAACGAAGCTGATATAGAGCGTTTTCGTATTAATTACCGCTCAAAATTTGGAGCTAGCTCTGAGCAAGACTCAGTCTATATGCAAGTCACTAAAGGAAACTGGCCGGCAGGTATTGAATATTACATGCCGCTATTTTTTGATCAATTAGCCACTATTTTTGAATACCTCCCTGATACAACGACGGTAATGCAATTAGGGGATGTTGAACATGCCGCGGATAATTTTTGGCATGACGTAAATGTCCGATATGAAAACCGTCGTGTTGATCCGCTGCGCCCACTACTTGAACCTGTCAGCTTATATCAACCCATTAATGAGCTGTTTTCAAATTTAGGTAACTTTGCCCGCATTAAACTCTCGCAGGCTAAGCTACCTACCAAAGCGGGTAATAAAAACTTAGCCACATTAGAACTCCCTGCAATCCGTATTGACCATAAGCTACATGAGCCCTATCACGCATTTATTGACTACGTCAGTACACAGAAAAAACAAAAAGGCCGTGTTTTACTGTCTGTTGAATCGGATGGTCGCCGTGAGTCATTACTGGCAATACTAAAACCGAGTGGATTAAAGTTAAAAGAATTTAATACGTTTGATGAATTTACAGCAAGTAACAGTGATGTTGGCTTAATTGTAAGCCCACTTGAACAAAGTGTTGTGCTAAGCAGTAAACCACCGCTGACTATTATTACTGAACAAGAATTACTCGGCATAAAAGTATCGCAACGACGTCGTCGAAAGCATAAATACGAAGCAAGCCAAGATGCACTAATACGTAATTTAGCTGAGTTAAAAGTAGGCCAGCCTATTGTTCACCTTGATCATGGTGTTGGCCGCTACCAAGGGCTACAAACCATTGACGCCGCAGGTCTAGTCACTGAATTTGTCACTATCACCTACTCGGGTGAAGCAAAACTCTACGTCCCAGTGTCAGCACTGCATATGCTAAGCCGCTACTCTGGTGGTGAAGAAGCAAGCGCCCCGCTTCATAAACTTGGATCTGATGCATGGGACAAAGCTAAAAAGCGTGCAGCTGAAAAAGTGCGTGATGTTGCAGCTGAGCTATTAGATATTTATGCGCAGCGCCAAGCTAAACCAGGAAATGCATTCGCTCTTGATGGCGCAGCTTATCGTGCGTTTAGTGATGGCTTCCCGTTTGAAGAAACAGACGATCAGCGCAGTGCCATTGAAGCGGTGCTCGGTGATATGCAAAGTAAACAAGCGATGGATCGACTAGTATGTGGCGATGTTGGCTTTGGTAAAACCGAAGTCGCTATGAGGGCTGCATTTGTCGCTATTAATGATGATAAGCAAGTCGCGGTGCTTGTACCGACCACTTTACTTGCCCAACAGCATTATGAAAATTTTAAAGACCGTTTCGCTGATTTTCCAATTGAAGTGGGCGTTTTGTCTCGCTTTAATTCTCCAAAAGAACAAAAAGACACACTTGAAAGAATGGCCAATGGCAAGCTAGATATCGTGATTGGAACGCATAAACTAATCCAACAAGATATCATTTTTAAAGATTTAGGCTTATTAATTGTTGATGAAGAGCATCGCTTTGGTGTTCGCCAAAAAGAAAAAATTAAATCACTACGTGCTGATGTAGATATATTAACGCTGACGGCCACTCCAATTCCCAGAACATTAAATATGGCCATGAGTGGTATGCGAGACTTATCAATTATCGCCACACCACCTGCTAAACGCCTTGCGGTTAAAACTTTTGTGCGCCAACGCGACGCCGAATTGATACGCGAAGCCATACTACGAGAGATTAAACGCGGTGGCCAAGTTTACTTTTTACACAATAACGTAGATACCATCGACCGCGTTGCTGAAGAGATCAGCGAATGGGTACCAGAGGCAAGTGTTGCCTCTGCTCATGGGCAAATGCGCGAGCGTGATTTAGAGCAATTGATGAGTGAGTTTTATCATCAAAAATATAACGTGCTCGTGTGTACGACCATTATTGAAACCGGCATTGATATCCCGACCGCAAACACGATTATTATGGATCGTGCTGATAAACTTGGCTTAGCGCAGCTTCACCAATTGCGCGGTCG
Organism: Pseudoalteromonas porphyrae; assembly: GCF_001298125.1. NCBI lineage: Bacteria > Pseudomonadati > Pseudomonadota > Gammaproteobacteria > Alteromonadales > Pseudoalteromonadaceae > Pseudoalteromonas > Pseudoalteromonas porphyrae. The sequence goes on along the minus strand of NZ_LHPH01000005.1, from coordinate 37,728 downwards.
CGTTGGACGTAGCCATCATCAAGCATACGCTTATTTACTAACAGGTAACCCTAAAGCGCTGTCTAAAGATGCTGTAAAGCGCCTAGAAGCCATTGAGTCACTAGAAGATTTAGGCGCAGGTTTTGCGCTGGCAACTCACGATTTAGAGATCCGCGGCGCAGGTGAGCTACTTGGCGATGATCAATCAGGGCAAATGCACACCATTGGTTTTAACCTATACATGGAAATGCTTGAGCAAGCCGTCAAGTCACTGCGTGATGGCAAAGAGCCAACACTTGATAACTTATTACAACAACAAAGCGAAGTGGATTTAAAATTAGCAGCACTGTTACCTGATGATTATATCCACGATGTAAATGCACGATTGGGCATGTACAAACGCGTTGCCAGCTGTGCTAATGTAGATGATATGGATGAATTACAGGTTGAATTAATTGACCGTTTTGGTTTATTGCCTGATGCGGCTAAAAACTTATTCAGCCTTCAACAACTTAAGCTAAAAGCCAGCGAACTGGGAATTAAAAAAATTGAGGCAAACCCTAAAGGAGGTTATTTTGAGTTCAGCCAAGATACAAAGGTTAATCCTAGCTTCATTATAGGTTTGATACAAAGTGCGCCTAAGGTGTACAAAATGGATGGCGCAAATAAATTGCGTTTTGCGATCAATGAGGCAAGTGCCCGTGAGCGTTTAAAAATGGTCACTGCAATGATTGCAGATTTCTCTAAAAAGGTTAGCCATTAATGTTGTTTAAAAAGTCCCTATTATTGTTGTGTTGTGTATTTAGTAGCACTGCATTTGCTGAACGCTGGTTTGAAGTGGAAGTGCTGATCTTTAAGCAACGCCCTGCCCCCTACATGCAAGAAGATTTCAGCTTAGATAAAGACCCGGTAAAAAAATCTAATAATCTTGATTTACTGACACCTATTTATGAAGAGCAAGCCAAACAAGATTGTATTAATGGTGATAGTCGTTTTAACTCAGCCTCTTTTACTGATTCATTAATAAGCGTTAGTCGTTCAAACTTGTGTGATGAGAGTATTGATTACCTAAGTAGCTACAACGTATTACCTTTAAGCCCTTTAGCGCCAGTAAGAGATGACATGGAGCAAACGTACCTGTTAGCGCCTGAACAATTAAAATTCATACCCCAGCAGCAATCACTTGTTCGTAAAGGATTGAAACCGCTATTGCATACGGGCTGGCGTTTTAAAGGTGCAAGTAAATCACGATCTGAACACATTTCGTTATTTGGCGGGCAACTGATACCAGCCCCCTATATAGCTAAAACAGCGAACTACCAAGGTGATGATTTTATTAATCAAGTTAGCTTCAATTCTTCATTACCTACCACAGAAGAAAAAGCCAGCGATAGCTGGGAGCTAGAAGGGGTTTTCAATATTTACCTTCGTCATTATCTTTTCATTAACGCAAATTTTGACATCAATGAAGCATTACCAACAGGCGATATTCAGCGTGCTCGTTTTTCACAATTTAAGCGCGTAATTAGCAATGAAGTTCATTATTTTGACCACCCGAAAATGGGCATGATAGTACAAATTAGAAAGTTCAAACACTAAATAAAGGAAGTTAAAAAATGAAAAAATTATTAATAGTTGCTGCCATTTTAACGTTGTCGGCTTGTTCAAAAATCAATTTAGAAAATTACGAAAAAATTGAAATTGGTATGAATAAAACTGACGTTGAAGCAATATTGGGTGCAGCTGACAAATGTGTTGAAAAAACGCTGCACACTAACTGCACATGGGGCGGTGGTGATAAAAAGATTGAGATCACTTTAGTCTCTGATCGCGTCTCGTTATATAGTAAAACAGGCCTAGAAAAATAATAGCCTCACCAGATGGTAACTGATCACCATCTGGTTTTTATAGCCAAGCCACTGATCAAAGAAAATAGAATAACAGCTTCACTCAGCTCAACGAGAAAATTATTTTTCACTGTAAATCAGCTCTATATTTACAATTTTACTTCTATTTAAAGTGATTTTATAGCGCTGATGCGTTACTTTATCAGCACTGCTATAAACGACTACCAAGTTTAGCTGATAGCGACGCTCCACACTTTGTTTAGATATTTTATTATTTTCAACATTATACAGCTTACCTTCACCTTTTTTTAAATAACGAGCAAAAGGTGCCAAGTTAAATTGCAGTGTTTGCTGCAAACTATCATAACCGGGTAAAAACTCTTTGGCATTAACTCGCGTTTCACTGGCAAAATGTAACCATTGCGCGGCTTGTTTGTTCTGTTGTCGTCGTTTTGAAAATATATTCCTCACTTGCTGCGGAATATGTTTAAAGCGAGTGTATTCAAGCCAAATATATTGTGTTGAAATTTTATCTTTCGTAACACTGTTATTAAATTGAAAGCGCCACTTCGGCCGTCCTTTTACAATTGCTCGCCAAATAACCCGGGTTATATCTTCTTTAAATATTTCACGCATACCGTAAATAGCACCAAGAATAATAATCAATGTTGCTGTTACTTCTGTAAAAGTGCTGCGTGCATTAAGTACAACCAACATGACTAAGGCCATTATAACTGCCGTCACGCTGCCTTTTACTAACCGCTTTAAATAACTATTTAAATGACGAGTTTGTCTTGTTAATACGACGCCATGCTCAATTAAACGCTGTAACAAACGCATTTTATTAGTAATACGGTTAGCATCTTTAAGTGTTGAATCTGAGTTGTACTGCTGCTCTTGGCGGTATGTTTGTTCAAACTTACAAAAATTCAGCAAATCAGTGCGTTCTTTTGCGTGATCGCTACTTCGTGGGCCTTCATCCAGTAACCTTAAAAATGACTGTTCAATTTGCCAACTCAAATAATTATCGGCATTAGTGTAAAATGAAATTAGCTTTTCATCTTCTGGGGTATAACGGCGCAATTTTTTTAGTAAGCTTTGGCTTTGTTCACACAGCTCAATGGCCCGTTGATAAAACTCATCAAGTTCTTCTATTTTAAGCGCTTCTTTGATATCCGTTTCAATAGCTAATCTGACTTGATAACAATAAAGGTTAAGGTTCTGCCGATAATCTTGCTGTTCACCTTTATTTTTACTGACAAAACGGCTTCGTACTAAAGGTAGGTGAATATTATTGGCGTTATACGCTAAATAAGATTTAAAGTGGTTATTGAAGTAAGACTCTTCGGTTAAGGTTTGTGGGTTAATACCCATCTCATTTGGGATAGAGAAGTACAAATCAATGCGTTGCTCAGAACGAGGGCTGAGCTCAGGTTCGATAATAAAGGATAAGTTTTCATCCTGCTTTAACAATCAGTTCTCCTATTAAATATGAGATAACCTAAATTTTAGTTACAGACGTTAGTTTACTGCTGCCCTTGGATTTGTTCAACAAAAAAGGCCTAGTAAAACTAGGGCGTGTTGACCTTTGTGGATTGAAATTTGTTCAATCTAGGGGCGATTTAATCGCGGCGCGAGGTTTGTAACCTAGCGGGCTAAGTAAAAACCGAGCAACAAAGAATTAATCGCCCCTAGGAAGAACCCTTTGGGCAGCGCATGTTTGGCATTTATACTGCGTTATCACCTATTTATGGGGAACAACCACACACCATAGGCTCTGCCTTGCCTAAATACCAAACATACTGCTGCAAAATCAATCACGAAAGGCCAACACGCCCTAGGCCTTAAAAGTAATTTAATCTAAGTGTCGGTTACTTAGAACTTAATGCTCATGCTTGCAAAGAAACGACGACCTAATACATCATACGTATACGGGTCCGTATTTGAATCATTATTACCAGAGTAATATGGAGGCTGCTTATCAAATAGGTTATTGATACCCGCAGTCAATGCGACGGTTTCATTAATTAGGTAAGAGCCGCTCACATCATGATAAACAACACTCGGTGTTGTTGGCGCGTAGCATGTATCTTCCTTACCTATACACTTAAAGCTGTCCATACCTGAAATATAACGCGCTTTATATTGAGCGTCCCAGCTATCTCCAGCAACTTTAAGGCTAAGATTAGATTTGATTTCTGCATAGCCACCTGAGCCAGAGGTGATCACACCAGCGTATTCAACTGGGTCTCCAGTCACTTGTTTAACATATTCATCAAGGTAAGTTGTGTCTAATCCTGCGCGCCAATTAAGACCCGCTGCCTCAAAGTTATATGCCAAATTCAAATCATACCCTGAGGTTTTTTCAGAGCCTATATTCTGTATTTTGTTATTAAATTTGATGCGTCCTGTTGCATCAATAGAAATACCTGCTGATTGGCACAGTGGCGTTGTCGCGTTAGCCGCATTATTTAAGCATTGATCAACTATATACTGACTATCGACCTTTGTAATTGCATTTTCAATATCAATATCAAAGTAATCAACCGTCATTGAGAAACCATCAAACCACTGTGGTTCATAAACAAGGCCAACAGTTAATGTATCTGCTTCTTCAGGGGTTAACGCTGAATTACCACCAACCGTTACTTCTGCTTGTTTTTGCGCGCCAGGGTAATCTACTTGATCAAATGATGGAGAATTACCTGAGTAAAGTTCATTGACTGTCGGTGCACGAAAAGCGGTAGACACAACACTACGTAGCATTAATTCATCATTTGCTTTCCACGTTAGGCCTAATTTCCATGTTTCATCTGAACCAAAGGTACTGTAATCAAATGCGCGAATGGCTGCACTTAACTCAACATGCTCAGCAAATGGTTTATCAGCAAGTAATGGAATTGCAAGCTCAAGATAAGCCTCATTGACATCAAAGCCACCAGAAGTCGCTTCAACACGCGGATCATTAGCCAAACCTTGTGCCGTTAATGAGTCTGGGGTGAACCATGCTTTTTCTTGGCGGCGTTCTACACCAGCCGCAAATGCTGCATAACCCGCAGGCAGTTCTAGCAACTCACCACTAACAGCTGCGGCTAGAATAAATAACTGACTCCCACCATTATTTACTTCAGTGTAAACATTTTTGCGGAAATTGTCTGAAACCCACGCCTGTTGATCAAGTGGATTAAATGTACCTGCGTCAATTTGATCACCAATTGCGCCCATGTTATGAAGATTACTTAGCTTATCAACCGAGTCATTGCGGCCAAAGTTAGCCGACACATCCCATGCATAATCTCCAATTAGACCTTCAGCACCGATCACAGCACGTACTGTATCTACTGATTGCTCAAAATAACGTTCACCCGTGTCTGACATACGGCGACCATATGAGATTTTATCACCGTACTTATAGTTCATTTCTTGCGTTACGTAGTTACCATCCGCATCTTTATCAAGGTAACCATCACCATCAAGGTCAACTCGTTGATCGTAGCTTTGATTAAGCATTGAATCGCCCATTGCCTGCGTATATTCAAAATCAAACCAGACAGGCTGCGGCGCCATTTGTTGCTCTGACCAGCGTTTAGTATACGTAAACTCAGTAAATAAGCTGGTATCGTCAGATAGTTCGTATGTTGCTATACCTGTTAAGTTTAAACGCTCCATTGGCGTATAAAGGTAACTTGTTGGTGAGTAATTATAGCTGTCTTCATTGGTGTAACGGTGGTAATCACCGCCACGGCCAGTTACTCCGTCATCATCAATTAGTGAAACTTGTGTATCTTCACCTTTTGCATTTACCGTTGTGCCTTTTGCACCGTTACCATTCCATATATGGCCACCTTCATTGTAGGCAGAACCTGTACAGAATAAACCGTCAACGCCTTCATCTATTGGGCACTTAGAAAAATCACGATCTGCTTGAGATGCTTTGCCACGATCTGTGTACTGCATACCAATCACGATATTACCTTTATCAAAACTGCTACCGACTGTGAAGTCGATTGAATTCTCAGATGCATCACCCTCACCTGTAATTGCAGTATTTGCGTTTAATTCAAGGCCTTCAAAATCATCTTTTAAAATAATATTTACAACACCCGCGACCGCATCACTGCCGTAAACAGCAGATGCGCCATCTTTTAACACTTCAACTTGCTTGATCATTGATACGGGAATGGTATTTAAATCAACAGTTGATGCAGCGCCAGTCCCTGAATTGATCATACGACGACCATTAACTAGTACCAATGTTCGTTGCGCGCCTAAACCACGTAGATCAATACGAGCGTTACCACCAGAGCCATTATTAACCCCAGGGTTTGTCATTGCTCCGCCTGTTGCGGTCATTTTTTGTAACACGCTATCGATACTTGTTGCACCCATAGCTTGTATATCATCGGCGCTGATCAACGTTATTGGGCTTGCGCTTTCCATATCTGAGCGTTTAATGCGTGAACCTGTGACTTGAATTTTTTCTATAGCTTGAACTTCGTCAGCAGCTACAACTTCAATGCTGGTGAACATAGGAATAGCCGTTATAACAGCTAAGCTAATTATTGATTTTTTCATGTAATACCCTACTTGTTGGAAAAATACCTAATTTAGGCAGCGCTCGTTTTATTTAAGAATGTCGAGATAGCGCAGCGCAACTTAGGGGGATTTAACTGAACGAAAACTGAATGAAAAAACAAGGAGCTTTAAGTCTGTTTTATGGCTCCCTAAACTAGGGAATAAGGTGAATGAATGTTTCATTGTTAATTAATTAAAACAATTAAAAAACAATCAATTAAAAAAATAAGAATGCATTTAAACTACGAATGAAATTAATAACGATAAATTTGTAATCAACTGTAATTACTTGTGAAAATATCCAAAAAAGCTAAATTTACAACTTAATTACACCATTTTATAAAAACCGCAAAATGGACTTTTTTTACTAACGAATTCGATGGCTAAACAACGACGATTAAGTTCATTATCCGTCAACAAATACTCACCCCACCCAAGATAGAAGCGCCGTTGGAGTAAAAAAGGTTGTATGTAAGATAGTGGTTGCAAGTAATTCTACTATCAGAATCAGTCCTTTATAAAAATAACGCCTAAGAATATAGATTAAGGGTCTGTTGACCTTTCAAGGTTAAATTTGTAAAGGTCAACAGACCCTTAATAATGAGAGAATAGAATGATCAGAATGCACACTCTACACGTAATGAAATATGACTAACCGAGGGGATATACCCTTGCTGCTTATGTAGTGAATAGGTATTCAAATAATTGAATCTAGAAATTGGGGCGTGTTGACCTTTCGTGATTGATTTTGCAGCAGTATGTTTGGTATTTAGGCAAGGCAGAGCCTATGTCGTGTGGTTGTTCCCCATAAATAGTTGATAACGCAGTATAAATACCAAACATGCGCTGCCCAAAGGGTTCTTCCTAGGGGCGATTGACTCTTTGTTACTCGGTTTTTACTTAGCCCGCTAGGTTACAAACCTCGCGCCGCGATTAAATCGCCCCTAGGTTGAACAAATTTCAATCCACAAAGGTCAACACGCCCTAATAGATTACTGTAAAATAATAATAAACAGACTCTATCTGATTTTTTTGGTTTTTGAGCTCAAGTATCAGTTTCCAGGTCATGTTTCGTTCTGAACAAATACCGACCATTGCATTTGCAGTCAACACATTATCTTGTAATTTAAACTGCAGCGGAATGTAACCCATATACATAGTCACACCTTCAAGTTTCGCGCTGTGGATAATATTACCGTCGCTAAGGGAGACATTAATTTTAAAGGGAGTTTCAGGAGAAATAAGGTGCTCACTTAACCATATTTTAGCTTTTTTTGGGTATGTGCAAGCTTGATTAGGCTGACATTGTGAGTTTGTTGCTATCTCATCTTTATTTGCTGTGATCGGATCGCAGGCAATTAATAAGGTAAGTGTAAAAATAAACACTATAATATGCTTAATTGACATTGTAATCCTTGAGCAAAGTAAAGGGCGATACTAATAATTCCCCTATTAAAATACAAGTTTAGTGAAACGATCAGAGTCAATTACTAAGAAAGTGTGTCAAAAAGTAAACAACTACATGATAAAAATTGATTGATGTCATAATTTTATGCAATTGACCTATCTTTTTTAGGCCAAAAAATTTATCATTTCCCCGCAAAATAAGGGTTTCGCGAGTTTGTTTTCTGAAGCAGTCATGGCATTGAGGGTTTTAGGTAACATACTTGTGAAGTAATAGTAGGCCCCACTTTTTAAAGTGGGTAATTCATTTCTAAACGCATTTATTGCAGCGGAAGCCAGAAAATGAGCCAAACAGTAGCATCACAAACTGAGTATAACTATAAAGTTGTACGCCAATTCGCTATTATGACAGTGATTTGGGGCATCGTTGGCATGAGTGTTGGGGTTCTGATTGCTGCCCAATTAGCTTGGCCAGCACTTAACTTCGATACACCATGGTTAACATACTCTCGACTACGTCCGTTACACACGAACGCAGTAATTTTCGCATTTGGTACAAGCGCACTTTTTGCGACATCATATTATGTCGTACAACGTACTTGTCAAACGCGCCTTTTCTCAGATAAATTAGCCGCCTTTTCATTTTGGGGTTGGCAGTTAATTATCGTGCTTGCGGTCATCACATTACCACTAGGTATTACAAGTTCTAAAGAGTATGCGGAACTAGAATGGCCGATTGATATTTTAATCACCGTTGTTTGGATTGTTTACGCCATCGTGTTTTTTGGCACGTTAATTAAGCGTAAAGTATCGCACATCTACGTTGCTAACTGGTTTTATGCTGGTTTTATAATCACTGTTGCTGTATTGCATATTGTAAATAGTATGGCTGTTCCAGTGTCATTAACTAAATCATATTCCATCTATGCAGGCGCCGTAGATGCAATGGTTCAGTGGTGGTATGGTCACAATGCTGTTGGCTTCCTTCTAACTGCTGGTTTCTTAGGTATGATGTACTACTTTGTACCAAAACAAGCTGGTCGTCCGGTGTACTCTTATCGCTTATCAGTTGTTCACTTTTGGGCTCTAATTTCTTTATACATCTGGGCTGGTCCTCACCACTTACACTACACCGCGCTGCCAGATTGGACGCAAAGTTTAGGTATGGTTATGTCCATCATCTTATTTGTTCCTTCATGGGGCGGTATGATAAATGGCATAATGACTCTATCAGGTGCATGGCATAAATTACGTACTGACCCAGTACTTCGTTTCTTAGTTGTTTCATTGTCTTTCTATGGTATGTCTACCTTTGAGGGCCCAATGATGGCGATTAAATCTGTAAATGCTCTGTCTCATTACACTGACTGGACCGTAGGTCACGTACACTCTGGTGCGTTAGGTTGGGTTGCAATGATATCTATTGGTGCTATTTATCACCTTATCCCTGCTCTATTCTCGCAAGGACGTATGTATAGCGTGAAACTAGTTAATACCCATTTCTGGTTACATACTGTCGGTGTTGTTTTATACATCGTTGCAATGTGGATTTCAGGTGTAATGCAAGGTCTAATGTGGCGTGCAGTAAATTCTGACGGTACATTAATGTATAGCTTTGTCCAATCGCTACAAGCGTCACACCCTTTCTATGTTATGCGCTTTGTAGGCGGTGTATTCATCGTAGCGGGCATGCTAGTTATGGCTTATAACGTTTACCGTACAATTGCAGCGAAGAATGATTCGTTGAAATTAGACGCGCAAGCACAATTAGCATAACGGAGTGAGATGATGAGCAATAAAAAATCACAAAATAAGCATGAAATAGTTGAAAAGAACGTTGGCCTGATGGCTATCTTAACTGTGTTTGCAATCAGCTTTGGTGCATTAGTAGAGATTACTCCACTGATGTTCCAGGACGACACAACTAAGCCTGTTGATGGACTTCGTCCATTAAACGCGCTTGAGATGGAAGGTCGCGATATCTATGTACGTGAAGGTTGTTATAACTGTCACTCACAGATGATTCGCCCTTTTCGTGATGAAGTTGAGCGTTATGGTCATTACTCTGTAGCTGGTGAGTCAGTATGGGATCACCCATTTCAGTGGGGTTCAAAGCGAACTGGTCCTGATCTTGCCCGTGTAGGTAAACGTTACTCAGACGATTGGCATTATGCTCACTTAATGGACCCACGTGCTGTGGTACCTGAATCGAATATGCCAGGATACCCTTGGTTAGATGAGAATCGCGTTGATACTAGCTTGACTCTTAAAAAACTTAAAATTTTCCGTGACACATTTGCTATTAACCCAGAAAACCCGGCACACCCAGGTTTAGGGTACGGTAGTGATGAGGAACTAATAGCAGACGTTGCCAAAGTTGATGCAATGAATAACAACAAGGGTGCGACAGAAATGCAAGCCCTTATTGCTTATTTGCAACAGCTTGGCACGCACTTGAAGTAATTAATTATGGATTACGGAACATACAGAGGCGTTTTAACTCTGATAATTTTAGTATTATTTATTGTTATTGTTGTGTGGGCATTCAGCAAGCGTAGCAAAACACGCTTTGACAGTGCTGCTAATGCCATTTTCGAAGATGAAAAAGAGCATAACAAAACAATCTCTAACGAGGAAAAGGGGTCTGAGAAATGACTAGCTTTTGGAGTATATGGGTTATTGTATTAACCCTTGCGTGCCTATTTATTATTTTTGGCCTACTAGTGTGGAACTTAAAGAACTACGCTGGGGTTGAAGAGGGTGAAAGCTGTGGGCATGAGTTTGATGGGATTGAAGAACTAAACAACCCACTGCCTAAGTGGTGGACTTACATGTTCTTTGCGACATTTGCATGGTCAGTATACTACCTTGCCGCTTACCCAGGTTTAGGTAATTGGGAAGGCGTATTTAAATGGACTAGTTCTAACCAAGGTATTACTTCTTTAGAAGAGTCTAAAAAGGCAACTGAAGATGCACTAGCTAACGGTCAGCGAGTTCAATTAGATCAAGAATTTGTTGATGCAGATAAACGTTTTGGCCCTATATTTGAAGGCTATGCTAGCCAAGATATCGAAATGCTTGTTAAAGACGACAAAGCACTTGAAATTGGTCAACGCTTATACGCTCAGAACTGTTCGCAGTGTCACGGTTCAGATGCTCGTGGTGGTCACGGCTTCCCTGACCTAACGGATAAAGACTGGTTATACGGCGGCACGCCTGACAAAATTAAAGAGACACTACTTTATGGTCGTGTTGCTGCAATGCCACCATGGGGTGCAGCTTTAGGCGAACAAGGCGTTAAAGAAATGACCGCGCATGTTTTAAGCTTATCAGGTCGTACTGTTAACCAAAAAGATGCGAAAGCAGGTGAAGCTAAGTTTGCCATGTGTGCTGCATGTCATGGTGTTGATGGTAAAGGTTCTGTTGCCCATAACTTACCATTTGGTGCTCCTAACTTAACAGATAACATCTGGTTATATGGTGGTTCTCAACGTGCTGTTGAAGAAACATTAAATAACGGTCGTGCTGGTGTAATGCCTGCGTGGAAAGACATTTTAGGTGAAGACAAAGTTCATCTATTAACGGCTTATGTTTACAGTTTATCGCAAGATAAATAAGCAAAACGTTAATTAAATGTTTAAATATTAATCTTTTAATTCAATAGATTAATTAAGATCAAAAAAGCCTCCATCTGGAGGCTTTTTTTTAGTCTTTTTAATTCAAATCCTATAAAATACCTACACCGTAAACAAATTAAGCTTACTTATGAACCCTACTCCTTGGTATAAAAATTTCTGGCCTTGGTTCTTAATCTTTTTCCCAGCAATTACTATCATTGGCTGCATATCATTATTTATTACGGCAATTGGGAATGGCCCCGATATGGTCGTCGATGATTATTATAAAAAAGGTAAAGCGATTAATTTAGAACTGAGTAAATTTGATAAAGCAAAGGCTTTATACTTGCATGGTGAACTTGGTGTTGAAGCAGATAAAGTAAGTTTTAAATTTACCAAGGGTGACACAAGCAATATTCACTCTTTAAAGTTATCATTTTATCATAGAACAATCCAAGCTCATGATTTTGATATACACCTGACGCCCAACGCAAAAAGTGAATTCACAGCCATTATTCCTAGTTTTGTAAATGGAACATACACTGTATTTATCGAGCCCGTTGATGGTAGCTGGAAACTAAAAGAAAACATTACTTTGCCAAGTGAACAAAGTATTTCTATAAGCCCTGAATATAAGTAGTCCAAGTATTATGTCTAATAATTGCTTTCATTGCCTTGAAAGTGTGCCTTCAGGCTTTAGCGCTACCGTTAATATTGACGGTAGCGAACAACCAATGTGCTGCATTGGCTGCCAAACAGTAGCCGAGACAATAGTCAGTCAAGGTATGACTGACTATTATAAATTTAGGACTGTTCGAGCAGGTAAAGTTCAGCAGCTCGTTCCAGAGCAATTGGCCTTCATCACCAGTTATGATAACCCCGATATTCAAGACGAATTTATATCTCAGACTAATGATATTAGTGAGGTATTACTAACTGTTGAAGGGATTACGTGCGCAGCTTGTGCGTGGCTAATTGAAAAACAATTATTAAATATACCGGCGATTAAACGAGTCGATGTAAATACGTCAACTAATCGCGCTATGATCCAATGGGACAAAGAACGTACTCCACTAAGTGAATTAATCAAATCATTAATGGAAATTGGCTATAAAGCCTACCCTTTTCAAGCTGATATAGAAGCAAGTCAAAAACAGTTAGTCGCTAAAGCCTATATACGCCGATTAGGTGTCGCTGGTTTGATGACAATGCAAGTGATGATGTTTGCATTTGCAATGTACTTCGGTATGTTTTCAGGCATGGAAGAAAATTTTGAGCAATATTTTCGCTGGATCAGCCTAATCCTTGCCTCCCCTGTTATTTTATATAGTGCGTTACCCTTTTTAACTAATGCGATTAATGGCCTTAAAGCAAAACAATTGAATATGGATTTGCCCGTATCATTAGCAATATTTGGTGCTTATATTGCCAGTAGTTACGCCACAGTTATGCAAGTCGGTGAAGTATACTTTGAATCTATTTGCATGTTTACCTTCTTACTTTTACTCGGTAAATATCTAGAGTTTCGCGCTCGTCTCAAAGCAAGTGAATTTACTGCGAACTTACAAAAACTATTACCTTTAACCGCTCGCACGTTAGATAAAGACGACCAAGAACATATAATTGCGGCTAAAAAATTAAAGCTAAATGATCGCGTGTTAATAAAGCCTGGTGAAACCATTCCAGCCGATGGCGTTATCTGCTCGGGCACCACAACGGTTGACGAATCCATGATGACGGGAGAGCATTTACCTGTTAAGAAATACATTGACCATCAAGTATTTGCTGGCACTGTAAATCATGATGGTGTGATCACAATTGAAATAAACAAGATAGGCCAAAATACCTTACTTAACCAAATCATTAAACTACAACACAGCGCACTCGCCACACGCCCTAAGTTAGTTGAAATAACAGATAAAGTTGCGCAGTGGTTTGTCGCTTGTTTATTAGTTTTTGCTTCATTAACAGCCATTGGTTGGTATCAAGTTGACCCCGCACATGCGTTTTGGATCACTATTGCTGTGCTTGTCGCAACATGTCCTTGTGCGTTGAGTTTAGCTATTCCAACCGCATTGACCTGTGCAGTCGCAACGTTAACTCGCAAAGGGATACTGATAAAACAAGCTCATGTACTTGAAACATTACCACAATTAACACGTGTTGCATTTGATAAAACAGGCACATTAACTCAAGGGCGTTTCAGTATAGACTCTGTTGATTTATTGGTTGATAGTATCTCTAAACAACAAGTATTGGCTCTTGCTGCCCAACTTGAAAGCTATTCAGAGCACCCTATCGCGACAGCATTTAATAAGTACACACCTGAGCAGCGCCATTTATATGATATTAACGTGCACCCAGGGCTTGGTATTTCTGGTCACGATGATAATCATCATTACGCTATCGGTAAGAGTGGCTGGTTCGATAACAGTAAATGTAATGCACAAGCAACTTTTTATGTTGATAAACAGCCTGTCGCAAATTTTTACTTTATTGATGAAGTAAAAGACAATGCAGCACCCTTAATCGCCTCTTTGCAAGCTCAAGGCTTAACATGCCATATGTTAACAGGGGATGCGTCGAGTGCGGGGCAACAGATTGCTCAAAGGTTAAAGTTGGATAGTTTCAAAGTAGGTTGTCTGCCTCAAGATAAACAAAGTGAAGTTGAACTTTGGTCAAAGCAAAATGAAATTGTTGCTATGGTCGGCGACGGCGTAAACGACAGTCCTGTATTTAACAGCGCTCACTTGTCAATTGCAATGGATACAGGTGCTGATATTTCAAAAAATACAGCTGACGTAGTTTTACTTAACAGTGACTTAGCCGCAATTGAACATTTGCTTATCATATCTAAAAAAACACGACGGATAATTAAACAAAACTTAGCACTGTCGTTGCTTTATAATGGTTCTATCCTGCCACTTGCAGCATTGGGCTTAGTAGCGCCTTGGATGGCAGTGATTGGTATGTCCACAAGTTCCATTATTGTGATCTGTAACTCCCTGAGGTTATTAAAGTTATGAGTATAATTTATATCCTAATTCCAATTGCTATATTATTCGTTATGATCGCAATTGGTGTTTTTTTCTGGGCTGTCCGTGGCGAACAGTTTTCTGATTTAAATAAACAAGGCCATAGTATCTTGTTTGAAGATGATAAAGAACAACATAACAAAAGTAATGATTGACCCTCTATTTATTAGTGCATTTGTGATGGGTCTCATTGGTAGTGGCCACTGCATAGCTATGTGCGGTGGTATTGCCAGCTCTTTACAGCTTGCAACTGATAAAACAAAACCAATCTACTTTTCAATCGCCTACAACCTTGGTCGAGCTGCCAGTTACATGGCCGCAGGTGCACTTGTAGCGGGTTTAAGCAGCCATTTCGCTAATCAAAGCCATTGGCTTTCTCTTGCATTGGCATTTTTAAGTGGACTTTTTATGATTTTAGTTGGCCTTTACGTAATGCGTTTAGGTGCAAGTTTGAAATGGCTAGAATCGCTCGGAAAAGTAATGGTATGGCAGTATATTGTTAAACTAAATAAATTTTTAATGCCTATTAACTCACTTCCTAAAGCCCTAGGTTACGGCGCATTATGGGGATGGTTACCGTGTGGCTTAGTGTATTCTGCATTAACTTGGGCGATGACCGGCAATAGCGCATTTGAAGGCGCGCTGGTTATGCTATTTTTTGCTCTAGGCACCTTCCCTGCGATGCTCAGTATAGGTATGGGCGCACAAGCATTGCATAAGCTACTTAATCACCCTTGGGCGCGGATAACGATGGGCAGCCTACTGATTTGGTATGGCGTTTATCTACTTATTATTGCAACTGACAAGCTAGTGCATTAATCTAAAGGGACTAGTGCGCCGACATTTTATGGATATAACAGATGAATTTATCAAACAATAAAGCAAAGACTAACTGCACGATTAGCTGTAACAATTGCAGTATCAGTCAATTATGCTTACCTTTTACACTCAATGGTCAAGAAATGGATAAACTTGATGAAATCATCGAACGTAAAAAACCACTGCACAAAGGCGACTTTTTATTTGAATCAGGTGCGCGTTTAAATGCCATTTTTGCTGTTCGTTCAGGTTCATTTAAGTCATATACTTTATCTGAGCAAGGCGATGAACAAATAACAGGATTTCACTTAGCCGGTGATTTAGTTGGTTTTGATGCTATTAATAAAATGACCCACCAAAGCTTTTCGCAAGCACTAGAAACTTCAATGGTATGCGAAATTCCATTTGATACATTAGATGAACTGTCAGGTAAATTGCCTAAACTACGTCAACAAATTATGCGTTTAATGAGCAATGAAATTAACTATGATCAAGAAATGTTGTTGCTACTAAATAAAAAGTCTGCTGAAGAACGTTTAGCTAGTTTTATTTATAATTTATCAAATCGTTTTGGTGAGCGTGGCTTTTCGCGTAAAGAGTTTCGCTTTACGATGACAAGAGGTGAAATTGGTAATTATCTAGGTCTTACTGTCGAAACAATTAGCCGACTGTTAAGCCGCTTTCAAAAAGCAGACCTAATAAAAGTTGAGGGTAAGTTCATTACAATCCTCGACAGTGATGGATTACGTGATGCCGCAGCTATCCACCCGAAATAAACCTTGATCTAGCACAACATAAAGTATGCTGTTACTTTAACTACTCGCTATTTACGTTACACTCTAATGAGTCTGAAATGTAAATTATATCCTTCGATAGGTATACAGTAGTTAAGGAACAGCTCATGAACACCCTCAAACGCATACTTGCCGTTATTGACCCAACCGTTGATTCTCAGCATGGTTTATCTCGCTCTATTGATTTAGCCAAAAAGTCTGGTGCCGTTATCACTGCTTTTATGAGCATTTACGACTTTTCATATGAAATGACAACTATGCTCTCTGGCGATGAGCGCGAAGCAATGCGTAATGCCGTGGTTAAAGATCGCCAAGCATGGCTTGATGAAATTTTAGCCCAATACCCTGACATTAAAATACAAAGTAAAGTTGTTTGGCATAATCGCTCTTATGAAGCCATTATAGATACAGTGATCAGCGAGCAATTTGATATCGTCATTAAAGGCACGCATAAACATGACACTCTTAAATCTGTTATTTTTACCCCAACCGACTGGCACTTGATCCGAAAATGCCCAGCACCTGTGTTACTCGTCAAAGAACATGCGTGGCCAGAGAACGGGAATATTCTTGCAGCCGTAAACGCAATTAGTGAGAATGAACAGCATCTTGCACTTAACAACCGAATTATTAAAGATGCCCAATTTTTATGTGAACTTGCTAACGCAAAATTAAGCCTTGTGAATGCTTATCCAGCAACGCCTGTAAACATTGCGATCGAAATACCTGAGTTCAACCCAAGCGTATATAACGAATCAGTCAAAAAGCATCATATAGAATCAACACATACGCTGGCTAGCAAACATAATATTTCACACCAAGCGTGTGCCATTGAAGAAGGCTTACCCGAAGATGTTATTCCTGATGTTGCTGCGCGTTTAAATAGCGAATTAGTGGTTATTGGTACTGTAGGGCGCACTGGGTTAAGCGCTGCATTAGTGGGAAATACAGCCGAGCATGTAATCGATAGCCTCGATTGCGATGTATTAGCGCTTAAACCCGATGGCTACGTCAGCCCATTAACAAAAAATTAAGCTATAAATATGTTTTGAGCATTGCTGCTTTCGGCGTATAATGCGCCCCTTATTTTTACGCATAGTTCACAAGGGGGCGTAATGTCGCATTCTGTTCAAGCCAAAGCTCAACACAGCTTATCTAAGTTACAAAAACGCTTACGTCGTCAAACCGGTCAAGCGGTTATGGACTTCAATATGATTGAAGAAGGCGACCGTATCATGGTCTGCCTATCTGGTGGCAAAGATAGTTACACCCTACTTGATATGCTTAAACATCTCCAACGTGTTGCACCAATCAAGTTCGAGCTGTTTGTTATTAACCTTGATCAAAAGCAACCAGGGTTTCCTGAACATGTGTTACCTGAGTACTTAGATACTCAAGATATAGAATATAAGATTGTTGAAGAAGATACCTACAGCATCGTCACTGATATTATTCCTGAAGGCAAAACCACCTGCTCTTTATGTTCGCGTTTACGCCGTGGTATTTTATACCGCACTGCAAACGAAATGGGCGCTACCAAAATAGCGTTAGGCCATCACCGTGACGACATGATTGAAACACTGTTCTTAAACATGTTCTACGGCGGAAAACTTAAAAGTATGCCAGCTAAATTAATGAGCGATAACGGCGAGCACATGGTTATTCGTCCGCTAGCTTATTGTAAAGAAGCTGATATAGAACAATACGCAATCAGTCAAGCATACCCTATCATTCCATGTAATTTGTGTGGTTCGCAAGAAAACTTACAACGTAAACATACCAAAGCAATGCTAGCTCAGTGGGATATAGAGCACCCAGGGCGTGTTGAAAGTATTTTTACTGCGATGCAAAATGTCACCCCATCGCACTTAGCGGATAATAAATTATTTGATTTTAAGAATTTAAAAACGGGTGAAGTGATTGACGGTGGGGATATCGCATTAGATAAACCTGAGATCCCAAAACAGCCTTCACAAGACTCGCAGCAAGATACTGCCGAAGTCGTTACTATAAACCTTAGTTAATAGTCATAATACTAAAAACCGCAGCTTATTCGCTGCGGTTTTTATTTATTTTAAGGCATATCTAGCAAAGTTTGGCTTTTTTCATCCAATTTAGTTTGATAATTTTCATGTGTTAAACCTAGTAGTTGCGGCAATGTCACCGCAATACAAATAGAGGATAACGTCCCTACTAATATCCCTGTAAATAGTGCAATTGCAAAACCTTCTAATGGCGCTCCCGCTAATAGCCATACGCTTGCAACTGTCGCCAGTGTCGTTCCTGAGGTGATCAAAGTACGCGTTAAGGTGCTTTTAATTGACTCGTTAATAACAGTATTAACACTGGTTTTTTGCATTTTTGTATCTAAGCGTAACAATTCACGTACCCTATCAGCCACAATAATTGAATCATTTAATGAATAACCAATAATGGCTAACAAGCTTGCTAATACCGTTAAATTAAAATCAAGTTGCAGCCATGCAAAAATACCCACAACGACAATTACATCATGCATTAAGGCAACCACTGCGCCCAATGCTAAACGCCACTCAAACCGCAGTGCCAAATAAATCATGACTGCAACCATTGCACAGAACAACGCTAAAAGACCTTCATCAAATAACTCGTCACCAACTTGCGAGCCTAAATAAGACGATGACACAACCTGAACACCTAACGTATCGTCTTGCGTTAATGATTCTAGCCATGGCGTATTGCTTGCCTGCGCTGATTCTCTTAATTGAAAATGTTGGTTAGATTGCGCACTTAAAGTAAACTCATCGGGGTGGTAATGGCTTAGCTTCTGCGCCATTTGAGCTTCACTCATCGCTATTGATGTCGTAAATTCAGTTAAATAACCACCTGTAAAATCAAGACCAAAATTGAGCCCTTTTGTCGCAATACCCGTCACTGAAAAAATAATAAGTAAAATGCTAAAGACCAAACCCGATAAGCGTAAGACAGTGCCCGTTTTTATTTTAGAGTAAGTTTTTTTCATGCCTGTGCTCCTGTTTTGCTCGTTAATTTAAGATACACAGCTTGGCTTAACGCCTTTGAAACATAAACACCTGTAAATACACTCGTGATCAGACCAAGCGCAAGCGTGATCGCAAAGCCTTTAATCGGCCCGTAACCAATGCTAAATAAAATAATTGCAGTGATCATGGTCGTAATATTGGCATCAAAAATAGTTGTAAATGCTTGCTGATAACCCTGCTCTATCGCTTGATATGGTGCTCGCCCTTTACGACGCTCTTCTTTAATACGTTCAAAAATAATCACATTCGTATCTACAGCCATACCAATGGTCAGTACTAAACCCGCGATCCCAGGCAAGGTCAACACAACCCCTGGTAACAGTGACATTAAGCCAACCAAAGCTGTTAAATTAAGCACCAGTGCGACATTAGCCACCAGCCCTAAGCCACGATACCAAATAGCCATAAAAGCAAGTGTGATCCCCATTCCCAGCATCAGCGCAGCTAAACCATTCGTGATGTTTTCAGCGCCAAGACTTGGCCCAATCGTTTGTTCTTGCACAATTGTGACAGGCGCAGTTAATGAACCTGCACGTAGTAACAATGCTAAGTCTTGCGCTGCTTGTGGGCTTTGCATATTAGTAATACTGAATTGACGACTTAAATGCTGAGCAATATTTGCCACATTTATCACTTCGCTTTTTTTGACCACCTCACCCTGCGCATTTTTATAATATTCAGAATACACAGTGGCCATTGGCTTACCGATATTGCGTTTTGAAAACGCTGACATCGCCTCCCCACCTTGGTTATCTAAGCTCAATTGCACCAAAGGTTTTCCCCATTCATCTCGCCCAGAGTGAGCATTATTAATATGCTGACCTGAAAAAATAACAATGGGATCTAAGTTAATCGTTCCGCCATTTTGTAAATCAAAGGTTTTACCGCCGCTCTCTTTTAGCTGATAAAAATCAAGAGATGCCGTAGCGCCAATAATTCGCTTAGCTTCTGCAGGATCTTGCACACCAGGTAATTCAATCCTAATGCGTTGCTTGCCTTGGCGCTGTGTGAGTGCTTCGGTGATACCAAGCTCCTCAATGCGCCCTCTAAGCGTTGTTAATGTTTGACTCATAACCTCTTTATTAAAAGTGCTACTTCCTTGTTCACTAAAACTAAACGCCACTGTGGTCATACTTCCTTGTGTTTGCTTAGTTGCAACTAAGCGCTGAAAACGTTTTAGTACTTGCGCTTGTACGCCAATCAAGCTCTCTTTTGCACTGCGTAAAGCATGTAGCTCAAAACCTTGTTCGTTTTTTTGCACTCGAACACCCCGTGCTTTTTCATCACGAATAATGCTTTTTGTTTGCTCGTAAGCGCTATCTAGCTGCTCTTGTTGTGCTTTTACTAAATCCACATCCAAAACAAACAATACACCTCCGTTTAAATCTAGGCCTAACTTTATCGGTTCTAAACCAAGCTGTTGTAACCAAGCAGGGCTTGTTTGATGAGTTACTATTTTTACATCAAAATAAGGATATTCACTTTTCAATGCCCGCTGCGCTGCCGCACTTTTGGTAGGTACTTGCAGCAACACATTAATAGAGGATGAATCCGATTTTGACCCCAAGGTGGATTGATCAACCATAAAGTTATGCTGATTTAAAAAGTCGATGACTGATTTTTGTGAAGGTATATTCTTAATTAACTGCGACTGACTCTCAATAGAGATATTAAGCCATGACTTAGAGGGGTATAAATTTGGTAACGCACTAACAGCTAATAATAGTAGTGCAATGAACATTGCTACATAGCTAATTTTAAAACGCTGTAATAGCGGTTTCTTTAATGATTTTTTTAACATAATTCGTCCTTTAAACCGGCGCGCGCACCGATTTCACGCCATGCAGGCGCATTAATTTATTTGTTGTTCAAACCGAAAAATTATAAAGAAAAATTAAATATGGTAGGTACGCGTTGCACTATATTGTAAATTAGCGTCTTTCCAGCCGCTTATACGTGACTTTTTGCCTTCATAAACAATAAACCAAGGAGATATAATGGGTGGCTCAAGGGGGCGTAAATAAAGCTCACGCGCAAGACTTGGGGCAAAAAATTCAAATATAGTTTCATAGTTTGGTTCAACTTGACGTTGATATAAAAACAAAGATGAGTTATTTGCCGTTAAACGAGGCTGTAAAGCTTTAAAACCTAAATCTTCAGGCTGTTTTTTAACGCTATTTTTTACAAATGCAGATTTTGAAACAGATAGGTAGGAGTTTATAATACTATCTGGTGTATTATCTAACACAGACAGCACGTTAACATTATTCTTTTGCACAACATCGTTATTACCGTCAACAGCATTTGCCTGCACACTAAATAGCGCAGCAAATAAAATTAAAGCAGTGATAAATAAGCGAAGTTGAGTCATTTTTTAATCTAAAGTAAGTTACCCCACTATTATTGGGTGTCTATTAGTAAAATTCAATAGCTCTATTTAACTTTCAAGGGAAAATCATGCGCGGTATGGGCAAACGTACGCAAACGAGTAAACATCCAGATGCAATGAACCTAAAACAAAGCATTCTTACATTGTGGCCATACCTTGTGGTATTTAAAGGCCGTGTAACACTTGCTGCATTAGCTTTGATTGCCGCAAAAGGTGCAACTTTACTTATGCCATGGGCGCTGAAAGAAATAATCGACAGCGTAGATGCTAACCTACAAGACATTATTCTAGTGCCAGTCGCATTACTATTACTGTACGGTGGGCTGCGCTTTGCAAGCGTATTTTTTGGTGAAGTACGCGATGCCTTGTTTGGCCGCGTCACTGAGCATGCCATGCGTCATATTGGTTTAAAAGTATTTAAGCACCTGCACTCATTAGAGCTGGCATTTCATCTTGATAGACAAACTGGCGGTATAAGCCGTGACATTGAACGCGGTACCAGCGGGTTGAGTTTCTTAATGCGATTTTTAATGTTTAATATTATACCTACGCTATTTGAAATTCTGATAGTCGCGGTTATTTTTGCTACTTTATTTTCGCCTTGGTTTGCGTTAGTCACCTTACTCGCAGTTGCACTTTACATCACTTTTACAGTGGTCGTTACACAATGGCGAAACCGCTTTATTCGTGAAGCTAATCAAGCAGATAACAACAGCAATACCCGTGCCATAGACAGCTTACTAAATTACGAAACGGTAAAATATTTTAATAACGAAGAATATGAAGCCTCAACATACGACACTTTTTTAGCACGTTGGGAACAAGCACGATTAAAAAATCGCTTATCGTTACTTGCGCTTAATTCTGGCCAAGCCTTGATCATTGCCGCAGCTATCACGGTACTCATGTGGCTAGGCGCGTTAGAGGTCGTCACTGGCACACTAACAATTGGTGAATTAGTGATGATCAACGCCTACATGATCCAACTATTTTTACCTCTGAACTTTTTAGGGTTTGTGTACAGAGAAATACGCCGCGCCCTCACTGATCTTGAAAACATGCTAGGGCTATTAACACGTAAACCAAGCATTAATGATGGTCCTGGAGCAGAACCTTTAACATTAACACAAGGCGCTATTCGCTTTGAAAATGTTAAGTTTCATTATGACAGCGATCGGCCAATTTTGAATGAGTTGAGTTTTAACGTGCCAGCAGGAAGTAAAGTCGCCGTTGTCGGTGCCAGTGGCGCAGGTAAAAGTACCCTTGCTCGCCTGCTCTATCGTTTTTATGAACTCAACAGCGGCGCAATCTATATTGATGAACAGCCCATCCATAAGGTAACACTGGCAAGCCTAAGACAAGCCATTGCTATTGTGCCCCAAGATACCGTGTTATTTAACACCACTATTGTAGAAAACATTGCATACGGTCGCCCAGATGCCAGCGCAGATGAAATAAACAAAGCAATTGATATGGCCCATTTAAGGGCGTTTATTAACAGCCTAGATAAAGGTGACCAAACGCTTGTAGGTGAACGTGGATTAAAGGTATCAGGCGGTGAAAAGCAGCGTATCGCAATCGCACGGGCTATTTTAAAAAAATCCCCTATTTTAATTTTTGACGAGGCAACATCTGCTTTAGATTCACACTCAGAGCAAGCCATACTCAGTGCAATGCGTGAAGTAGCCAGTGAACATACAAGTATTGTCATTGCTCATAGACTATCCACTATCACGGATGCTGACACCATAATCGTGCTCAAAGCAGGCCAAGTCATCGAGCAAGGCAAGCATGATGACTTACTCGCCCTGCAAGGTGAATATGCCCGCATGTGGGAATTACAGCAAAAACAATCAGACAATGCATAAAAGGCTGGTTATTTTATCGTGCGCAGAGGTGATTCACCTCAAAAAAATTGTCTGGTTGTTAGTATTCCTTAACAATTAAAATAGACACAAATTTACGTATTAATAAAGTTAACGTTCATGGGAACAACACAATGAAGAAGAACCTAATAGCAGCGGCATTAGCTGCCACCTTTATTACAGGCTGCTCAACGCCTGAGACAACAAAACAAGAGCAACAAATAGTTGCTGCTACAACAAAAGCAGAGCTAGGTAGCTTTGGTGTTGATTTATCAGCGCGTAATGAAGCAGTTAAACCTGGTGATGATTTTTTTATGTACGCCAGCGGTACATGGTACGACAACTACAGCATGCCTGCTGATAAAACTCGTTATGGTGCATTCTCTGCACTTGCTGATCGCAGTGAAGAACGCGTTAAAACAATCATCGAAGAAATCGCAGCACGCAAAGATTTAAATGCTGAAGAGAAATTAGTTGCTGATTTCTACAATGCATATATGGATACAGACACTCTGAACAAACTCGGCGTAACACCGATAAAACCACTATTAACAGAGATCAACGCTGTATCATCAACGAATGACCTGACTGAGCTATTTGGTAAATCGTGGCTTACTGGCGTAAAAGCTCCGTTAGGTGGCGGTATGTGGTTTAACCGTTTAGATCCTAACAAATATGAAATGTCTTTAGGTGCTGGCGGTTTAGGCCTACCGGATCGTTCGTTCTACCTTGAAGATTCAGAGCGCTTTGTTAAAACGCGCGCAGCGTATGTCGCGCACATTGCTGACATGTTGAAATTTGCTGACGTAGGCAACGCAACCTCTCGTGCTCAAGCAATTCTTGCGCTTGAAACTAAAATTGCACAAGGTCACTGGCCTCGCGAGAAACGTCGTAACCGCGATATTACATTAAACCAAATCGACCGCGCTGAACTTACTAAAGCGTACCCTGGTTTTAACTGGGACTTATATTTTGCACAAACTGGGTATAAAGTACCGCAGTTAAATGTATCTCAACCAGAGCCAATTAAAGCCATGATTGACTTGATCAATCAAGAAGACCTAGCAGTATGGAAAGATTATTTAACGTATCATGCCCTAAGCGGTAATGCTGATTTACTCTCTGAAGATATTTTTAATACTAACTTTGCATTTTACGGTAAAGAACTAAGCGGACAACAAGAGCCTCGCCCACGTTGGAAGCGTGCTATCAGCCAAATGTCGAGCACTAACTCGCTTGGATTTGCTATTGGTAAAGTCTATGTAGCACGTTATTTCCCTGAATCTTCAAAGCAACAAATGTCAGAGCTTGTTGAAAATTTACGCACGGCATTGGGTGAGCGCATTGATAACCTAGACTGGATGGGTGCACAAACCAAAGTTAATGCACGTGCAAAATTAGCCGCCTTCGTACCAAAAATTGGTTACCCTGACGTATGGCAATCGTTTGACGGCTTAAGCATTAGCGATAACGATTTGATTGGCAACATTAAAAACATGCGTGAGTTTTTTCAAGCCGAAAGTGTTGCAAAAGAACTTAAGAAAACAGACCGCAACCGTTGGGGCATGACACCACAACGTGTTAATGCTTATTACAACAGTTCATTTAATGAAATTGTATTCCCAGCAGCCATTTTACAACCACCATTTTTCGATCCAAATGCAGACGCCGCGGTAAACTACGGCGGTATTGGTGCAGTTATCGGCCATGAAATGGGCCATGGCTTTGATGACCAAGGTTCAAAATCTGATGAAAATGGTGTGCAACGTAACTGGTGGACAGACGCTGATCGCGCCGCTTTTGACGCTAAAGCAGACCAACTTGCCGCACAATACAGTCAATACGAACCGATTCCTGGAAACTTTGTAAACGGGCGAAATAGCTTAGGTGAAAACATTGGGGATGTGGGCGGTTTAGCCATGGCATATCACGCCTACAAACTTAGCCTAAACGGCAAAGAAGCGCCTATTATTGATGGTCTAACAGGTGATCAACGCTTCTTCCTTGCATGGGCACAAGTATGGAAAGAAAAACGCACCGAACAAAGTATGTTAAACCAACTACGTGGTGGTACACATGCTCCAGGTCGCTTTAGAGCCCAAGCACCGCGTAACCACGACGCATGGTACAAAGCATTTAATGTACAACCAGGTGACGCTTTGTATTTACCTGAAGACCAACGTGTCCGCATTTGGTAATTAAAAGATCTTTATAATATAGCCCGCAACCGCGGGTTATATTTTTTTAGTCCCTTAATCAAACAACTTCCCCACCTCAAGCTATTTTAATTGCCACTGATTTCTGTATTTCCAAGCGACTAGGGTATAGAATACCGCACAACAAAATTTATACTTTCAAAAACATATTTAAGGCGAAACGCAGATGGGAAGAGCTTACCAAAACAAAAAAGATTCAATGGCTAAAACTGCGGGTGCTAAAACTAAAGTTTACTCAAAGTACGGTAAAGAAATTTATATTTGTGCTAAAAATGGCGGTACTGATCCTGATGGCAACTTATCACTACGTCGTTTAATTGAACGCGCTAAAAAAGATCAAGTACCTGCGCACGTTATTGACCGCGCAATCGATAAAGCCAAAGGCGGCGGCGGTGAAGATTACTCAGCAACACGTTACGAAGGCTATGGCCCGGGTAACTGTATGATTATTGTTGATTGCTTAACCGATAACAACAAACGTACTTTTGCTGACGTACGTGTATGCTTTACTAAAGCCAATGCTAAAATTGGTGCACAAAACTCGGTTTCTCATTTATTTGATCACCTTGCAATTTTTGTATTTGACGGTGATGACGACGAAGCCGTGCTTGAAGCGTTAATGATGGCAGACGTTGATGTTACTGACGTAGAAGTTGAAGCAGGTAAAGTGACTGTTTTTGCACCGCACACAGAATACAATAATACCCGCACTGCCCTAGAAGAAATGGGTATTACTGAGTTTGACGAAGATTTAATCTCTTTTGTTCCACAAATTGAAGCGCCGATTGAAGGTGAAGATGTTGAAGTAATGGAGCGCTTTTTAGCTATGCTAGAAGATTGTGACGACGTACAAAACGTATATCACAACGCACAGTTTTAATTTTATTGAATAAAATGATTACTAAGGCCAACTAAATTGGCCTTTTTATTTTTTAATTACAAATGGATGTGCATTTTGAATACCCTAGAAGATCTTCGCGCTGGTAAATTAGCTGGTGCAACACGCCTACAACTAGTTGAAGAGTTAACCACATTTCCAGACGAAATTTTCACCCTTGCCGATACCCTCGAAGTACTCGATTTATCAAACAATAACTTAGCTGACTTACCTGATGAATTTGCTAGCCTCGTAAAACTAAAACGCGTGTTTTTATCATTTAATCAGTTTAAACATATTCCGGCAGTATTAGCTAAATGCCCTTCGCTTATTATGATTGCGTTTAAAGGCAATCAAATAACTGAATTTGCAGAGCATAGTTTGCCAACCTCAACCCAGTGGTTAATATTAACTGACAACCATATTGAACAGTTACCTGAGTCTTTTGGCGAACTTACGCAGCTTCGTAAACTGGCTCTGGCAGGTAATCGACTAACAACCTTGCCATGCAGTATGCAACACTGCAAAAGCCTTGAGCTGGTGCGCTTATCAGCCAATAACTTAACCCATATTGATGACTGGTTATTTGAATTACCAAAACTCACATGGCTTGCATTTGCAGGTAACGACTTTAATAAAGCCCAAAGTTTACAGCAAGTATCACTCACTGAAGCTCAGCTTGAAGCGTTTTCTTTAGTTGAACAAATTGGTGAAGGCGCATCAGGCATAATTCATTTAGCTAAATGGCAAAACAATGATGTCGCGTTAAAGCTATTTAAAGGCGCGATCACGAGTGATGGCTACCCGCTTGACGAAGTTAGTTGCTGTTTGCAAGCCGGCGAGCACAATAATCTTATAAACGTACTTGCTTATATCAATAACCCTCTGCAACTTGGCTTGGTTATGGAGTTGATCAGTAAAGATTATCAAAATCTTGGTTTACCACCATCACTTGAAACCTGCACCCGCGATACTTTTACCAAAAACACTGACTTTAGTGCAAATGAAATTACCTTAATTGCACAGCAGATGATCCATACACTTGCCCATTTACATGCTAACAACATAAGTCATGGCGATGTATACGCGCATAATATTATGGTAAACGCAGACCATAACGTGCTTTTTGGCGATTTTGGTGCCGCAACAAATTTGACGGCATTAACCGACTATCAACGTAAGCAAATGCAGCTTATTGAAGTAAGAGCGATTGGCTGTTTGATAGATGATTTACTTAATGTATGCAATGAAGTAAGTGCAAGGGTCGATCACTTAGTGATAATTGCGCAGCAGTCTATGAATACAGATATTACAAAGCGATTAACACTTACAGCGCTTACTGAAAAACTATAACAATTATACACGGCTTACTTAACTTGTAAGCCGTGTATAATGTTCAAATATCTGGCTTTAGCTAAATCATGTATTATACCAATCAGAGCGAGAACGAGCCCTCACGAATTATCTATCACAATAAACAATAAGTGAGCCTTCCATTTTAATACGCTAGTTTAAAATATTTTGACTAAACCACCTCAAGATACAGGATTAAGCGTTATTGATTTTAATTCCTACGACGCTCTCATCTTGAGATTGCTGGGTATATACTTAACGCGATAAAAACGTCAACATAGCGCGATTTACTTGTTCAGCCTGATCAACCGTTAAAAAGTGCCCCGCATTTTTTATTTGCTTGGTGTGTCCCTGCACCAGTATTTTCTTGGCCCGCTCAAGGCTATCATTGTTGTTCATCATATCATTATCACCGATTAAAACTAATGTCGGTAAAGTAATCTGTTGCAACTGCTGATCCGAAAATGGTCGTAGTTCGGTTATCAAACCCGGAACAGGATCATCCTCAAGTGCTGCTACATATTGATCTAAATAAATTGGGTTAATCATATGTGGCCGGCTTGACACACTTTGTAAGCTCTCTTGCACTTCATTGCGATCAGGATTGATAGTAAAAAAAATGCTCGCCAGCAAGTCGCCACTTAATTCTATCCAACCAAAGGTTTGCGCAGGACTTAGTAGCACCAAGCGCTGAATACGCGACTTTTCCCGGGTAGATTCAGCTAGAGTAATGGCGACCGCTTGCCAACCACCACGAGATGCACCTACCAGATGCAAAGAACTCAACTGCAAACGGTCAAATAACTCTTGATACCAACTTACCACCTGCTCCATATCGCTAATATCTGCACTTGCACGTGACCCGCCAGAGCCGAGCAGATCATCAATTGCATAAACGCGATAGTGTTCTGCCAGCGCGGCAATATTAGGGTACCACATGGCTGAATTGGCGTGCATACCGTGCAACAGAACCAACGGCTCAGCATCAGCGGGACCTGCTACAATAACCCGAGCTTGACCGAGAGAAGTCGGTACACTCAACTCACGATAAGCGATTGGCCACAAGCTAAGCGCACGTTGATAAAGTTCAGCATTAGACAACTGACTGGCCGATTGTTGTTGTAACTTAACATTCTCAGCGTGACGATCTGGCAATAAATACGCCGCTTCAGCCGAGATTATCTCAACTTTATCATCAAACCAATCACAGCCCCCCAGAATGACCAGCACAGTCAATATTACTAATGCCCTTATCAGGCTAATCACCTGCATACTTATTGTCATTTTAACTCCTATGAATCATGTC
Organism: Pseudoalteromonas porphyrae; assembly: GCF_001298125.1. NCBI lineage: Bacteria > Pseudomonadati > Pseudomonadota > Gammaproteobacteria > Alteromonadales > Pseudoalteromonadaceae > Pseudoalteromonas > Pseudoalteromonas porphyrae. The sequence goes on along the minus strand of NZ_LHPH01000005.1, from coordinate 8,611 downwards.
TTATCTAACACAGAAATAGCTTGAATTAAACCTTTGAAATTTATCATGGTTAATAATTTTCTGTAACTGTGTGAACTGTTTTACTATGGTTAAGATAAGCACAATAATTATCATCATGGACTAAGAGGTGATGCGAATTTTCCACCACTTTGGCCTGTGTGACTTATACGAATGTGCATGTGGTTTAAGCCCAGCCCTATTATTCGAATCATGTTTGTTATATTCAACTTTCGAAGAACTCTCGTATCTCTTTAACCAATGCTTCTGGTTTTTCTTCGATGACCAAATGTCCAGACTCAGGAACTATAACTAACTTAGAGTCTTTAATTTTACTATGAAGCACGTGAGCTTGTTCAACAGGGATCCATTGGTCCTCTTCACCCCACAGAATTAATGTAGGTACATCAAAGCTAGATAACTTATCTTGAAATTCATCCGTATACATTGAATTTGCTTGAGCTATTTGCCTATAAAAAGCTTTCTTACCTTCATCTCCAGACCAAGGGCGGAGAATACCGTCAATTGCTTCCTGAGATAATGGCTGATATGACGCTGTTTTTATGTATGCTTGAACGATTGCTGAATGAATGAAATCAGGTACTCCTGCAAAGGCTGCTTCATGCTTTTCAATATGTTTAAAAAATGGAGAGCCCCAAGGAGATAATGCAACTGGATCAATTACGACTATCTTTTTGTACTTTCGTTGATTCAGCAAGTAGTTTCTCAGTACTGTCGTACCCCCGAAATCATGCCCCACAATATAAGGTAACTTTAACTGCCAATGATCTATTAATGAATCTAATAGTTGATTTTGTACTTTTAAAGATACATCCGCATCACCTTTATCTGATTCACCATAACCTAGTAAATCAAAGTAATAGACTGTGTAGTCGCTTGAAAGTGCCTGAATCAAGTGCCTAAGGTTGAAAGATGACCAAGGCGTACCATGAACTAAAACAAGAGGCTCTCCTTTTCCTTCAATCCCATATTTCACTTTTCGACCTTCATACTCGAAAGTATAAGGTAAACTCCAAATGTCCATCGTATCTCCTTGAATATGACGCCGCAATATACGGCAAATTTTGCTGGGCTGATTTTTGCCCGCGCAGCAGATTCCCGAATTCATTATGCAAGGACAAAACAAATTAGACAGCCACTCTAATTGAAGCAACAAAGCTATTCCACTAAATTTACTTTTTAGGTTATGAATTTACCTTTTATTACTGGGCTGCTTTCATTTCGTTATTAGTACTCTTAAGCCTAAATTACGCGCATAAAAATAACTGCATAATTGCAGTTTTAACTTTTTACTGAGGACTTGGTTTGTTAAATTGCATTTACTTCTGTTCTTTTAAACTTTGCATATAAGAAATTAAGTAATTCAATCACAAAAATACACACCATAATTTTTGTGCCTAATTGAAATGCATGAACTACACCCCAGCCACACCAATCATTGTTATATAGAGCCGATTGATACTTCGCAAATGGGAAGTACATGCTTGTTGAAGTTATAAGTAGCGGTACCCAAATTTTATTCTTGTTTGTTATCGCACGTAAAATTATCGCTAGAATGAGTAAGCCCACCATTAGATAAGTTTGATCTAAAGATTGAGATTTTATCAATTCGTAATCTTCCTTACTTGTGCCGCCAAAACAAGCATGGGCACTTGGTACAAAGAGCAGTAGGAATGATAGATATTTCAATTTGGCCTCATTTGCAATTTAACGAGCCTGTAGAATAACTCGTTTTAAATTTATTTTTATTGATGCATCAACCATAGCCGAGTTCCTATTTTGGTTCAATCAAAACAAATTAGACAGCCACTCTAATTGAGCCAACATCACTATTCCACTAAATTTACTTTTTAGGTTATGAATTTACTTTTTATTAATGGGTTGCTTTCATTTCACCCATTAAATAAGTTATTAGTACTCTTAAGCCTAAATTACGCGCATAAAAATAACTGCATAATTGCAGTTTTAACTTTTTACTGAGGACTTTTAACTTTATGCCAGCAGCTTTTCGCTGTTACTGACGTTGCTACGCCGTTTTCTGCTCAAGTGTTCACTGTAACTCTCTTGTGAGGTCGTCCTACCTACTGCGCCATGAAATACGCGCGTAAATTGTGTCGTGAGTTTTAACCAGTTTTCTGGGGAGATATTGACTCTTTCTAGTAAAGGTAAATGTGTGCTTTCAATATACCCGCGCTTTCCTTCTCGTATACAACACCCTGTTAATTCAATCAGTTCAAGGTAAGATTTAAGTTCAAACGGCAGGCCTTTTGGCATGATTTGACGTGGCATGCCTGCAAAGCGTAATAGTTGTTTTGGTTGCTTGCCCTCTGTTGCGCTTTCAATACGTTTTTGTACGCTGGTGTGATCAGGTGTTTGCGCCATTTTTGCTCTGATTGGGTTTAAGTCTACATAGGCCATACAGGCTGCTAATGATGCTTCATCAAGAAGCGCTTATGACTGCTTTTTATTTTAAAGAAAGGACCTTCCCACAAAGTTGTAAGGAACAACTTTGAATGCCTTAGGCGGCCCGAAGGGTGAGCGCCATGGACGGCAGCGAATAAAATCGGCCTGTGCAGTTATCTTCCTTATTGGCTTTACGCGCAATGTCTTCATTTAATAGCCGCATAAACCAGCTAATACTTGATAGCCGTTCACGGTATTGGTTTACTGTTTGATTAAAAAAGATAAGTTCAGTTTTACTTAGCTTCTCACCTTGTATGTATCTTTGCGTAAGTACGGTGCCTTTACACAGCTTGTGCCAACGAATAACAATCGCTTTATCATTTAGCCGATTCGCTTTTTTATCATCAACATACAACACTAGGTGCGTGTACTTCAGGCGTCCTGCCTTTCGCCCTTCGGGCCAGCTGCGCTGTTGTTAAATGTTCCTGACATTTTGCTGGTTGCTCATAACAGCATACTCACACACATCAATACAAAATACCTTGCCTAGACTCAGTAGTTTCTCTTCAACCCACCCTCTGCGGTGCTCATAAGACTTCCCTGTAAAACGGTCTTCCCCGCACAAGAAAATTCGGGTTTGTTTTTTGTTTATTTCCTCATTCATTTTCAAATTTCGTCTCTCGTTATTGGTCAAATATTAGCTAAAAATAAAAGAAAGCTTGCCTTTATGTAACCTTTAGGTACCATTGATACCTAAAGGTTACATTTGGTGTATTTAGGTATCACGTGTAACCTTAAACGCAGTCAACACAATACGACATTAATTCGTCGCCAACAGAAAAGGGATATACACAAAGATGGAGAAATCACTATCAGTACCACCAGAAACGGAACAACAATATTTAGCAATTACCGGGAGAATCAGTATTGTACTAGCGCTCTTCCTTTTAGCTCAGGTGTTTTTAACAGTAATTAGTGAAAAAAACTCAGTTATCTATTGGCTATTAGATGTAATTGTATTTGTGAGTATTATTTATTGTATTGTGTTAGTTCTTAAATCGATGAAATTTGCAAAAAATATATCGAGTCTAGGTTACTGGGCGCTGAAATTTAACGACGAGTATGTGGATTATGTCAGTTCGTTCAGCTTGCGTGCTACCTGTAACATTATGGTAGTAGGCGGAATTTTCCTCGCTTATAGTGGCGACAGCAAGTGGTTTATAGAATTTATAGCTCCCTTTGGGCTTACGGATATGCTTCAAGTATTACTTGGCTTGGCAGCAGCCACGCATGGTGTGTTAATTTTGTGGAAACTACGTGAGGAAGGTCTTGATGAATGAAGATTTAGACAACCATCTTCACAAACTTAGATTGCAGCATAAAATTTCTCAGCAAGAGTTAGCAGATGCCATAGGCGTTTCTAGAAAAACCATCAGTACAGTAGAAACCGGGCGTTTTACACCATCGGTGGTAATTGCACTCAGAATTTCGGCTTATTTTGCTGTTTCAGTCGAGCAAATATTTACTTTGAGATAAATTTCTGGCTCGGGAGCTTTTGAAGATGCATTCAACGACGTTTGAGAACAACAAATTAAGGGCTTTTGATAAAAAGGGTCTATACACATAATGACTCCCTAATGTCTATTGCCTAAATTAGCCCAACGAATGCTGGACTATTTAAGTATGGTAACAAACAGCTACAGGTTTTCTACAAATAGCTTATAGATTCTACGATATTAAGTTATCCATGAACTTGGCTGCACGCAGAATGAGATTATATCGGATAGATTAGTATTGTATTTATCTGCGCTCTACTTGGCACAATGTAACTCATTGGGTGTCTAGCAAACTATGGGCAGTCCACTTATCAACTAACAGTAGATTTAGATCATTGGATCCGCCGTAGGATAAGAATGTGCTACTGGCGGCAATGGCGCTCTTTCCAAAGAAATAGCCCGTACCAAAGTACGCAGTTTAATGAAATTGGGTGTTAGCGAGCGACTCGCTATAGCCTGTGGTATCACCAGTACCAAAAGTAGGCGCTTGGAAGCGAAGGCCCTTGTAGAAGCTCAAAAACAAAAGGGATTAACATTGCGCTAGGCAATAACTACTTAGCGTCACAAGGGTTAGTGTCATTGAGAGATATTTGGATCAATATTCATTACGGGAGATGAACCGCCCATTGCGCTTCCTGTTAATAAAAAGCGCATGATGGGTGGTGTGGGGGCTGGAGGTTAGAGACCTCCGGCTACCCGATTAGCTGTTGATTAGTATAAACGCATCGTTTTCATAGTAATGCATAACAGCACTTAAAAGCTCATTCTGACTATAATCAGGCTTTTGCTCAAGTAAATTACTTTTAATACTTTGAAGATCAGCCACACTAAGAAAGCTTTTATACCCTTTAGCCACAGGATAAATTGGCTCATCGTCGTCACCTCGTTCTTCTTCCGCATCATCGATTATAAGAATCAGTGACGACATGCAGATTGAGTTATCAGGATATATATATGCATATAGATTCCATTCGAAAGAGTCAATTTCACTCATAACATTTTCAAGATTTGATTCTAATCGCAAAAGACCACCCTAGTAAAAACAGCTAACGTCTGCGTAACACGTTTATTACTATGCAAATATACTTGATATTGACGCCTTAAAACGAGAAACACCCGGCAAACTGAGATTGCCGGGTGCAATAAATCGTGTTGATGCGATTGTTAACTGCGCTTCAAATTAATAATGATAGCGACAGGAAATTATTGTCAAATGTGCATCATTAACGGCATAAACTAATCGGTTGGTATCATCAATTCTACGTGACCAAAAACCTGCAAAATTTTCTTTCAATGGCTCAGGTTTACCAATACCTTCGAAGGGAGAACGCTTCGCATCAGTAATTAATTTATTGATGCGTTTCAGCGTTTTCTTACCCTGACCTTGCCAATACAAGTAATCATCCCAAGCATCGTCAGTCCAAGCTAACATTCGACTCATTCAAGTAAGCCTCTTTCCGTAATTTGACCGGTATTGTATTGAGCAATTGATTTGTTTAGATGAGCAGCATTAGCTGGAGAACGAGATAAATAAATCGTTTCCATTAAGCTATTATAATAATCCATAGACATTACAACTGCATCTTCAGAATCTCGACGAGTGATAACTGTGCAGTCCGCATCATTAACTACGCCATCAAGAACAGATTTAAGACCATTTCGAGCTTCAGTAAAAGAAACTATACGCATAATTACCTCTTTGTTGAGTTGTACTTAATATTGAACAAGTCTAACTCATTAAAACTGAAATGTACAATATATTGCACAGGTAACAAAGAAGCAGTTAACGAGGCTGTAGAATTACTCTAACAGCCAAATTCAATTAAAAAACGAGCTCCTGTAATTAACTCTAAGCGTTTTTAAAGCATTAGGTAATGCATTTGGAACCCATAAAACAAGCTGTTTTTCTTAAAAAAGAGTAATTCTACAGCCACAACGCCCAATTAAGCGGACGGAAACAGTTGGCTATAATGTGTAGCGAAGCGAAACTCAGCCAACTGTTGGAGTTCCGACTTAAATTGCTTGTTATGTGCCCTTACGCTACAATGTACAAATAAACGTACATGAACATTTTGGAGTTCACATGGATGCAATAAGTTATACATCAGCTAGAGCGAATCTAGCAAGAACAATGGCGCATGTTTGTAATGATCATGCACCAGTTATTATTACACGTAAAAGTGAAGATCCTGTTGTTATGATGTCTTTAGAAGACTATAACGCAATGCAGGAAACTACATATTTACTTAGATCACCAGCAAATGCACGCGAACTTTTAGAGTCTATTGCCGAACTTGAAGCTGGCAATGGAACTGAAAGAGAGCTCATAGAATGAAGCTGACTTTTTCGACTAAAGCTTGGGAACAATACCTTTACTGGCAAACGACAGATAAAAAAATACTTAAACGTATTAATTTACTAATCAAGGATATCCAACGTAACCCTACTGAAGGTATTGGAAAACCAGAGCCTCTTAAACACGGTTTATCAGGCTACTGGTCTCGTCGAATAAATGACGAACATAGAATCGTATACAAAAACCAAAATGATACAATTCTAATAGCACAACTGCGCTATCACTACGGCACATAACGAGGCTGTAGAATTACTCTAACAGCCAAATTCAATTAAAAAACGAGCTCCTGTAATTAACTCTAAGCGTTTTTAAAGCATTAGGTAATGCATTTGGAACCCATAAAACTGGCTGTTTTTCTTAAAAAAGAGTAATTCTACAGCCACAACGAGGCTGTAGAATAACTCTAACAGCCAAATTCAATTAAAAAACGAGCTCCTGTAATTAACTCTAAGCGTTTTTAAAGCATTAGGTAATGCATTTGAACCCATAAAACAGGCTGTTTTTCTTAAAAAAGAGTAATTCTACAGCCACAACGCCCAAATAAGGGGCTGATAAACAGTAGGCTAAAATGTGAAGCGAAGCGGAACCGAGCCAACTGTTAGCAGTCCCGCTTAATTTTCTTGTTATGTTGCGACTACTTTGAACAGATTAAAAACACCGATACTTAAAAACAACAAGCCCCAGACTAACCCAAGCAACCTTAATTTTCTATCTGCGTTTGATGGTATTGCTACCATTGGTCCAATTCCAATTTTATAACCTAGTTTCCAAGATAAACATTTTTCTATGCCCCAGAAAAAGATAAATACATAAACACTGATTAAAGACTCTTTGCTATGACCCAAATAATGAAGTAGAAAAAACAAGAACAAGGATATTACTGAGAGGCCAAAAACTACTTTTCGAAATTTCACCAAACTAGGAATCTTCCTTGCAACATAACGAGGCTGTAGAATTACTCTAACAGCCAAATTCAATTAAAAAACGAGCTCCTGTAATTAACTCTAAGCGCTTTTAAAGCATTAGGTAATGCATTTGGAACCCATAAAACAGGCTGTTTTTCTTAAAAAAGAGTAATTCTACAGCCACAACGCCCCAATAAGGGGCTAAAAATTGTTTGCTAAAATGTGTAGCGAAGCGAAACCGAGCAAACTGTTTTTAGTCCCGCTTAATTGGCTTGTTAGGTTACACTTTACTCAAAACTTTGCCCATTGCTTTTTTAAACCTACGCCATGGAATATACCAAAGGTTAAGCAAATTATGGAACTCCATAACCAAAACTCGGGACTACGGCCCATTGGCATGGACATTAGAGTAAACCCAGCAAGTCCACGAATAAGGTATATTGATGTAATAACTATTAGAGCTAACCGAGTTAAGGGAAGTTTCCGTATTAAACCCGCAGCAGAAAATGCATAAAGTGACCAAATAGACAAAACAGAAAAAATACCTAATGTTATGAATGTTGGATAATTGCTACCTTGCTCTGCCATTAATGCCATTTCTTCTCCTGCACCAAAGAATCTATACCATGGCGCACCGAAGAATATACAGCCTAAGTGAAGTATTGCCGCAATAGCACTTAATACTCCTGAAATGATCAAATATACATTCATTTGATTGGAAACCTCCGTGTAACCTAACGAGCCTGTAGAATAACTCGTTTTTAATTTATTTTTATTGATGCTTCAACCATAGCTGAGTTCCTATTTTGGTTCAATCGGTTACTTCGATTTTACGTAAATATAAAAAAGAGGATTTGGTGTTGTTTTAATGGGCGTTTTGGAAGGGATTGCAGGTGTTTAAGTGGCTTATTTAAGGTGGTAAGGGGTTACCCTTATTAATGTATCGTGTTTCTCAGCTTTTCTAGATTATGAACAAGGCAATACAGCTGCCATTGCGCATTCACTTTCGTTTGTCCGCGTAAGGTCAATTTGTTCATGCCTTTATTGACTGTAATATTCCGCTGTTTATTTAGAGGAAAGCAGGCTCTATACAGCCTAGTCGTTTGCCATTCCTTCAATAAAAAGCTGCCGTCGCCCCATTGGACTGTCTATTTTAACTTTCATTTTGTCGATATAGCTTAGCTTTTTACGTGATTCATCATTTTTAAACTGTACTTGCCGCCCTGTTTTTATTGGTGGCTTTCGCATGCATTGCTGTTGCAGTGGGCATACTTTGCAATCTTTTAAGTAACCGCAGAATCGCGTGTATTCTTGATTGTGACTCTTTACATTAACCCCGCTTCGCCACATACCATTGCCTGCGGGGCAGAGGC
>NZ_LHPH01000041.1:0-8338 GCF_001298125.1 Pseudoalteromonas porphyrae | reverse complement strand
CCGCGTTTGCCTTCTCGTATACAACGCCCTGTTAATTCAACCAATTCAAGGTAAGATTTAAGTTCAAACGGTAGCCCTTTTGGCATAATTTGACGTGGCATACCGGCAAAACGCAATAATTTTTTTGGTTGCTTGCCCTCTGTTGCGTTTTCAATGCGTTTTTGTACACTGGTGTAGTCAGATATTTCCGGTGTTTGCGCCATTTTTGCTCTGATTGGGTTTAAATCTACATAGGCCATACAGGCGGCGAGTGCGGCTTCATCTAATAATGCTTGGGATTTAAAGCGGCCTTCCCAAAATCGGCCTGTGCAGTTATCTTCCTTATTGGCTTTACGCGCAATGTCTTCATTTAATAATCGCATAAACCAACTGATACTTGCTAAGCGCTCTCGGTATTGCTCAACTGTTTGGTTTAAAAAGATGCGCTCTGCTTTACACAGCTTATGCCAGCGAATAACAATCGCTTTATCATTTAGTCTATTGGCTTTTTTATCATCAACATACAAGACTAAATGAGTGTGCAAAACACCTTGGCTAATCCAATCAGCTTATCTTCAACCCAGCCTCTGCGATGCTCAAAAGACTTCCCTGTAACGCCGCAAACAACGGAAGGCTTGGCATTGTGGCTGTTGTGCAATAATGGCGAATCCATGCACTGCAGACGCAATGACAAGACTTTCTGCTTGATTTGCTTTGTTATGAAAGCCCAAGAAGATAATTTAATTAGCTTTTAAAATTTTATTTTTCAATGCTACAGATAAACTTTCTACAATCGACTCATCTGAAATTTTTGGCCCTTTTGATAGTCTATCAACATCTAGTAGAACCAAACCTCTAACAAGCATTCCCTGTTCAGAACCTATTTCTTTATCATCATTTATAACCGTATAAAATCTATAGGTTTTTGGTTCTTCATTTGAAACCCAAAGCCCGCCCTCGAAACTTCCGTTATTAAATGGCACCTCTGGACACAAAACCTCAACACAGCGTCCTTCACATTGATAGTATGTGCCATTCTTACCTAGGAAAGATCCAACATAGGCGCCTGATTTTAGAGTATATGTATACTCAATTTTCATTAAACCTTGATGATGAATATAATCAATATCATCCTTTAAATTGATTTGATATACGCTATCGGGGGTGCGCAAGTCTTTAGCTTTTGGACCAGCACAACCAGATAACGCAACAAGGGCCGACAAAAAAAATAACTTATAGTTCTTCATAGATAACTCTTAGTTCGATAGTTTCAATCACCCATTACTGGGCCGACCCCACACAGATCCGGACGTGCGGAACTACCGCATCCGGCTCTTCAGTTATATATTCACGCGTGTAAATCACCACGTACTTAGTACCAGTCCACATGAATAAATCGCTTACTCACTCTTGGCCGCTCTATTGCGTAATACATTAACATCTTCTTGAAATTACTCCAATTATAACTGCGCCTTCCACTTCGCCTATTCAGCCATTTATATAAGCTGTGCAGCACATAGCTGTGCAGCACATAGCTGTACAGTCTATCTAGGCTACGGCTATTGTCTGGCAGGCCAAAGTAATTTCGGTATCCCATCAGTTTGCGTTTCAGTTGGGGCATCCACGTGTTGAGCTTGGTTGACCGTTTGGCTTTTATGTATTGGTAAAACTCGCTCATGCTGGCGCGGTGCTTTTCAGCCCCTGTGCGCCGCCTAAGTCGAGGTTTTCCTTGCGCATCTTTTGCCCAGTAAAAGGCAAAGCCAAGAAACACAAATTGCCGTCTGCGACTCGGATGAAATCGACTGAAACGCAGCAGTGAGGTTTTATCCTCTGCTACCTCTAAGTTGAACCTCTTGAGTCGTTTTGGCAACACCTTGTAAAATCGCTCTGCGTCGTTGGCGTATTGAAACGCACACACAAAATCATCTGCATACCGGATGAGCATCGCGCGACCATGCATTCGAGGTTTTACTTTCTTTTCAAACCATAAGTCGAGTGCGTAGTGCAAATAGATGTTCGCCAGTACTGGGCTAATGATCCCCCCTTGCGGTGTACCGCTTTTCGGGTGTTCAAACACCCCTTCCGGTGATTTGATACGGGCTTTAAGCCATTGGCTGATTATACTCAGCATGGCTTTGTCATCAATGCGTTGTTTGAGCATCTTCATCAGCCAATCGTGGTCGAGGTTGTTGAAGAAGCCTTTAATATCGGCCTCAACAATGTAACCGTATCCTTTAAACTGAAGATTCAACGCTAAACTGTGCACCGCCTGATGAGCGCTTTTATTCGGTCGGTAGCCATAGCTATTGGGCTGAAAGTCCGCTTCCCAGATACTTTGCAATATCTGGCTCACGCCTTGTTGCACCAATTTATCATCCACCGTGGGCAAGCCCAGCGGTCGCTGTTTGCCATTTCCTTTGGGAATAAAGACACGTTTGATGTCATTGGCTCGAAAGCGCTTATGCTTAAGGGCATCGCTCAGTCGAGTAATGTTGCTAACGAGTTGCTGCTTATAAACAGGCATGGTAATGCCATCAATACCGGCCGCAGCCTGCTTATTGAGCTGATCCCAACTTTTATACAAGCAATCTTCCCTTAGTAATCCGTATAAGTTCTGAAACCTGTGTTTGGGGTGTCGCTGTGATTTAAATGTGATCGCGTTTAGTTCGGTTATCATAGTGGTTCCAGCCCTACATTGTCCGGCCTATGTGTCTGCTAAACACGTGATATAACTGCAGCCCCTTCGCCATGTGATCGGCTTTCCCGTCTCAAACTACTACGAGCTGGTCTGACTGCCAAAGGGTCATCGTTGGCCTTGCTTTTGGCTTAGCTTCCCTACCGCGTCCTTGCGGAACACCCTTGGCTCTCTCAAAGAGCCATCCGCCAATAAAAGCTAATGCATCTCTTTAACCATGCCACGGCTTAATAACTCCGCTGACTCGCCACAACCTCACTCATTACGGTTGCTTTGCATGGACTTCAGTGGCGTTACAAACCTCGTCAGTCAGACTGTATTTATCGGAGCGATATCAGCACTTCAGGATCACGATAATCCCTATGGCCTACATAATCCCCTGTGGCCTACTTAATTCTCTGTGTACGCTTCACCTATCTTGTTCGCTGAAAAAAAATTCAGCTCCGCCATAGGCGCAACACTCGATACGGGTGGTGAGTTAAACCTTACCCGACAGGGACTTGCACCCTGCAAGATGCATCAAGCTTCACTTGACGCACTAACGCCGTTTTAAGCGGCGAGAAATAGTTTGCTAAAATGTGTAACGAAGTGGAACTGAGCAAACTGTTACGAGTCCGACTTGAAAACCCTTGTTAGGTTTATGGTTGCACCAACATACTTTTTGCTACTTTAACAATTTCGTTTGTTGCTTGTATATATGTATTTGAATGATCAGCACTTTTAACTTCATGTAACAATACATTATCACCATAATTCCAGCTTTTTTGCAATTGACTTAAAGGAGTCTGCGAGTCATTAGTACCTTGAAAAATACTAACAGGTGTTGTTACTAATAAAGATAGAGGTTCGCTTAAGTCGTAGTCTTTTGGTAGTAAGGTACTTATTGGTAAGGCTCTGAGAGGACTTAAATACCACTTTGAATTTAGGTGGTTATTAACTGCAACCGATAAAGATGGAGCGACACTTTCTAAAATTACTCCTGATATCTCTGTTTCCCTTACAGAGTGAGCAGCAACAGTTGCTCCCAAAGAACGACCATAAATAATAGTTCTTTCAGGAGGACATTTTAATGAAATAGCTTTCATTGCATCAGTAATTAATTTAACTAATACTGCAATATCATAAACTTGTCCTATAGCACCATCTTGCCCAGAGTACGATATAGAAAACACCTTAAAGTAGTTAGTTTGAAATGTTTTAAAAAGTGTTTCTTCATATTTTTTTACACCACCATGCCTACCAGGGAAAAATATAATACATCGATCTTCAGAACCTCCATATTCACGAACAAGTAATTCATTTTTAAATGAGTCGTAAAACTCAAATTTATGTAGTTCTTGAGTTTTAGCAGTTAATACAATATTTGGAAATAAATAGCGTGGTATTTGTGCGTAAAGTATATACGCACCTATAGAAAAGTAGACACAAACCAGAAAAGAACACGCTAAAAGAATTCGATACACCTGATTACCTTGAATAAACCTAACGAGGCTGTAGAATAACTCTAACAGCCAAATCCAATTAAAAAACGAGCTCCTGTAATTAACTCTAAGCGCTTTTAAAGCATTAGGTAATGCATTTGGAACCCATAAAACAGGCTGTTTTTCTTAAAAAAGAGTAATTCTACAGCCACAACGAGGCTGTAGAATTACTCTAACAGCCAAATTCAATTAAAAACGAGCTCCTGTAATTAACTCTAAGCGTTTTTAAAGCATTAGGTAATGCATTTGGAACCCATAAAACTGGCTGTTTTTCTTAAAAAAGAGTAATTCTACAGCCACAACGAGGCTGTAGAATAACTCTAACAGCCAAATTCAATTAAAAAACGAGCTCCTGTAATTAACTCTAAGCGTTTTTAAAGCACTAAGCAATGCATTTAGGACCCACAAAACTGGCTGTTTTTCTTAAAAAAGAGTAATTCTACAGCCACAACGCCTCACTAAGAGGCAAATAATTGTTGGCTAAAATAGGCGACGAAGGAGCAAATAGCCAACTGTTATTTGTCCTTTTAAGTGATTTGTTAGTTTCCATTTTTACCAAACTTATTCAACAACTTTTCAGTTAGCATTTGCGCCTGTTCAATATCTTGAAATTCCATATTTTGATGAATACGCTGCTTGATAAAATCTAATTTCAAGTAAATATCGTTATCCTCTACTATTTTTAACCCAAAGTCTGCATATGCTATGACTTTTAAATAGTTTGGGTTTCCAGTGTCAGGATCGTAATTTTGATACTCTTTTACCAGCCTTAATATTGACTGCTCTCCACCAGTCAAAGCAACACTTTCGGAAAGGCGGTATTTCAATTTATTAAATTTAACTCTTTGCTTTATTGTGTCTTCTCTGCTTAATTCATCTAAGCCTTTACTTTGAAAATATTCTCTATCCGAAACAGCCCATAACTCTGCTACGGCATTATCGGAACCTAATTCAATTGCTTTAAAAAGTAATTCAACAAAATCATCAGATATAAAATTAAATTGTGAACAGCGCTCAAAACGAGACAAAACCTCTTCGATATACTCGTAGGGCTCACCCACCTCATTTACTTTGCTCATCCATTTATCAAGTTCATCTTGAGTTTTGGGTATTGCGCTGCAACGACGTATTTCTTTTGCTTCAAGTAAGTATTCTTCTGCGGATGCAAGTTCACTAACACCTATATCAGTTTCAATCGTTGATTTTTCTTTGCGCTTTAAGTCTTTAGAAACAGCGTTTTCACTATCATTTTTATCGCTAAACTTTTCAATTTCACTATGTTCTTTTGGAATAAAATAGAAAACAACTAAGGCCAAAATTGATATAGCAAGAGCAAATTTTTTCACGAAACCTCGACAGGAAACTAACGTCTTAGTATTTATACGTTACGTTGTTTGTATCGTATAAATACCTTGTTGAACGAAGCATACTCCTCACTCAACATTTTTATTGGTATGCTTAATGCTATAGGAATTCTCTTTTTTAGGGAAGTCGTTGATTGCAGTTTTATTGGACACCCTTTTACTACTAGACGGGTTAGTTACTGTTCATTAATTTCATTTCTACGCTTTTTTATAGCGTTTCTGCCTGCTGTTATCTTTTTTGCTTATTTTAGGCTGCACCACATCTAAGCTGATCCTCTGTTACACCAACTTAGTTAACGAGTTATTTTTAACGGTTCGACTTACTATTAACCACTATTCATTATGATGCTTCCCGTCGCTAGGCCGTCTATTTTTGCATCCTTTATACAGAGGCTTTTCAGTATCAGCCGCCCTTGCTTACATGATGGACACGGCCAATTAACGCTAACCGGCACTGGTGTCTCTGACTTTCCTTGATTTACAGCCTCATACTTACCTATTTGTGCGCTGATAATATCCCGCTTTTTGGCTCTACACGCACTGGCTAAAAAACCGTAGTGTCGTATTCGCATAAATCCACTTGGGAGCACATGCAGTAAATAGCGCCTGATAAATTCTATGCCCGTTAATGTCATTCGCTTTATTTTGCTGTCTCGGTAGTCTTTATAGCTAAACGTGACACTTTCTTTTGTTACCTGTTTGAGTCGTCCTTCATGCAACATGCCTTTACGTGTGTAGCGCCCAAGGTATTTCAACACCGTTTTCGGCTCGGTCAAATTCACCTTGCTGTGTACGCACCATGATTTTTTCATGAGCAATTCGCTTTGAGGTATCGTTAGTTTATGTGCCCTAATGGCTGCTAGCATTTTTGCTCTAAACACGGTTGCTAAGGCTTTTACTGCAAATAAATACGGCTTTTTAACACCGCGCCACTCACCTGACGATGTTAATACGCCACCTGGAATTAAACAGTGCAAATGAATATGTTGAGCAAGGCTTTGCCCCCATGTATGTAACACCGCAGTCATTCCTAACGTGCCTTGTAACTGTTTTTTACGCTGCGCAAACTGACTGAGGGTTTGCCATACAGCATGAAATAAACAGCTGTAAATCTCACGCGGATATTGCCTTGCTAATCCATTTAGTTCATGAGGGAGTGTTAATACCAGATGAAAATAAGGCGCATTGATAACATCTTTACTTTGTTGTTCACTCCATTGCTCGCTAACATGCCCTTGGCACTGCGGACAGTGTCTATCTCTACATGCGCAGTACACTGTTTTATTATGCTCGCAGCGATCACACTGCCATTGCTGAGTACCTAACTTAACTGTTCGACAGTCCTGTATGTGCTGACACACTCGCTGTTGTTGATAGGTTAATGCATGGACTTTTTTATAGTTACTGAGGTGTTGCGCTAAGATATCTGCAACATGATGCGTCGTTGCCATCTTAATCCTCCTCCCACGCAGCCATTAAATCATGGCTACTATGTGCCATCTCTGGCAACCAGTGTAAATAACGCTCTGTCGTACGAATACTCGTATGTCCCAACTGCTTTTGTAACTGGTGAAGCGGCATACCTGCTTCAATTTGATGTGTAGCATAAGCGTGACGCAAACTATGCGCGGATACATTTTTTGCAATGTCAGCCCGCGCTACCGCACGTTTTAATCCACGACTAAACGTTTTTGCATCTATCGCTTTTTCTTTATCCCAATTAGTACAAAACAGTATACTGCCAAGGGAAAAGCCTGCTATATAAGCGTTTAATCGCCTTGCTGCGCTTTTAGGTAATATGACACGACGGTCTTTATTCCCTTTTCCTGCTCTAACCCATAGGCAGTCTTGGCTAAATTCAATATCAACAACCCGTAAATTCAGTAATTCACTTATTCTGAGTCCACAGCCATAGCAAATACAAAGCATGACTTTTTGTTGTGCAGATACCGTATTTAAAAACAGGCGATGAACCTCATCCCGTGTTAGCAGTATCGGTATTTTGTGTGCTTTTTTAGGCAATACAATATCAATGCTGAATGAGCGCTGTAGTACATATTTATATAAAAAATTAACGGCATTGAGTTTTACTGCAATCGTTGCACGCGACAAGTGCTGTGTTAGGTTTACATACCTAAAATACGCCTCAAGCTCTTCCTTATTAATTAAGTCAGGCGATTTATCGTAGTAATTAGCTAACTGAGCGAGTGCATTTATATAAGATTCTTCGGTACGTGGTGAGTAGCCTCTTAAACGGATCTCGTCTATGACGCGTTGTCTTAATGGGGTCATTGGTTTTCTCCGGTAAATGGGGGAAGTCCCAATGACAAGTGTGGCAATTATGCTGAAGGTTGCTAGCTCCGCGTAGCGGCTTTGTTCAACAATTTTGTCTATGACATTTGTCGTTTTATAAACCGACAAATGTCCATATATTACAATGCATTTATCTTAGCCCTCAAATAAACACCTGTAAACAATTAGTTAACTTTGTCTAACTTTTTACAAGTGCAAAAATACCCCAAAATGGTAGAGATCAGTAATATTGGACAAAACACAAACCACTGTCCATACATGGCTATGTTGTAGTTGAGTGTGGGTATTAAAAATTCATATCATAATGCCTCTTTTATCCATGTTTGATCTGAATACTCAGTGTTATCTTCCATAAACCTAAACCAGCTTAAATAATTCTCAATGTAGTCTGTACCAATGCCATTAAAACGTCTTAACCATGCCTTCCAGCGCATCATATAATTATTAAGTGTTTGGATATGGTAAATACCTTCTACCACTCTTTGGTTATCCAAGCCAATCAAGCG
>NZ_LHPH01000040.1:0-8265 GCF_001298125.1 Pseudoalteromonas porphyrae | reverse complement strand
ATCGCTCCGATAAATACAGTCTGACTGACGAGGTTTGTAACGCCACTGAAGTCCATGCAAAGCAACCGTAATGAGTGAGGTTGTGGCGAGTCAGCGGAGTTATTAAGCCGTGGCATGGTTAAAGAGATGCATTAGGAACTTGAGAGAGCCAAGGGTGTTCCGCAAGGACGCGGTAGGGAAGCTAAGCCAAAAGCAAGGCCAACGATGACCCTTTGGCAGTCAGACCAGCTCGTAGTAGTTTGAGACGGGAAAGCCGATCACATGGCGAAGGGGCTGGCAGTTATATCACGTGTTTAGCAGACACATAGGCCGGACAATGTAGGGCTGGAACCACTATGATAACCGAACTAAACGCGATCACATTTAAATCACAGCGACACCCCAAACACAGGTTTCAGAACTTATACGGATTACTAAGGGAAGATTGCTTGTATAAAAGTTGGGATCAGCTCAATAAGCAGGCTGCGGCCGGTATTGATGGCATTACCATGCCTGTTTATAAGCAGCAACTCRTTAGCAACATTACTCGACTGAGCGATGCCCTTAAGCATAAGCGCTTTCGAGCCAATGACATCAAACGTGTCTTTATTCCCAAAGCAAATGGCAAACAGCGACCGCTGGGCTTGCCCACGGTGGATGATAAATTGGTGCAACAAGGCGTGAGCCAGATATTGCAAAGTATCTGGGAAGCGGACTTTCTGCCCAATAGCTATGGCTACCGACCGAATAAAAGCGCTCATCAAGCGGTGCACAGTTTAGCGTTGAACCTTCAGTTTAAAGGATACGGTTACATTGTGGAGGCTGACATTAAAGGCTTCTTCAACAACCTTGACCACGACTGGCTGATGAAGATGCTCAAACAACGCATTGATGACAAAGCCATGCTGAGTTTAATCAGCCAATGGCTTAAAGCCCGTATCAAATCACCGGAAGGGGTGTTTGAACACCCGAAAAGCGGTACACCGCAAGGGGGGATCATTAGCCCAGTACTGGCGAACATCTATTTGCACTACGCACTCGACTTATGGTTTGAAAAGAAAGTAAAACCTCGAATGCATGGTCGCGCGATGCTCATCCGGTATGCCGATGATTTTGTGTGTGCGTTTCAATAYGCCAACGAYGCAGAGCGATTTTACAAGGTGTTGCCAAAACGACTCAAGAGGTTCAACTTAGAGGTAGCAGAGGATAAAACCTCACTGCTGCGTTTCAGTCGATTTCATCCGAGTCGCAGACGGCAATTTGTGTTTCTTGGCTTTGCCTTTTACTGGGCAAAAGATGCGCAAGGAAAACCTCGACTTAGGCGGCGCACAGGGGCTGAAAAGCACCGCGCCAGCATGAGCGAGTTTTACCAATACATCAAAGCCAAACGGTCAACCAAGCTCAACACGTGGATGCCCCAACTGAAACGYAAACTGATGGGATWCCGAAATTACTTTGGCCTGCCAGACAATAGCCGTAGCCTAGATAGACTGTACAGCTATGTGCTGCACAGCTTATATAAATGGCTGAATAGGCGAAGTGGAAGGCGCAGTTATAATTGGAGTAATTTCAAGAAGATGTTAATGTATTACGCAATAGAGCGGCCAAGAGTGAGTAAGCGATTTATTCATGTGGACGGGTACTAAGTACGTGGTGATTTACACGCGTGAATATATAACTGAAGAGCCGGATGCGGTAGTTCCGCACGTCCGGATCTGTGTGGGGTCGGCCCAGTAATGGGTCGCTCTACCACGATTACGTATCTAGGGATTAAATGAAACCTGAAATTATCAATTCAAATTGGCCGAACGCACTTCGTTGGTTTTTGGTACAAAATACTGAGAGTTTCTGTCCTTGGCATTTTTTATCTCACTCAACAGAATTTGAATCTGCAGCTAAGGCTTTTGCTAACGAAGATACAAAAAACAGAATGGTATTTGTATTTGCTAGCCGACAAGACAATGACGATTTTGCAGGTCTAGAAATTGTTGATGGCACAATTACTGATAAGGTTATTGTATTTCATCCTGTTTTTGGTTCAGGTAAATCATATCGGAGTTGGGATGTTGTAGAAACAGAATACAATGATGTATTTGAGTTCTTATCAAATCATATTGTTCAAGATATGAAAGATTGGGCACTTACAGAAGATGCTTCTGATCTTCTTGGGTAAACACGTATAACAAGGTATTTAAACGGAACAAAAACAGTGGGTTACGTTCCGATTCGCTACGCAGTATAACCCACAATTTTAGTCCGCTTAATGCGGCGTTGTGGCTGTAGAATTATTCTTTTTTAAGAAAAACAGCCAGTTTTATGGGTTCCAAATGCGTTACCTAATGCTTTAAAAACGCTTAGAGTTAATTACAGGAGCTCGTTTTTTAATTGAATTTGGCTGTTAGAGTTATTCTACAGCCTCGTTAGTAGCCCTAAGAGTAGATTTCGAGTTTGGTTGGGAAATATCTACCATTAGTACCACTCAATTGCATCTAGCCTAACCTTCCAATTGCATTTTGATTTACCACTTTAAAAATTTACTTGTTGGCAATAGAAAATCTGATAATTCATTAATTTTAAGGCCAGTGTGCGACTAAAGAAGCTGTAATCAGAATTTAGAAAAATGTCATTCAGTTCCAATAACAATAATTGTGAGCATACTGTTTTGCTTATTTTTATCACTTTGTTGACTTGTTCAACAAAAAAAGCAAACCTACGAGGTGTTACGTAGTTTATTTATCTGCTTGATGTAAAGGAAAGTGATGAAATTACACAACTATCAGAATAGTTAATAATAAAAAAAGGGAAAGTTAATGTATAAAAGTATTCAAGGAATCGCTGGGGTTATTTTGTTACTTTCATTTAGCGTTATGGGAAACGAAACCCAACTAACGCTGCTGGAAAAGGAAATTGATAGAATTGCAGAAGAGTCTATTCCAACTAATGGACCGGGGTGCTCTGTAGGTATTATTAAGAATCAACAATTTTTATTCAAGAAAAGCTACGGTTTGGCAAACATCGAACATCAGGTTCCGCTCAGTTCAATATCAGTATTTCGTATGGCATCTGTATCCAAACAATTCACCGGGTTTGCGGTATTGTTATTAGCAGAAAAAGGGGAAATTAACCTTGATGATGATATACGGAAACATCTTACTGAATTGAAAGACTATGGTGTAAAAGTAACTATTAACTCAATGTTAGGTCACGTTTCAGGAATGGCAGATTACGATACCCTCAAATCGCTATTACCCAAACCACTACTGTCCACCGCTGGTGGTCCGTTCAGGCTTGGTGATGAGGATTACCTGACCAAAGAAGAATACTACGATGTCATAAAATCGCTTCCTTTAGAGCATCAACCTGATACTCAACAAGCCTATAGTAACTTCGCTTACTTTTTATTGTCGGAGTTAGTAGCTAACGTCAGTGGTATGTCCATGCGGGAGTACACTACAAAATACATCTTTGAACCGCTTGGTATGCACAGCACTTTTTTCGCTGATGATATGCGAGAGATAGTACCTAACCGTGCCGAAGGATATAGAACATTTAAAGATAATGGATTAAAGCGTTATGAAACAAATATTTTTGTTGTGGGTGACGGTGGTCTATACACTACACTCGAAGATATGTTGATTTGGGATAATCACTTTTATACCCCGAAATTAGGTGATGCCCCTAACAAAATAATGACTCAATTTAATACACCAAATAGCCAACACTCCTACGAAAGCAACGGAATAACTTTTTATGCTAACGGGCAATATATCGAGCCAAATTATACGCTGCACAATGGCGGATGGATGGGCACAAGTACTAGTTATATTCGTAGACCCAAGGAGCAAGTAGCCTTTGTTGGTATGTGTAATAGCTCCTCACTCGATGCAAATGTTTTTACTTACGAAATACCGAAAATCCTAACTAAGCTGAAAATATGGGATGTTACTGACCCTGCAATTTTTTAGTCTCATTTTAGTTTTCAAAAAATAAAGGTTCATAGTAGCGGGCAACTAACAAGGCAATCAAGCGGGACTGCTAACAGCTTGGCTCGGTTCCGCTCCGCTACACAGTTTAGCCAAGCATTATCAGCCCCTTATTGGGGCGTTGTGGCTGTAGAATTACTCTTTTTTAAGAAAAACAGCCAGTTTTGTGGGTCCTAAATGCATTGCCTAGTGCTTTAAAAACGCTTAGAGTTAATTATAGGAGCTCGTTTTTTAATTGAATTTGGCTGTTAGAGTAATTCTACAGCCTCGTTGTGGCTGTAGAATTAATCTTTTTTAAGAAAAAAAGCCAGTTTTATGGGTTCCAAATGCATTACCTAATGCTTTAAAAACGCTTAGAGTTAATTACAGGAGCTCGTTTTTTAATTGAATTTGGCTGTTAGAGTTATTCTACAGCCTCGTTATGTGATTCGGATAGTTTGTCGCAAATAAATATATAATTAATGGAATATCTATAAATGAATAAATTGAGTAAAGAATATTTAGCTGAATGTAAAAATGCTCTTAATATGGAGCAAACTCACAGCTTATCAACAACAGATAATTGGGCGCATGTTAATAGAGAACTTGTCCATCAAGACTGGGATATTCTGTATAAAAAATTAGCAGAGTACGTTGATGAAACAGCCGTTGATAATGAAAGTGTTCAAGCATTAATGAAAGAACACTTTGAAATAGCTTGTCGTTTTTATACCCCATCCAAAGAAGCATATATAGGCATGGGAATATTTTATAAAGAAAATGACGATATGAAAAAGTTTCATAATTCGTATCACCCAGAAATGGTTAATTATTTAGGTGATGCAATTGTCCATTACGCAGGTAGCCACTTATAAAATCACATAACAAGTTGCTTAAACGGAAAAATAACAGTTGGCCATCGCTTCGCGATTATAGCAAACCATTATTTTCCGCTTAGCAAGGCGTTGTGGCTGTAGAATTACTCTTTTTTAAGAAAAACAGCCTGTTTTATGGGGTCCAAATGCATTACCTAATGCTTTAAAAACGCTTAGAGTTAATCACAGGAGTTCGTTTTTTAATTGAATTTGGCTGTTAGAGTTATTCTACAGCCTCGTTAACTGAAAAGGAAAGTTAGTGCGAAATTTAAATTACTGGATGATTAAGCAAGCACATATAGTTTGGCTGGCTTCAATAATTAATATTGGGTTGGGTATTATCATTCCTGACTTCGATTTTTTTTCAAAAAGCATTAGCCATGTTGCGCTGGAGGCTCCAGTATTCGCTTATATTCATCGGGCAGCAGACGTCATTATTGGCTTGTCAATGTGTGGGTTTGCTTTTGGTATACATCAAACTTCTCAAAGTCGTTTTTCTGCGGCCACCTTGTCGGTTTTTTTACTTGGTATAAGTATGATAAGTGCGGGTATTTGGACACTAGAAACTCCACTTCATCTTCTTTACAACTTATCGATTTTCATGATAATTGTTCCAATAGCCTTTGCCTTAGATTTTAAGAATGTTGTGAAATCCAGCTTGTTTGAAAGCTTTTCTGTAGCGGTAACAGTGTTACACGTTTTTATGTTTTGGCTTATTTACGCAGGGTTTGTACCGCAGGAGTTTAACGGTTTAATTCAACGCTTATGGGCAGTCCCGACAATGGGTTGGTTTGGTGTTGCAGCTCACATGCTAATTTTACATCAATTTTCAGTTAACAAGTCAATCCAACCGACCGCTAACGCGTCGGCTGATTGAGGCGTTGTGGCTGTAGAATTACTCTTTTTTAAGAAAAACAGCCAGTTTTGTGGGCCCTAAATGCATTGCTTAGTGCTTTAAAAGCGCTTAGAGTTAATTATAGGAGCTCGTTTTTTAATTGAATTTGGCTGTTAGAGTTATTCTACAGCCTCGTTATAAGGCAATCCACGAATGAGTCAACCTGAAAATTATGTAGAGTGTTGTGAGCATGGTAAGCAGCAAGCTACATATGTTTGTCAGCATACAGTACAGACTCTTAAAGATGGTATTCTTAGAGGTTTTTGGTCTGCAGAACCTGAGTCAGGTAACAAACGACCTGATTCATGGTGTAGTGGTTGCGAAGAAATGGTAAATAAATCTGGCGGTGATTGGAATGATGAATCTGAGTCTTTTGCTGGAGTAAAGTTAATTTGTGGTGCCTGCTACGATCGAGTCAAGCAACTAAATCTTGAAAGTAAAAAGAAGTGGTGGCAGGTCTGGAGATAAAGCCTTATAACAAGGGTTTTCAAGCCGGACAAATTACAGTTGGCTTTTTGTTCGTACCTCACTTATTTTAGCCAACTGCAATTTGCCGCTAAAAACGGCGTTGTGGCTGTAGAATTACTCTTTTTTAAGAAAAACAGCCTGTTTTATGGGTTCCAAATGCATTACCTAATGCTTTAAAAGCGCTTAGAGTTAATTACAGGAGCTCGTTTTTTAATTGAATTTGGCTGTTAGAGTTATTCTACAGCCTCGTTATGTGCCTAAACTTAAAAGGATGTTTATGATTTACCGAATAATTTTTTTATCCCTTTTTTTCTTCTCAAATGCTAATGCTCAATCACTTCTAGAAATGTTGGACGAGGATCAGGCAGTCAGAACCAAGTTAAGAGAACTTCCTCGCGAACAAATTAAGAAATATATAGATGAAGTCATGCTACCGGGCGATAAGTTGCGATTGGAGAAAACTGAAGAGATATTGGCTTCGGGCTCGGTTCTTTCAGCTGAGGAGTTGCTAGCCGCAGCATTTATCATGCAGCATGGTAGCGATGAAAAGCATTATAAATCTGCTATGGAATTGGCTCGGAAATCATCTGAGCTGGATCCCAGCAACTCAGATGCTGTTTGGCTATCAAGCGCAGCCGAAGATAGATATCTGCTTAAGATCGATAAATCACAGGTATGGGGCACTCAATTGAAAAGAAAAATCAACACTAGTGGTACTTATCAAATATATTACTTAGAAAACTTCGACAAGTCTGCGAAAACAGATAAACAACGCTTGGAGCGCGGGCTTCCTACTTTAGGGGAATTGGAGTCTAGATTGCTTAGGATGGAAAAAGAGCAAGATAGGAACAAACAGTATTCAATATGGAAAACCGGAACATAACAAAAGAATGAAGACGGATTTGTCACAAGAACGTTGCCAAACCGCTTATTCAAAGTGTTGTGACTGTAGAATTACTCTTTTTTAAGAAAAATAGCCTGTTTTATGGGTTCCAAATGCATTACCTAATGCTTTAAAAACGCTTAGAGTTAATTACAGGAGCTCGTTTTTTAATTGAATTTGGCTGTTAGAGTTATTCTACAGCCTCGTTAGCTTTCTAGGAAGTTCCGATGACATTAAATGACTTAACGGTAAATTTCTCGCACCTTGAGCGAGACTCTCTGTTATCTGAATGGGAGTGGTTATTGGGTGGAGAATATTTACCTATACTGCTTTCAGCTTCCGGTGATGCATTTGTTCAAAATATAAATAATGGCCAAGTTTGGTGGCTTGACTCAGGAGGCGGTGAGTTCTCACAAGTAGCGGAGACACCTGAAGGCTTCAATGAGTTGTTAGCTGATAAAGAGTTCGTTATAGAATACTTTGCAGTTCAAATGGTAGGTGATTTAATAAAATCAGGTAAATCATTATCACACAACCAAATTTATAGCTTAACAAAACCTTGGCTGTTGGGTGGTGAGTATAAAATTGAAAATATTGAACCAACTGATATTGAGGTTCATTTTTCCCTAACAGGTCAAGTGGCACAACAAGTTGGTGTAAGCGAAAGCTAACAAGGCCGTTAAACCAAGGGCACAAAACAGCAGGCTTGTGTTCCTTCGCCCCCAATTTTAGCCTGCTATTTTGTGCCGTTTACGGCAAGCGTTGTGGCTGTAGAATTACTCTTTTTAGGAACTGGTTCTGCACATTTGACTTGATTGCTTTTTAACCTTGAATCCACTGGGTTACTGTGATCTAAYAGATATTATTCACCCACGGTAAACTGTTATGGCCAACTACAAGCCTGACTTATCCTGCCAAAATAAATTCATTCCTATCAATTTTTCTGAGCAAATTTTGCCRGGYACATTTGARTATGCGCTTTGTTATATTGTCGAAAATAAACTCGACTTGTCGGGCTTTGACGCGTGGTATAACAACGACAAAACAGGCGCGGCAGCGTATCCGCCCACGGTGATGTTAAAGATTATTTTACTCGGTTATGCGCATGGATTAATTAGTAGCCGCCGAATAGCCAAGGCCTGTGAGAACAATATTTTGTTCATGAGTGTGTCGGGCGATATTCAACCTCATTACACATCGATA
>NZ_LHPH01000039.1:0-10089 GCF_001298125.1 Pseudoalteromonas porphyrae | reverse complement strand
TATCGCGACTCTCAATAATTGTTTTATCAGAGCTTTCTACTCCACCGAGCTTTGCCTGCCTGTCATAGAGCACCACATTACACGTCGCCGCTAAATTCATGCAGCCAATTGTTGGAATATATACAACCTCATCACACCAATTAAGTACCTCTTTACTTATTGAACCATCTTCAGGGCCAAAAATATAAAAAGCGTTTTCAGGGTGAATAAACTCAGGTAAAGGCGTTGCGCCTTCAATCAACTCAATAACAACAGCTTTAGCACCTGAAGGCTTGGCTTGAGCTAAATCTTCAACAGAGGTGAGTGGTATTCGCTCCAGCGCATTTTTAGTATCTGTATGAAATTTTTTGGCTTTTAAATAGCGAGTGCCCGAAAAAAACACTTGCTGAGCGCCATAGCAGCCTGCGGCGCGTAAAACACCGCCAACGTTAGTTGGGCTTTTTGGGTTTATTAAACCAATGGTTGCACGCACTTCACTCATTAATCACAATCCAAGGTAGGCCACTGCGCTACATATAAATCAAAATCATCAAGCTCAACATCACAGTCTTTTACTGTTTTATCGCGTACAGAGATACCAAGCTCATGCATAAGTTTTTTACTCCCCCTATTATTAAGTGGGTGCCATGAGGCAAGGCCGCGACCTTCATGCAAGCGACGATAACTGCAGCTTTGTGGCATAAAGAAAATATCTTTAAGATTTTCTTTGGTTAATTTTACACACGAAGGAACAAGTGTTTGACGGTTCTCATATTCGCTGCAACCGCACGTTTTGTTATCCAAATATTGACAAACTATATTGGTAAATATCAACTCTTCACCTTCGCGTAGCTGATCTGTCGCCGTAAAATCATCTTCGTCTTCGCTGTCGATAAACGTATTCAAACAGCATTTTCCACAGCCATCGCAAATGGCTTCCCATTCACTTTGTGACATTTGCTCAAGTGATTTCTCAAGCCAAAATTGGTTTTCAATCATGGTATAACTCAGTGCCCCTAATGGCGCGCATTTTAACGTAATTGAGCACCGCGCGCAAAGCCACAATTAGCTTTGCGCTATTTCGGCTTATATCGTTAGCGTTGTGAATTAACCCAACGTTTTATTTTAGCTTCTAAAATTGGCATTGGTAACGCGCCATCTATTAATATTTGTGTGTGGAACTCTTTAATATCAAAGCGTTTACCTAGTTGTTTTTTACTGTAATCACGTAGTTCTTGGATTTTAAACTGCCCTAGCTTGTATGAAAGTGCCTGCCCTGGCCATGCAATATACCGTTCAACCTCAGCGGTCACATCACTTAACGCCATAGATGAATTTTCTAGCATATAATCAATGCCTTGTTGACGTGTCCAGCCTTTAGCATGAAAACCCGTATCAAGGACCAAACGCATCGCGCGTAATTGCTCGTCAGCTAATCGGCCATACCACATGTATGGATCGGTAAATAAACCAAGCTCTTTTCCTAGGCTCTCAGCGTATAATGCCCACCCTTCAGCAAAGACAGTGTAGCCACCAAATTTACGAAATAGCGGTAACGACTCAACTTCCTGTTGCAGTGCAATTTGAAAGTGATGCCCTGGTGCCGCTTCATGGATAGACAGTGTCTCAAGTAAAAACTTAGGCTGCGCTTTTAAATTAAACGTATTTATATAGAATATGCCCGGTCGAGAACCATCCGGTGACGGTGATTGATAAGACGCACCTGCCGCTGATTCTGCACGAAAATCTTCAACAGCTTTAACGATATAATCTGCCTTTGGTGCAATATTAAATAAACTCGGCACACGGGCATCTATTTTAAGTTTTACTGCTTCATAGGCTGCGATAAGTTGTTCTGGAGTATCATAATAAAACTCATCGGATTCACGTAAATGAGTAAAAAAATCAGCTAAACTTCCTTCAAAGCCAACGTTATTTTTTACAGCTTTCATCTCACTAAGAATACGTGAGACTTCTTGTAGACCTATCGTGTGAATTTCATCCGCAGATAAACTTAATGTTGTATTTTTCTTGATTTGATATTCATACCACGCTTTACCATTTGGTAAGTCACTGTAGCCCACTGAATCGCGGCTTTGAGGTATATAGGTATTGGCTAAAAAGTCACTCATTTTTTTATAGGCAGGGACTAAACGATCCATAATAAGCGCACTGTATTGCTCAGTCAGTTGTTGTTTTTGTTGCGCTGTAAACTGTTCTGGTAGTTGTTTAATGGGGCTATAAAATAATGACTCTTTTACGTCGCTAACCACATGCGCTTTAAACTGCGGCAATAATTTTTCAGCTAGCGGTTTTGGTAACACTATTCGTTGCTGTATGCCTTGTTGCATCGCTTGTTCAACGCTGTCTAACCACGTTATGAAGCCATCTGCACGGCTTATAAAATTTTCATAATCCTGATAATTATTAAACGGTTGAGCACTTTGCGCAGAACCAAAACCCGCAAACGTATTATGCGCACCCGACATTTGATTAATTGGGATCAAATAACTTGGAAAGCCTTGTCCTTCAACACTTAATGCTAAATCGCGTTTCAATATTTGATAGCTAAGCAACGCTTGACCCGTTAACTGTTTTGAGTCTATCGCAACTAAGCGTTGTTGATAGGCCTCAGTAAAGGCGCGCATTTTATTGCGTTGTTGCTCAGAAATGGGATTTATAAATTGATTGTTATACTCGTTATAACCAATAAAAGTACCACCTAATGGGTTAAATTGAAGTGACTCTACAAAATATTGCTCAACTAATGTATTTAACTGCTGTGCTGAAAGCGATGTTGTTGCACTAGGCGCATTTGGTGTGATTTGCACCGTGTTGTTGCTACTTGAACACCCTGATAATGCACTTATAACGCACGTTACCAGCATTGTTAACTTAAAATTTTTCATGAAGATCCTTGAATATAAATAACCCGCGTTGTGAGTAAAAAACGATTACCATTCTGTTTTATTAGGCATTATGCTCTAACTGATATTTATTCGCATGTTAATCAATCCATTAACTACGAATTAGCGTGTTTAGTATACAATGTAAATCGACCTTGCTACATTTAAAAATTAATTCATACATAATCAGAAGAAACTAATGAATAAATTATCACTTAGCGTCCCCTTGAGCCTACTTTGCCTATCTGCTTTTAGCACTGAAGCAACAACCTACATTACAGCTAAAGCCATGCTTGACGTTAATAACGGCAAGCTAATTAGCACGCCACTCATTCAAATTGATAATGGCGTAATTACTCAAGTCAGCACGGGAAACTTACCTACGCTGCAACAAGGCGATGAACATATTCAATTACCTGAGTTAACAATTATGCCAGGACTTATGGATATGCATGTGCATTTAACCAGCGATCCTACCGTGCCTCGTAGTGAGCGTATTGGTCAATCAATCCCTCGCCAAGCAATAAAAGCTGCATACTTTGCACAAAAAACCTTAAACGCTGGTTTTACAACCGTGCGTAATGTCGGCGCACAAGGTTACAGTGTTATTGCTGTTCGTGATGGTATTAATGCAGGCGACATTATTGGCCCAAGAATTTGGGCCGCAGGACCATCGCTAGGTGTTACTGGTGGTCATTGTGATAATAACCGCCTGCCGCCTGAGATGAAGTACACGGCAGAAGGTGTTGCCGATGGTCCGTGGGCTGTGCGAGCAAAAGTACGCGAAAACATAAAATATGGTGCAAATGCTATTAAGTTTTGTGCCACTGGTGGGGTATTTTCTAAAGGCACTAAAGTCGGCATTCAGCAATACTCGCTTGAAGAGATGACAGCAATTGTGGACGAAGCCCATATGCGAGGCTTAACGGTCGCAGCGCATGCGCACGGTACCAGTGGAATTACAGCAGCAATTAAAGCAGGTGTAGATAGTGTTGAGCATGTTAGCTTTGTTGACGATGAAGCAATTAAGCTCGCGAAAAAACACGGAACTTGGTTTTCAATGGACATCTATAACACCGAATATACGCTCACTTATGGTGAGCAAAATAGTGTTGCACAAGAGAACTTAGAAAAAGAGCGTCAAGTATCAAAAAGGCAAAGAGATAGTTTTAGGCGCGCAGTTGATGCTGGCGTTAATATGGTGTTTGGTACAGACGCTGCTATTTACCCCCATGGTGATAATGCAAAACAGTTTTCTCGTATGGTTGAATTTGGCATGACCCCATTACAAGCAATACAGTCTGCAACAATCAATAGCGCAAAATTATTAAAGGTTGAGGATCAGCTTGGTCAACTAAAAGTGGGCTTTGCAGCAGATATAATTGCCGTAAAAGGAAACCCATTAAATGATGTGTCATTGCTTGAAAATGTTAGCTTTGTAATGAAAGCAGGCACAGTTTATTAATTATTATGGGTTAACCACAATGGTTGGCCCGCTTTATTTCGAACTTTTATTTTCTTACACCTCTATTAGTTGAATAAATTGTTACTATGTAAACCACAAAGAAACGAATAATAATAAGATTGTTTCACATTTAACTAATTTTAAGTGAATGGCAATTTTACCTTGTAATACAAATAACAAACATTATCATTACCTTAAATTTCAAAATGATACTTATTATTACAATGTTTAAATTCTCACTTATCTCGTTAGCCTGTTTATCATCCTATACTGCTTTTGCAACCGAACAAGCAGATCTTGAGCACATAACTGTGTATGAAAAGCAAAATCGCGTAATTTTAAATTCAGGGTTAGCCACAAAATCTGACATGTCACTAATGGAAACGCCTGCGCCAATCGTTGTCGTTGATCTAGCCCTTATTAATTCACAAGGCGTTGATAATTTACAAGACTTAGCACGTAATATAAGTGGCGCAACACAAGCAGGTAACAATTATGGTATTGGCGATAATTTAGTTATTCGTGGCCTTGGTGCAAATTATACCTATGATGGCATGTATGGCGGTGCAGGGTTAGGGAATACATTTAACCCTACACGCTCACTTTCAAACGTAGAATCGGTAGAAATTTTAAAAGGCCCTGCTACAGGTTTATATGGTATGGGCAGCGCTGGTGGTGTAATTAATCTTATTGAGAAAAAACCAAAGTTTGATGAGCAACACACAATTACTGCCGAAATTGGTCAATGGGATACTTACTCACTTGGGTTTGATAGTACGAATGCAATAACGGATGATCTTGCATACCGTATCAATATAAAAACAGCGCGAAGCGACGGGTATCGTGATTTAAAAGATGACCGTGATGAAATCTATGCCTCGCTTAAATACGTATTAAATGATCAACAAGACTTTTTAATTTCTGGGGCCTATATTAAAGACGCACTTGCTGTTGATTCAATCGGGCACCCTATTAGGATTTACAACGCTGAATCCGTAGGTGGCAAAACAGCAGATCAAATAACGGGAGATGACTTAGTAAACCACCCAACATCTGCGGGGCTGCAATTATCTGACGCTCAACGTCAACAACTAGCGGACTCTCTTGCTGGCTCTGATGGCTTAACACCCTATAAGTTTGGCCATAACGGCATAATTTCACCAATGGCAAAAGATAATGAAGGTGAAGAACTGCGTTTTAAATTAAGTCATAACTATTTTTTAACTGACGATTTATTTTTAAATCAACAACTCCAGTATCGTAATTTCACAACCAGCTTTGCCCGTCAAACAGGCGCGTATAATTATGTATATTGGAATAGAAGAAATATAATTAACGCAGATCCGCGTGCTCCATTAGTGATTGATGACGTACTTTACCCGTTTGCTGCTCGACGCCAAGAATATCGACAAGTAGAAGCTGACGAAAAATCCTTACAGTACTTTGTCGATTTACGTTATGACTTTGCACTTGGCGATATCGACAATGAATTTTTAGTCAATGCCAACTATGAAGACAGAGATATCCGCTTAACACAGCATTCTATCTACGACGCTGATAAAATGATTAAAAATAAGCAAGGCGATTTAATCTATCAAGGAAGCTTGCCGTATATCCTAGACATTCGTAGCCCTGAGTGGGGAGCGGGTAGCTTCGCTGATTATGATCCATTAATGACTAGTAACTATAACAAAAAAGTACAATCTTGGGGCGTTGGTATACAGCATGTTGCGTACATAAATGACGTAATTACAACCCGTGCTGGGGTTGCCATGAATAATATAAAACAAACCTATGAACACTTTGGAGTTGATGCACGTTATCGTGCCAGTGCTTCAGAGCCAACACCGCAACAAAGCACTGACAATAAAGGCATAACGTATAATCTAGGGGCAACTTATAGACCAACAGATAACATTGCATTATTCATTAATCATGCAAAAGGCCGAGCAGCCTATTCTGTTCTTGGGACTGTACTTGGAAATGAAGGTGATCGTGATGATTCTGAATCATTAAGTTCTGATCTCGGCATTCGCTTTAAAGCACTTGACGACCAACTTCTAGCATCACTCGTTGTCTTTAATACTGAACGTACAAACTTACAATACACAAACCCTGATTACGAGGATGGTGTATCGGATCCTGACGTACCAAAAGATTTTTTTGATGGTAAAGACCAAACAACCGGCATAGAGTTTGATTTAAATGCCGATATCAATGAGCAATGGAAAATAAATTTCAATGGTGTGTATCAAGATGCTCGAGATAAGAAAAACCCACATTCAAAAAATTACGATACACGTCAAAAAGGTGTGCCTCACGTAGCTGCAAGTACGTGGGTAACTTACAGCGCGCAATGGTTTGAGCTTTCTGAACCACTTCAGATAAGTGGCGGAATTAAGTACGTAGATGATAGAAGTACAAACTCAACATCATTTGGTATCCCAGATGGCTATGTACCAAGTTACACAGTGTATGATGCTGCGTTAAGCTATAAAACACAGCAATGGCAATTACAGCTAAACGTTAATAATCTATTTAATAAGTCTTATTATTCAAAGGCGATGTTCCTAGGCGGCATGCCGGGTGAAGAACGTAGTGCTAAACTAACATTTAGCTATACTCTATAGATTTAGTGACAATAAAACGCTATAGATTTAATGACAATAAAAAAGCGCACAAGGGAGTGCGCTTTTTGTTTACTAATTTAAAATCAGATTGTTACGACGATACGCCCATTAATTTCACCTTTTAACATATCATCAAAAATCTCATTAATATCTTCAAGACGTTTTTCTTGAACAATTGCTTTTACTTTACCTTGAGCGGCAAACTCTAAGCACTCTTGTAAGTCCTTTCGTGTGCCAACAATTGAACCAACAACCGAAACACCATTAAGCACAGTATCAAAAATCGGTAATGGCATATCGTCAGGAGGTAAACCGACCAAAACACATTTACCACCACGACGTACACTTTTATACGCTTGCTCAAAGCCAGGTTTAGAAACAGCAGTACAAATTACGGCATGCGCTCCACCGACCTGCTCAAAGATTGCCTCGCTTGGCACAACATCTTTAAAATCAAGCGTAATATCAGCACCTAACTCTTTTGCTAGGGCTAGTTTTTCTTTACCTGTATCAACAGCAATAACATTAAAACCCATCGCTTTAGCGTATTGGACAGCCAAATGCCCTAACCCACCAACACCCACAATAGCAACCCATTGACCCGGTTTTGCATCCGAGACTTTTAGTGCTTTATACGTTGTTACACCGGCGCAAAATAATGGCGCAGCCTCTGTGAAACCAAGCTCTTTTGGAATTTTAACAACATAATCACCGTGGGCTAAACAATACTCTGCGTAGCTGCCATCAATAGAGTAGCCCGTATTATGCTGTGACAAACACAATGTCTCTCTACCGTCTAAACAATATTCACAGTGGCCACACGCGCTATAAAGCCAAGGTACACCCACTCTATCACCAACTTCTAAGTGAGTAACGTTACTGCCCAATTGCTCAATAACACCCACGCCTTCATGCCCTGGAACCAATGGCATTTTTGGCTTTACCGGCCAATCACCGTGGCAAGCGTGTAAATCCGTATGGCAAATACCGCATGCTGCTATTTTAACCAGCACATCGTTTGGGCCTACTTTTGGAATAGGGAGTTGGCCAATTTCTAATTTACCTTTATATTCGTTGTTGATTGCTGCTTTCATGCTCATCCCTTGGTTGGTTAGGAAAATGTTGTAATGCATTTGGTTATGACTTATTGCACAACATAACCCACAATAGATGAGTAAATATTAATCCATATCAAACTTTGGTATTAATGCTCTAAAATAACACCGCAAAACCGTACTTACTCGTAAACCAGCTAATTTTACGTGCAGTAAAAAACAGACGTTAAAGCACAGGGTAAATCTTGCTATCGTATTTCATCGTGCTAGCATTGGTTTCATTATTTATTGAAACTTGAAAAGCCATGACGTTATCGGATAAAAATTATGCTTTTGTAATGCACTGCGGTGAAATGGGCAGCCGCTGGGGCTTTAACCGTACCATTGGGCAAATGTGTGGGCTTTTAATTATTACCAAAGAGCCAATGACAGCTAACGAGATAGCCGATGGCTTAAGTATTTCTCGTGGTAATGTCAGTATGGGTATTAAAGAGTTACAGTCGTGGCGCTTGATAAAAGTTCAACATATTCCCGGCGACCGTAAAGAATATTACGCACCTGCCGGTACTATTTGGGATATGGCAAATCGCGTGTTTGAAGAGCGTAAAAAGCGTGAAATAGATCCGACTTTAAGCCTGTTAAGAGATAACCTTATTGAGCCTGCCACCAATGACGATGAAAAGTTTGCTCAACAACAAATGCATGAAATTCACGACTTGCTAGAAACAGTCACCAAATGGTCAGCCGAATTACAGCGCCTAAGCCCAGAACAACTGCAAAGCCTAATGAAACTCGGCTCAGGCATAGGTAAAGTACTCGACTTTAAAGATAAGATTTTGAAGAAACAGTAGCAGCGATTTTATATCGCGTCTGTGCTTTTAGGTGCTATGTTCAAGGTTCAAGAGAATTTAACCACAGAGCACACCGAGATCACAGAGAAATATACAAGAGTTAATGTTCTAACTCTGTGCAGCGAGAAGCGCCTTTGTGTTCTCTTTGGTGAATAAAAAAATAAGTTGTTCCACATAAAAAACGCAGATAAGTACTGTACTTTATACACGTTCTGCTGACGGAGCTCTTTGAGCAAATTATAGTCATTGATATTGGCTAAGAGTAATAATTAATTGATTGGTCAAACTATTGTTTGCTCACATATTCAAGGATATGAGCGACGCGCGTATATTATTCCACTTAGCTTTGTTTAAAAGATATTAGAAAACTTAATGATAGTAATATCTTAGTTAATTTGTTAAAACTATATAAAGTATAAATATGAGTGTGGTCGGAGCAGAAATATCCGCCCTTCGCGCACTATARAATTGTTGAACTAAGCCGCTACGCGGAGATCCTATTCTGACCATTTGAGCCACACTTACCTTGGGGTTATCCCATAACTTGGAGGTAAGTCATGAATACACTCATTGAACAAGTCAAAACTGAAATAGCCTACCGTGGTTATTCACAAAGTACYTGTAAAAGTTACTGCGAGCATTTACTTAAACTCAGCCATTATTTTAATAAACCACTCGATTTAATTACTGATGATGAGCTGAATATCTTTTTTAAAGATCCYGCCATTCGCAAGCTCTCCAGAGCGAGTCAAAAARTACARATAAACAGCATTTGGTTCTTGTTTAAGAATATTTTACATCGCCCACTGAACTTAGATATTGCACTGCCAAAAGCGAAATTGCGCGCACCCACGTATTTATCGCGTGATGATATGCAGCGACTTATAGAAAGCTGCACTGACATGCGATTGAAAACGTTAATAGCGGTGTGTTATGGCTGTGGTTTACGTATTAACGAACTGCTGCGCATCAAAGTGCAAGACATCGATGGACAGCGTAAAACCATTTTAATTGAACATGGTAAAGGAGATAAATCGCGTTACGTAGTTGTATCAGATAGTGTACTGAATCAATTACGTTGTTACTGGAAAATGTATCACCCAACGGGTTGGATGTTTTACTCGCGATTGTTAATGGATAAACCTATGTCAGCATCGACCTTCAGGAAGCCATTGAGAAAACACGCACAAGCGTGTGGTTTAG
>NZ_LHPH01000038.1:0-13892 GCF_001298125.1 Pseudoalteromonas porphyrae | reverse complement strand
CAGTAGCTTCTCTTCAACCCACCCTCTGCGGTGCTCATAAGACTTCCCTGTAAAACAGTCTTCACCGCATAAAAATGCTTGGCGTACACAGCGAGAAATACAATGATAGTATTTTGTATCAACCAAACTTATTTGACGCTTTCTTGCGATTGCCATATTACACCCTGTTTGTTTTTTGCACTAATTAAAAGTTAGTGCAAAATATAGAAAATACAAACTTTAGGATGGGTGTCATCTTTGTTGGATCTTTGTTGCCAGCAAAGGCCCTTGTAGAAGCTCAAAAACAAAAGGAATTAACATTGCGCTAGGCAATGACTACTTAGCGTCACAAGGTTTAGTATCATTGAAAGATATTTGGATCAATATTCATTACGGGAGATGAACCGCCCATTGCGCTTCCTGTTAATAAAAAGCGCATGATGGGTGGTGTGGGGGCTGGAGGTTAGAGACCTCCGGCTACCCGATTATGCTTACAGCACCCTGAAAGATTCCACCCATTGGCTATAACCATCTGTATTTTCGTCCAATTTAGTAATCGGCTTCGGGTTTTCCAAAGGTAACACTTTTGAAATAAACGCAATTCTATTTTTATATAGTTTAATGGTGCATATCCACGTGCTAGCTACGTTTTGGTAAGTTCCCTTAGCTAAGAATTTGTGAGAGGTAGAATCAGGCAAATTTCGCTGCTCTATGACATTGAACTGGCCAGTAGAGCTAAACCTTTTCTGAGAGTGTTCATTTACAATGTCGGGAAGAACTTTTTGAAATTGCTCAGTTGTCATTTCTTTGGGTAGTGTAACCCACTCAATAGTGTGTAACCCTTGAGGAGTCCAGTAACCTGAACCAATGAAAAAATCGACGAATAATTGATTGAGATAAACTGTATCTTTAGCATTTGGATGAATCAACGCAGGTAAATCTACAATAAATTCATTATTTGGAGATGTATATGTCTCATTTTTAAAGTCCATCTTTCCTGAAACATTTAGCGTAGAACATGACATCAAGAAGAAAACCAAACCAAGTATTGCAGCAATTCTCAAAATTAACTCCTGTAAGCATAACGAGGCTGTAGAATAACTCTAACAGCCAAATTCAATTAAAAAACGAGCTCCTATAATTAACTCTAAGCGTTTTTAAAGCATTAGGTAATGCATTTGGAACCCATAAAGCAGGCTGTTTTTCTTAAAAAAGAGTAATTCTACAGCCACAACGGCCTGTTAACAGGCAATAAAATAGTTGACTAAAATAAGCGACGATGGAGCAAAAGCCAACTGTTTTTTGTCCTTGTTTAACAGCTTGTTAGCTATAAATTTGTATCAAGCTTGAGTAACTCACCTGATAAAACATTAAAGGTATAATAAATCGTGTCGTATTCTGTAGCCGTATAAACCAAAACAAGATTATTATTGATAATTTGATAGCCTTCTATATTTTCCATAACTGATGTTAATTTAGAACCATCATACTCCGATACTAATAACTCTTTTTTATCATATTGGTTTAAGAAACCATCTTTATTAGTGTCTTTTTTTGCTACCGAATATATGTTTTTACTTAGAATATTTCGGTACTGAGTTTCCTTCTCTTGAGTTGGAGAAAACTCAACAATTAGTGCATTGCTCGAAAATAATAAATTATTTTTTTCACCAACCTTAGTAAACATTAAATTAACTGCGTTGCTGCTTAAACTTAATGATGATGAAACAACTATCATTTCCGCATTGGCACTATAAGATTGTTCTTCCACTATTTTATCTGAGGTTATTTCTAATAAATGTACGTCTTTTATTTGACCTACATATCTTTTTTCTAATTTTGGTTTTTGGTGTTCTTTTTGCGCATCATCATGATCAATAACTTGAACCGTTGGTTCAGAGTAATCTTTTCTTAGTAGATCCTTGATGATGTTTTTACCTATCGCAATAATTACAATTATCGCTGCGATAAATAGTAATACCTTATTGGATTTCTCAATGAAATTCATAATACGAGTGCCCAACTAGAACCCCTTATAGTTAACAGCGTTTTACCAAGAATACCGATAAACACTTTGCTAAAAGTGGCCGTACTCACATAAATACGCATTAAAATTTATAATAATATTATTAACTTACTAATTTATGATGACGATGACAACAAAAATTAGCACTACCATACCGAGAATTTACTTAATCAAGAACTGACATTTTTGTTAACCGAGAATAAATAACGTACATTAAAATAAAATCAATAAGTTACGACCAGCGCAAAATACAAAGCGAGAATTAAAACTAATTACATACCGAGAATTTTAGTATCGAAATCGCCCCCCCCCTATTAAGGGTACGATTTACCCTTGTTTTAGTGATACAAAAAATGCGCCGTACTCTTCACATTCAAAATGTCTGTTAAGCTTTATTTAATTCGAAAAGCGGTAAAACATTCTGGGAGAGTATGGTTTGAGGTATGAAGTTAAGTCGCTCATTTCAAGAAAAAAGAGGGGCAGATCACTTGCCCCTTTGTTTAGTTACTTTGATAGTTTGTTGTGAATTTCGTTGGGTTTAGTGGTACTCAACTCAACCTATGCGGATGCTTTGAATAGTAATATTTTAGGGTGCGACGTATTTTAAAAAACAAAAAAGGCAGGTTCACTTTACCTGCCTTTTTATGACTACCCTTTTATTTGTTACTCTTTTATTTGTTGAGCAGCTACATTACTCAGCTCGCCCTTGCACACCGTAAATTGCAGGGCGTTTTAGCTGGGCATTTAAAGGTAAGTAACACGCTAGTGCACCGAGGCTAATTACAAACAATAACGTCATAAATAACATACCAAACTGTATAATTTGTGGTATGCCACCAGCAATGAATTGCAATGGTTGCTGTAAGGTCAGCAGTAACGTAATACTCAGTATTATGCCCGCTATTATTGCGCTGCCATTTTGCTTAAATACCAACAAAAACAATGCCAGTGGCTTTGCGCCAATACATAAATGAATGCCTATTTCAGCGCGGCGTAACAATACCGAGTAACGCATAATGCCTATCAAACCAATGCTGGTTAGGGCAATGGTTGCTGCGATAATCATCAACGTTGTCGCCGATACCACATAATGGCGAAACAGTGCCGTGTCGCGCTGTGCATTTAACGGCTCTAACTGATGCACCGACAACCCTGAGTTGCTATTTTGCAATAACGTATTAAGCGTATTTTTTGTTAATTGCTGGCCCTGCTTAAGCGCTACAATAAATGAACGATAGCCTTTACGTGCTAAAAACGCTTTTGGTTGTGCCTTACTTTGCCCAGGAATGGGCATTGCTTTGACTATGCCTATAATTGTCAGGTCATTCTCGCGCCCTGAGGTCATATCAAAACTTAGCCGCTTGCCTAACGCATTGCCATCTGGCGATAACTGCTTTGCAAACACATCGTTAATAATAATGACCTTTGTATTGCTTTTAGTATCCTCGTTTGTAAAACCTCGCCCCTGTAACACGGGTTGTTTAAGTAATGAAAAATACTGTGCATCAACTGATTTACCATAGGGTAGTACGCTTTGATTGCTTACCACCTCAACCAATGACCAAGTAATTAAATTATCGTTAATCGGTGATGATGAACGACTTACTTGCCTAACCTCGGGTAATAAAGCAATCTCGTTAGCTACTTGATTTAATAATTGATTTGCTTGCTCTCTATCTGCCGCTACATGGCTTGCTAAATTAACCTCAAGACTGATTAGTTGATCAAGTGGCACTGTAAAAGCATCGTCAATATTGGTTTTATTCACGTTAAAGACTAAAAAATTAATAAATAATAATGTACACGCCACCGCTACTTGAAAGGCGACCAAGCCTTGCCATACGCGCTTACCTACCTGTACTGCTGTACCTTTACCTGCTGATTTTAAACCGCCAATTAATTGTTGATAATTTATAATTCGCGTACATAAAAAGGCGAACAACGTGGTTAATATTAAGCCGCTAAACAATGTGATAAGAAATGATACTGCGTTGATAGAAAGCTCATTAGCGCGCGGTAATATTGCCATGGCAAAATCGCTTAAGGTTGCTAAAAAAGCCGCCGCGAGCGCAAGCCCAATGCTACTTGCCAAAGCAATGAGTAAGGCAACCTCTAGCCAAAATTGCTTAAACAAAGTAAGCCGTGTTGCACCCAGTGCCGCACTCAGTGCTAATGTATGTTTGCGCGCTGCTGTTCGTACTATAAACACGTTACTAATATTTACGCAGGCAATAATAACCAAACCCGCAACGGCTAAAATAAGCCAATAAATATTTTGTGGCGTTTCTTTTAAAATCACTGTTTGCAAGGTGTTTAGCTCAAGCTCGATATACCAACCTGCAAAAAATGCTTCTGTATCAATATGCTGCTGCCATACGTTATCCACATACTGCGATAACGTTTTACTTGCCTGCTCAAGGCTTATATTACTTGGTAATTTGGCTACAAAATGACTGCGCGAATAACGGTTCCACCAAAACGGCTTAGCTTCTGCTGAGGTTAAATTGTAATCCCACGGGAGCCACACAGCGGTCGTTTGCCCCGTTTTGATAAGTGCAGGCGATTTAAAATCAGCCGCTGCCACACCTATAATTTTAAACTGCTGAGCACCTACGCTCAGTGTTTGGCCTATTATATTATCTTTGCCGGCAAAGTCATTTTGCCAAGTTTGATAGCTTATAACTGCAACGGGGTTAAAGCTATCAAGGGCTTCAGTTTGCGTAAAACCACGCCCTAAATGCAGCTTAATAGCAAACATATCAAACCACTGCGGGGTAACAAATGAGGTGTTTACTATGGGTAAGCCCGCTACATCATCTAAGCGTTGTTCACCGTAATACACCAATGCCACTTGCTCAAATAAATTATGGTTTTTATATAAATCAATTAGTGCTGGGTAATTAAAAGCGCGGGTATTGAGCGTGCCTGTTTGGTCAATTTGAGCGTACTCAGCTTTAACTAAACGCGCTTGGTCAGGATACGGTAGCGGTTTTAACAGCATAATATACGCCAGTGTGAGTACGGTAATTAGTGCAGCTAACACTACACTTAATGTTGTAATGACACTTAGGCTATAAACCCGATGATTTATTAAATTAGCAACGGCACTTTTAAGGTTGTAGCTCATTATTGTGCCCCCGTTAGTAATTGATTAACCGGCTTAGTGACGTATTTTTGCATTACCAACACAATAGTCATAAAAGTTAGTAAGGTAATAACCAGTAAAGTAAACCCGCCTAAAGCAGCGCTTAATGGGTTTGCTAACGAGACTGTGGTTAAGTTAAAAATTCCTATTTTTGTAAACACAATAGCTAACACAATGGTAAAGGCACTCACAAAGCCAAACAGCAGGTACTTGGCATGATCAAACAGCATTAATAGCACAACCTGATAAGGCTTAGCACCTATAGCCATTCGCGTAGCAATTTCAGTAAGCCGTATTTGTAAGCTAATACTTAGCACACCATACAAACCAATTGCGGCAATAAACAGTGCGCTTACGGCGGTGCTAATTGCACCATAGAGCGCAAGTTTGCTATGACTAAGCTGCTGCGCATGTTGCTGTTCAAGGCTTATAAATTCACTAATTGCTAAGCGGCTATCAATGTTATTAAGCACACTTAATAGCTGTTGCCTTGTTATTGTTTGTTCGGTATTTGTTTGTTCGGTATTTGTTTGTTCGGTATTTGTTTGTTCGGTATTTGTTTGTTCGGTATTTGTTTGTTCGGTATTTGTTTGTTCGGTATTTGTTTGTTCGGTATTTGTTTGTTCGGTATTTGTTTGTCCTGCTTTCGTTTTAATTAAAAAATTAAGTGCCCCAGGGTTTGAGGCTTGATACATTACAAATCGCTCGCCATCAACATTAGGTAAGTGTTTGTCTGCAACCACACCAATCACTGTAAACTCACGCTGTGTTGGTGTAATGCGCGTGCCTACGGCGTTGCCTTCTGGACTTAGATAATGAGCAAACGATTGGTTTATAACAATGCCTGAATCGCCGTCTACTAGCTCTTGGTAATTAAAGTTACGCCCAGAAAGCAGTGGTAAATCAAGTAATGAAAAGCTGTGTTCGTCGGCTAGATTTATAAAGCTGGTGTATCGCTCTTGGCGTTTTACATCGTTTATTGGCCAGCCCCAATGATGTGCAAATGGCGAGCGAGCCCGCGATACTACCTCTACACCCGCTAGGCTATTGAGTGCGTTAACTGTTGCTTGTACAAACTCTTTACTTTGCTCGCGGCTTATTGGCTGCGCGCCTACGGCTTCTACCGATAAGCTATAACGATCAGCCACAGCAAAACCCAGTGGTTGATTTACTTTTTTAAGCGCGTCGTTTATTACCAGTGTTGATGCAAACATCAGCACGCTGGCAAAAGTGATCTGTAAAACAATAAATACTTGGCGTTTGACGTTGTTAATTTGACTACTTTGCCCTTTTCCTGAGCCACTCAATTGTGATTGTAGCTGCCCATAATTTAAATGTGGCGTACTCACCTTTGCTAAAATAACACCGGTAAACACCACAAATAATACAACTGTAAAATAAGAAACCCAGCCGAGCGCAAGCTCATTCACTCTTGGTAAAAACTCGCCAAACTGTGCTTTTATCAGCATTAACGCTAATTGTGCAAGTACTAACGCCAAGCAACTAGCAATGATCAACAAAGTCACAATATCCACTAAGTTACGCATATAAATGTGCTGTGTTTTTGCCCCAACAACATGATGAATAGCAATAGTGTGACTTTGCAGCTGATATTTAGCTAACAATAAATTAGCTACGTTTGTTAAGGCAATCAGTAGTAAACCCACAGATGCTGCAATAAGCACCTGTAAAATAGTTTTACTGTCGCCTAAAATAACTGTGTGTAATGGCGTTACTTGCATATTAAGCTGCCAACCTTTTAAAAAGGCACGCTCGGTCACTTGTGGCAGCCATAGTTGATTAGCGCGCTGTGCAAGCTTTAAAGCAAGTTGTGCAGGGTCAATATTAGTGTTTAATTTAGCTAACATAGCTATCATTGGGCTGATACCAGCCCAGCTCTGCGTTTGATCTTTACGTGGGTTATAACTAAACGGCAGCCATACCTCTCGTGTTTGTGAAGGTCTGTGCATTTGCGGTTCATGAGCAAACTCGTCAAGTACACCGCTGACACTAAAATGGCTCCCTCCAACGCTTAAGGTTTTGCCTATCACGTCGGTATTTGCAGCAAAATGTTGCTGCCAAAACTGATAACTAATCACCGCTTGAGGCCGTTGTTGATCTAAAGCGGTCGTGTCATTTATTACGCTTAAAGGGCTCCCTAGGTGCATTTCCCAACCGAGTAAGTCAAACCACTGCGGGGTAACATAACTCACAAAAACTTTAGGCTGGTTTGGCAACGAGCTAATAATAGCCTCGTCATAATAATTAAGGGCTGCCACACCAAACTCACTTTGATTATTATAAATATCAAGTACACCTGGGTAAGTGAATGCACTATTATCAATTGCGCCATTTTGCTTTATTTGTTGTTGTTCTATTTTATAAAGTGACGACTGTTCTGGGTACGGTAATGGCTTTAAAATAACGTTATACGCCAAAGTAATAACACAAATAAGTACCGCAAGTGTTAAGCCTACCGTTAATACAAAACTGGTATTTAACAGTGGTTTTTGTTTTAGGTTTTGCCACGCTGTTTGCAAAAAGTATTGCATAAAGTTCTCACTAAATTAGCTGTTTATTATGCGCTTAACGCCTCATTGGTATTTACTGCACCGAGCATTTCGCCATCTAATAACTTTAATTGCCTAGTGGCCATATCGCCGTAACGCGGATCATGTGTGACCATACAAATAGTGGTACCTGCAGCGTTTAGCTCACTGAGAACTTGCATTACTTGGTCGCCCGATTTTGAATCTAAATTACCCGTTGGCTCATCCACTAACAGGATTGCGGGTTGGGCCACCAACGCCCGCGCAATCGCCACGCGCTGTTGCTGACCGCCCGATAACTGA
Source organism: Pseudoalteromonas porphyrae (assembly GCF_001298125.1). NCBI lineage: Bacteria > Pseudomonadati > Pseudomonadota > Gammaproteobacteria > Alteromonadales > Pseudoalteromonadaceae > Pseudoalteromonas > Pseudoalteromonas porphyrae. The sequence continues at coordinate 5,890 of NZ_LHPH01000038.1, read as the reverse complement.
TTCGGTTTATGGCTCATACGATGCCCCAGCCCTACTTTTTCAAGGCACGCTTTTACTTTTTCAGCAATTACTTGCTTGTTTGGTTTAGAGTGATGATAACGCAGTGGTAACGCCACATTGTCAAACACGCTTAGCTCGTCAATTAAATTAAATGATTGAAAAATAAACCCTATTTTTGCATTGCGAATTTCAGCCGCTTGATTAAGCGAAAGCGCCGACACGTTTTTCCCTTCAATTAAATACTCGCCGCTGGTTGGCATATCAAGTAGGCCCAATAGTGAAAGTAATGTTGATTTACCACAGCCAGATGGTCCCGATATCGACAAATATTCACCACGATAAATACACAAATCAATACTGCGCAGTGCGTAGGTTTGTAGTTCTTGGGTTTCAAATACCTTACTAATGCCCTTCATTGCTAATACGACATCGGCTTGGGGGTGCGTTATTTTTTGCTCTGTCATTATTTTCATCCTGTTCATTAGTTAATTAAGATTTCGCTATTGCTGCGAGTAAGGTTGGTTAAATCTGAAATAATTAGTTGTTGTTCTAACTTTGCGCCATTAAGTATCTCGATAAAGCGCCCAGCTTCGCGGCCAAATTTTATATTAACCAAGCGTGCGCTTTGTTGCTGTGCGTTTACCTGATACAGCGCTGTTTCAGTGTGCGGTTTTACATTTGCTGGGCGCTCAATATAAGTCACGTTTTTTAGCTGCGCGACATTAATATTGGCATCAACTGTTAATTGCGGCCTGACATTTTCAGGAAGTTCTTTAGGCAGAGATAATTCTACCTCTACTGTATTGTTGATCACCACAGGGCTTATACGTGCTACCTTTGCCGTTACTATACCGCGGCGTGTATCTACTTCTGCTAGCTGCCCTAATCGAATATCATCCACTTGATTTTGTGGTACTTGAATAATCGCAATGAGTGAATCAACCGAGCCGATAAGCGCAATTTCTTGCCCTGCGTTTACACTTTGCCCAAGCTCTACTGGTAAGCGCTGTAATACGCCATTCATCCCAGCCACCACAGATAAGTTAGCCAATTGTGTTTGTGCCATACCCACTAAACCTTGTTGCTGCTTTATTTGCTCAAGCTGAATTTTTTCAGACTCTATATGCACGGCTTTTAGTTGCTCAGCACGCTGCTTGGCGATCGCTAATTGCTGACTCAGTTGTTGCTCGTCTAGCACGCTACGTTGATAATTAAGCGTTGAAACAATACCCTGCTCAACTAAACTTGTTTCAGCTTTTAATTGTAATTTAGCATTTTCGTAAGCGGCATGGCTTTGTGCTACATGAGAGCGTTCATTTAAAAGTTCGCGGGTATTATTTAACCTTAACTGGCGTAAATTAGCGTTGAGTTTATTAAGCTCTTGTTGGGCGCTTTCAAGTTGCTGCTCAAGTGTTGGATTGGCTAATTGCACTATTACCGAGTCACTGGTCACAATTGCACCGGGCTTTAATAAAATAGCCTGTACTGTGGCGGGTGTTTTTGCCGTTAGCAATTGCTGCTGCGCTGATTTAAGCTCGCCATAACCTGTAACTGTAACCGCAAGCGCGCCTTGACGTACATTAGCGACAATTATATTACTGCGCGCCACAGACACCCCTACTTGGCTACTGCGCTGATAAATCACTCCTGCAATTAAAATAATAGCCAGTAGTAAAATTAACTTATGCCAAAGCGATAACTGCTTTACTACTTTTGTTTTTGCTATGTCCATATTTCACCGCGTTATGCTTTGTATGTTTAAGCTATTGCGAAACACATGCCAACATTAAAATCTAATAAATACATAGCATTATAAATTTACATTATTTAAAAAACCTTATAGAGCTGCGATACCGGACTACCCAGTACCAGTTTGAAACTGGCCATGGTCTAGCGCTTTCAATATGCTCAAAACAGCAACCCCAAAACCGGACTCAAATAGTCCATAATCGGACTAAAAAACCTTATATACCCAAGCCACCTCAAGATACAGTTTCAGTTGGAGTTAAAAGCGATTCAGGCAAGGCATTGATTGCAAATAATGGTTGTTCCCTTGTTAAAATCATTCCCTTATAAAAGTAACGCAGTATAAATCGCTTTTAAACCAACCCGCTGGGTGTTTCACAGGCGCTTACTCTCATCGTTGTTACTTCTTAAAAGGGACTGATCATCTTTAAATAACTAACAAGCTGAAATACAAAAATAAAATCACTGGCATAGAAATCGCTATACGCTACAATCATCCTGCGCTTATTCACCTATTTGGAAGTTTATGTCTGCCACTATTTTGATCATCGAAGATAGCCCTGAAATCCGCCTAAGCGCGCGCTTTATTTTAGAAGATAACGGCTATCAGGTGCTCGAATGCGACTCGCCTTTTACAGCACACACACTAATTGAAGACAGCCAAGCGATTGACCTTATTTTGCTTGATATGAATTTTACCCGCGACACCACTTCAGGTAACGAAGGTATGGCATTTTTACAGCACTTACATAAACAACAATTAGATATTCCCGTCATTGCAATGACTGCGTGGTCGAGCGTCGATCTGGCGGTGCGCGCTATGCAACTAGGTGCATGTGACTTTATTGAAAAACCATGGCAAAACCAGCGTTTATTAAAATTGCTCGATCAGCAACTCACGCTTAAAAAGTTAAATAAACAAAACCAAAAATTGCAGCAACAGCTTAACGATCATACCTCGCCTACATTTGTGTATCAGTCACACGCGATGCAACAGCTGATAAGTCAGTTAGCTAAAGTAGCTAAAACCGATGCCAACATTTTACTAACAGGTGAAAATGGCACGGGTAAAAGCCAATTAGCACAATGGCTTCATCAGCAATCTACGCGCCATACACAACCGTTTATTGCGGTGAATATGGGGGCTATTGTTGAATCATTATTTGAAAGCGAAATGTTTGGTCATAAAAAAGGTGCGTTTACTGATGCTAAAAATGAACGCATTGGCCGCTTTGAACTGGCCGATAACGGCAGTTTATTTTTAGACGAAATAGCCAATATACCGCTACCACAGCAAGCAAAATTACTGCGGGTACTCGAAAGCCAAGAGTTTGAGATGGTTGGCGCGAGTCAAACTAAAAAAACCAATGTACGTTTAATAAGCGCCACCAATGGCGATATTGCCACACTGATAAAACAAGGTCAGTTTAGAGAAGATTTATACTACCGGGTAAACACGTTGGAGTTTGTTATACCGCCACTGCGTGAACGAATGGAAGATATAGTGCCTTTGTGCGAGCACTTTATAAATTTACATGCTAAAAAATACTCAAGCGCTATGCTTACCCTAAGCGAATGCGCTAAACAGGCATTAAACCACTATCCTTGGCCAGGTAATGTACGCGAGTTAAGCCATGTGATTGAACGGGCAATATTACTAGCAGCAACCGATACATTGACCGCCAATGACTTAAATTTACAAAGCAATCAAAGCAGTAACACATTACCATTAATGACACTAGAGCACGCTGAGCGCCAACTAATTAATTTAGCGCTAAAACAAACTCAGGGGCATATTCCTAACGCCGCAAAATTATTAGGTTTAGGCAAATCATCTATGTATCGTCGCCTTGAGAAATACGGTATCACTGTATGAAAAACTGGATAACAAACGGTATAAAAATAAATAGCCTTTATCACTCATCGCTTGAACGCAGCTTAATTGGCTTTGCACTGTTAAGTGGCACTTTAGCGGCGTTGGGTTGCTATTTTATTGGCCAATATTTTGCTTTATCTGTTGTTACTTCTACCGTTATTTCAAGTCTATTTTTAGCTATTTACCTTAAACTGTTTACTCGTACCTACAAAAAAGTGATCAACAGCTTTAACCGCAATCACGCCCACTTAGATGCCATTTTAAACGAAGATTACAACCAACTCGTTAAGCCCAGCTATCAGGCAGGGAGTATTCACAAATTACAGCAAAGCTTGATTGAGTTAAGTGAAGAGTTATTTAAAAAGAAGTCGCGCTACGATCAGCATGTGTTTTTGGTGTATCAATTAATTGAGCATTTTAATGTGCCGATCATGGTGCTCGATCAACACAATAAACTCAGCTATGCCAATAATGCGTTTAGTGAATTTAAACAGACACAATGGCAAACCTTACGCTACACCAGCGCAGAACAATTAGGGCTTACAAAACAAGGCGCACATTGGCAATTTAGCGATGTTATTACAGCCCAGCAATGGCAAATACGTCACAGTGAATTTATAGAGCAAGGCAGCTGTCATCAGCTTATTGTTATGATCGACATCACCTCAGCCCTTCGCGAAAACCAACTGCAAGCATGGCAGCAAATTATTCGCGTACTTGGTCACGAAATTCGCAACTCACTCACCCCTGTTACTGCTATGGCTGAAAATCTCGCCGTGAAGCTCACCGAGCCACGCCAGGTACAAGCGCTTAATGTAATAAGTGAGCGCTGTAATTATCTTAATGAGTTTGTCACCCGCTATGGCGATATAAATAAACCACTGACGCTCAATATAGTTGAAATAGACACGGCTGCATTTTTAAAACAAGTATGTGCAATTTATCCTGATGTTGAATTTAGCTGCGTGACTAACGCCACAACCTTTAAGGCCGACCGCACGTTTATTCACCAAGTGATGATCAACCTAGTAAAAAATGCCATCGAGGCAAGCATCCCGCCCATAAAAATAGCACTGAGCGTGCATAATCAAGGCAAAGTAAACTGCATCACCATTGATGATAACGGCCATGGGCTCGCCAACCCCGACAACATATTCGTGCCATTTTACACTACTAAACAACAGGGCCAAGGCATCGGCCTCAGCTTTTGCCGTAACGTAATAGAGCAACATCACGGTAGCTTGAGTTTAATAAACAAGAACAAAACCCAAGGCGTGATCGCAACCGTCTTGCTGCCTAATTAGTTAATATCGAAAATAAATAATAAAAGATATTTAGCGCAATCTGTGAATACTTTTTTGCACAAACGTTTCGTTTTTTAAATATAACAGCGAAAATGCCCAGCCTCACTCACATTTAACTTAGTGTAATGTGCTGTAATATACTTTTTTTTGAGCCCCTCCTACACTTTTCCTCGATAAATGAATGACCGCACAATAATGTGCAGCACATATAAAAGGAAGAAGAAAATGTCTAATGAAAGCTTATACCTAGTTAAACTACAATTTAAATCTTCTGTAGTTGGTGGGGGTTCTATGGAGATCCAACTTGCCGTAGATCCAGTAACAGGCTCATTAAATGGTCGAGCGAATGGGAGCATTCAAGAAGGGACGCAGCATTCACCTCATTTCACATCCAGTGCATCAGGACATATGCATGCAACTGGCTTTAATGGTGTCACTAAAGTGGGTGCTGTAACAGGCCAAGCCGTTGTATCTTTCCCACCACCGGCAATTGGTAGTTACCAGTCTCCATTTACCGCAAGCTTTGGCGTTGACAATGAATACAATGGTAAAGGTAGTTTCTCTGTTGGTGATAACACCTATCAATGTGAAGTAAGCCTAATAGACTAATCGATTGAAGTTAGTTTTTATATTAAATGGCATTCAATTTTGTTGAATGCCAAATACCAATCGGGATAGATATGGGGTCTATTTAATGATAAAAAAATTGCGCTATAACTAGGGCGTGTTGACCTTTCGTGATTGATTTTGCAGCAGTATGTTTGGTATTTAGGCAAGGCAGAGCCTATGTCGTGTGGTTGTTCCCCATAAATAGGCGATAACGCAGTATAAATGCCAAACATGCGCTGCCCAAAGGGTTCTTCCTAGGGGCGATTGACTCTTTGTTGCTCGGTTTTTACTTAGCCCGCTAGGTTACAAACCTCGCGCCGCGATTAAATCGCCCCTAGATTGAACAAATTTCAAT
>NZ_LHPH01000037.1:0-29137 GCF_001298125.1 Pseudoalteromonas porphyrae | reverse complement strand
TACTAACCCCACCCACGTTAACCGTCACGGTGGCGCCTGATTCTGCGCCGCCACCTTGCACGAGTACATCGTTATCCTCGCTGGCATTGACTTTGCCATCGCCTTCAATTGGCGTGGTGATCGTCAGTGCATTCGGCGCTTGGTTATCAAGTGTGATYGATGTGGTYGCCGCCGTTGAGGTATTCCCCGCGCTATCTACTTGCGTTGCTGATACCGTAAGCGTGCCATTATTCAGCGCGCTAATATCCAATTCGTTGCCTGACAAGCTCCAATTACCGCTTGAATCGGCCGTGGTTGTCGTACTAACCCCACCCACGTTAACCGTCACGGTGGCGCCTGATTCTGCGCCGCCACCTTGCACGAGTACATCGTTATCCTCGCTAGCATTGACTTTGCCGTCGCCTTCAATTGGCGTGGTGATCGTCAGTGCATTCGGCGCTTGGTTATCAAGTGTGATTGATGTGGTTGCCGCCGTTGAGGTATTCCCCGCGCTGTCAGCTTGTGTTGCCGACACCGTAAGCGTGCCATTATTCAACGCGCTAATATCTAGTTCGTTACCTGACAAGCTCCAATTACCGCTCGTGTCAGCGGTGGTGGTTTTAGTCACGCCGTCAATACTAACTGTAATTGTTGCACCAGATTCTGCGCCGCCACCTTGCACCAGTACATCGTTATCCTCGCTGGCATTGACTTTGCCGTCGCCTTCAATTGGCGTGGTGATCGTCAGTGCATTCGGCGCTTGGTTATCAAGTGTGATTGATGTGCTCGCCGCCGTTGAGGTATTCCCTGCGCTATCTACTTGTGTTGCCGACACCGTGAGCGTGCCATTATTCAGCGCGCTAATATCCAATTCGTTGCCTGATAATGTCCAATTACCGCTTGAATCGGCGGTGGTGGTTGTCGTCACGCCGTCAATACTGACTGTAATTGTTGCGCCTGATTCTGCGCCGCCACCTTGCACGAGTACATCGCTATCTTCGCTGGCATTGACTTTGCCATCGCCTTCAATTGGCGTGGTGATCGTCAGTGCATTCGGCGCTTGATTATCCAAGCTGACGGTCGTGGTTGCCGCCGTTGAGGTATTCCCTGCGCTATCGGCTTGCGTTGCCGATACCGTGAGCGTGCCATTATTCAGCGCGCTAATATCTAGTTCGTTGCCTGACAAGCTCCAATTACCGCTTGAGTCGGCCGTGGTTGTCGTACTAACCCCACCCACATTAACCGTCACGGTTGCGCCTGATTCTGCGCCACTACCTTGCACGAGTACATCGTTATCCTCGCTGGCATTCACTTTACCATCGCCTTCTATTGGCGTGGTGATCGTCAATGCATTCGGCGCTTGGTTATCAAGTGTGATTGATGTGGTTGCCGCCGTTGAAGTATTCCCTGCGCTATCTACTTGCGTTGCCGATACCGTGAGCGTGCCATTATTCAGCGCGCTAATATCCAATTCGTTGCCTGATAATGTCCAATTACCGCTTGAATCGGCGGTGGTGGTTGTCGTCACGCCGTCAATACTGACTGTAATTGTTGCGCCTGATTCTGCGCCGCTACCTTGCACGAGTACATCGTTATCCTCGCTGGCATTGACTTTACCATCGCCTTCAATTGGCGTGGTGATCGTCAGTGCATTCGGCGCTTGGTTATCAAGTGTGATTGATGTGGTTGCCGCCGTTGAGGTATTCCCCACACCATCTACTTGCGTTGCCGACACCGTAAGCGTGCCATTATTCAGCGCGCTAATATCCAATTCGTTGCCTGACAAGCTCCAGTTACCGCTTGAGTCGGCCGTGGTTGTCGTACTAACCCCACCCACGTTAACCGTCACGGTTGCGCCTGATTCTGCGCCGCCACCTTGCACGAGTACATCGTTATCCTCGTTGGCATTGACTTTACCGTCGCCTTCAATTGGCGTGGTGATCGTCAATGCATTCGGCGCTTGGTTATCAAGTGTGATTGATGTGGTTGCCGCCGTTGAAGTATTCCCTGCGCTATCTACTTGCGTTGCCGATACCGTGAGCGTGCCATTATTCAGCGCGCTAATATCCAATTCGTTGCCTGATAATGTCCAATTACCGCTTGAATCGGCGGTGGTGGTTGTCGTCACGCCGTCAATACTGACTGTAATTGTTGCGCCTGATTCTGCGCCGCCACCTTGCACGAGTACATCGTTATCCTCGCTGGCATTGACTTTGCCGTCGCCTTCTATTGGCGTGGTGATCGTCAGTGCATTCGGCGCTTGGTTATCAAGTGTGATTGATGTGGTCGCCGCCGTTGAGGTATTCCCTGCGCTGTCGGCTTGTGTTGCCGACACCGTAAGCGTGCCATTATTCAGCGCGCTAATATCTAGTTCGTTGCCTGACAAGCTCCAATTACCGCTTGAGTCGGCCGTGGTTGTCGTACTAACCCCACCCACATTAACCGTCACGGTTGCGCCTGATTCTGCGCCACTACCTTGCACGAGTACATCGTTATCTTCACTGGCATTCACTTTACCGTCGCCTTCAATTGGCGTGGAGATCGTCAGTGCATTCGGCGCTTGGTTATCTAAGCTGATGGTCGTGGTTGCTGCAGTTGAGGTATTCCCTGCGCTATCTACTTGCGTTGCTGATACTGTAAGCGTGCCATTATTCAGCGCACTAATATCCAATTCGTTGCCTGACAAGCTCCAATTACCACTTGAATCGGCCGTGGTTGTCGTACTAACTCCACCCACATTGACAGTGACTGTTGCACCAGACTCAGCGCCAGCGCCAGTGATCAGCAAGGCATCATCTTCTGCAGCACTGACCTTACCATCTGTTGATATTGGGGTAGTAATTGTCAATGTATTTGGTGTTTCATTATCAAGTGTGATTGATGTGGTTGCCGCCGTTGACGTATTACCCGCACTATCCGATTGAGTTGCTGAAACACTCAAACTACCATTATTTAACGAACTTATATCTAGTTCATTACCTGCAAGACTCCAGTTACCACTTGCATCGGCGGTAGCAGTTTTAGTGATCCCGCCAATATTTACAGTAACGGTTGCACTTGACTCTGCACCAGAGCCTTGCACCAGTACATCATTATCTTCTGCTGCATTAACTTTATTATCAATTTCAATTGGCGTTGTAATCGCAACAGCACTTGGTATTTGATTATCTAAAATAATTGATGATGTAGCGGCTGAAGATGTATTGCCCGCGGTATCTGTTTGCGTCACATTGATTGATAATGTGCCATTATTCAATGAACTAATATCAAGTTCATTGCCACCAGCAAGTGTCCAGTTACCGCTGCCATCAGCAGTAACAGTTCCTATCACACCATCAACCGAAACTCTTACCGACGCGCCGGCCTCAGCTCCACTGCCAGATATAACAACATCATTGTCTTCACTGGCGTTTACTTTACCATCACCTTCTATTGGTGTCGTAATTGTTGGCGTACTCGCACCAGCATCAATCGTGATGCTAAGCAATGCTGATAATGTACTATTATTTCCTGCCAGATCTGATGCATAAGCCGTTATTGTGTGTGAACCTGCTGATATAGCCGATGAAGGTGTGAAACTCCAAATACCACCAGCGGGGACTGTAACAGTACCTAAAACACCGTCGACATTTGAAGTCAGTGTAATAACATCTCCCACTGTCGCAGTACCATTTAAAGTCGGTGTGGTATCTGTTGTTATATTATCTGTATTTGAAGTTCCTGTATCACTGGCAGTATCTAAGTCAGGTATACTTGGCGTGCTTGGCACAACAGTGTCGAGTGTAATAGCAATGCCCGTTGACGCAACGGATACATTGCTAAGTGCGTCAGTCGCTTTTGCTGTAATCGTGTGTACAACATTTGCTGTCAGTTCACTCGTGGTGATTTCCCATGTTCCATCGGTTGCAGTGCCAGTACCAATTACCGTATTACCCGTTTGATTACTAAACAAGGTAATACTTGCCCCCACCTCTGCTAGGCCTGATAACGTTGGTGTAATGTCATTCGTATAATTATCAGTATTTAAAGACCCTGAATCTGAGCTTGCAATTAAATCCAGTGAAGTAGGTGCATTTGGTGCTACATCATCAGTAACAGTAATAGAAAATGATTCTTGGAAGGTCGATGTACTATCATCCGATTGTACGCAAACTATGTACGTACCACTTGAAATTGCGGATTGAGTCTCTAAAATACTGCCATTTATTTGAAAGCTACTATTACCTGCATTAGACGAGCAACTACCACTTGTCGAGGTATTTGGTGCCACCAACGTATATGTATGACTGGTATCATCAAGATCAGTTGAACTGATTGTTGCAACATCAGCCCCTGAGGCTGTGACAGATTGATTAATAGTTGTAGCAGATAATGAAATATCAGTAGGCGCATCATCTAGCTGCGTAATTGTCACTGTAGCCTGATTAGTTCCGGTACTGTTCAATACTCCATCAGAGAATATATAATTTAATGAAGCTGAGCTTGACGGATCATCTGAGTTATTAGCATACGTCAAGTTTTGTAATACAGCATCAACCACCGCAGAACTAGCATTACTATTAAATGTTAAAACCAAAGTTCCTGCGGAGTTGGTTGTAACAGTCCCGACGCTATTACCGTTATAAGTGAATAACTCACCTTCGGTAAGTACTCCTAAAAGGCCGGAATTACCAAATACATCTTTACTGCTTGCGCCACCGCTTCGATTAATCGTTAAACTTGCATTATTGTAATTTCCAACACTGCCATTGAGCGCATCAAGCTCAGTGTCGGCAATAGTTACGTCACTATCCAGAACAACAGCTGTCCCATTTTCTATAAATGTCGCCCCTCCATTGAGAGCACTAAATACAGGCGCTGAATTTGCTGAAATAAAGGTAATAACGGTATCTGATCCGCTATCAGCAACAGTAAATGCAAGATCATTGCCTGGTGCATTAGTCAGTGATAGTGTTAATTCTGAAATATTAAAATCAGTGGCATTCGTATCAACTTCTAATGTACTAGTACCATTAAATTGCACGTTTGCGGTTGAAAGACCCGTTACACCCGTTACGGTAATTGTGTCTCCAACCGCTAAGTCTGTAATCGTATCGCCATTGAGCTGTGAACTACTGCCAACAAAATTATCGTTGCCAGCATTACCTGTTAAGGTATCGGTTCCACTTCCTGGGCGCAAAGTATCAGCGCCAGAGCCGCCTTTAAATGTATCGTCACCATTAAAGTTTGATGATGTGATAGATAAAATATCCGAACTAAATGCACTTGCATCTAAGCTCACTGATGCCGAGATAGCACTACCGCTGGCATTTGAGAATGACACAGTGGCGCCATTAGTATCAAAGTTATCAGACAGAGTAATTGTGGTGTTACTATTTGTACCTAACGACAACGCCTCAATATCTGAGACCGTTGTGTTCGTAAAATTAAACGTACCACCGTCCATTAATTTCAACGTATCAATACCAGCAGAGCCTGTGATAGCAGTGCCAAAATCACTTATATTATTCGCATCAATAGATACCGTTGCCGCAGACGATAAGCTCAATGTACCAATATTAAAAAATGAACCTGCTGTTACATCCGCACCATCGATTGCACTTACACTATCGGCTACTGTCGGTTCGCCGAATAAAGTACCACTAAAACCAGCAGCACCAATTGCAAACGTGACCGAGGTATTACTAGAATTATCACTTATATTTTGAGTTGCTGAACTCACTGTTATAGTGCGGCTATTTGAAGAGTCATCCCCCACATTATATGTTTCAACATCAAAGAGTGTAGAGAAATCTCCATCCCCAGTAATATTCACAGTTTGCGTACCGAGAGCGGATATAGTGCCTGTAAAAGCAGCTTGTTGCGAGCGCGTCATAGACACTGTTGCGCCACTGGCCAACGTTAAATTTTCAATATCGCTAATCGTAGCTGCCGTGATATTAGCACCCGTTGAAAGGGACAATGTATCGTTGACTGTACCCTTACCTGTTAGTGCTCCGGTTAATGTTAAACTACCCGCAACAAAAGTGACGGCATCTGTTTCTGAATTCGCGGTTATATTTTGAGAAGCAGAACCAATTGAAATCGTTCGCGTATTTGTGCTGTCATCACCAATTGAAAATGTTTCAATATTGCTAAGCGTCGTTAAATTACCATCACCCGATACAGTAATAGTTTCAGATCCAGGCGCTGTTACTGTGCCTGTAAATAAGCCTACTTGTGATGCTAAAAAATTAACCGATGAGTTGGATGCTAAGGTCAGGTTTGCAAAATTAGATACTGTAGCGCCTGTTATATCAGCACCTGTTGTCATGCTTAAGGTGTCGCTGCCACCATTTGCATTGAGTGTACCCGAAACCGTTAAACCTGCAATATTTACCGTATCTGCGCCCGCGCTACCGGTTATATTTTGGGAGCCATTTGATAGCGTAATTGTATTTGCAGTGCTCAACACATACGTTTCAATATCACTCGCAGCAACTAACCCATCCGTTGTCGCAGAAATAGTAATTTGATCTGTACCTGCGCCTGAAATTGTAGAAAACGCATCATGCTGCGCTTCTTTCATCGTGACAGATACGCCGCCGCTCAAATTAAGCGTTTCAAAGTTTGAAATCGTTGCCGCCGCTAAACTCGCGCCATCAGCTAGCGTAAGTGTATCTGTGCCATCCCCACCATCGAGAGTTCCTCGGTACGAAAAGTTGGAAATATCGACTGAATCAGCTAAATTACTGCCTGTAACAGACTGATCTCTATCTACAAGCGTTAATGCAATTGGTGTATTCAAAACGTATGTTGCAATAGTGCTATTGGCCGTTAAATTTGCATCGCCCCCACTGCCTGCTGCAATTGTAAATATGGGAGCACCGCTCCCCGAAATAGTCGTAAATTGCTCATGCTGCGCTTCAGTTAGCGTTAAAGTGGCGCTGCTAGGCATTGTTAATGTTTCAAAGCCTGTTAATGTAGTAAAAGCCGTTAAATCGGATCCAGTCGGAACGTGAATGGTATCTGTACCCGTGCCACCATCAGCCACTGAACCTGTAATATGTGATGGATTGCTTATCGTTAATGTTTCGGAGTCACTACTAAACGTTATTGCCGGATTTAAATTTGTACCATCTAAGGTGCTAAAACCCGCTGCTGTAGAGCTAGCTGCTGTAAGATTAGCCACTGAAATTGTCGCGGTACGGCTAGTACTGTTTTCAGTGCCATCATTGATAACAACTGACACTGTCCGCGAAGTTGTGTTGGGCGACGAACTGGTATTGTTATACGTGATTGCTTTAAGGAAAGTGGTAACTTCAGCCGTTGTTGCAGTTGCACCTGTAATAGAAATTGTGTCTTGTAAACTAATATCTGATGCACCACTTACACCCCCAAGTGCATTTTGCGCACTGGCAGATACATTAAGACCTTCAAACACCCCGTCTTGATCATTTGTTAATGCAACGGTTATTGTTGTTATTGAGTCGCCATCACTATCACCGGCTTCAGCATCGGGTGCAATCACGGTAGCAGGGCTGCCTTCAGTAAACGCCGAAAAACTCCCTGTACCTGGAATCCCACCATTTAAATCAACAGCTGGGGCTGAATTTGCTGGCGCAGCAGTAAATTGAATATTATCAACGCCCACATGAGACGAATTAGAAGGGTAATCATAACTCATTGTTACAGAATTAACCGATGTCCAGTCACCTGGTGTTAAGGTGGCAATAGAGCCAACAATAGCCGGATCATCCGCATCAATACTGACCGCCGTACCACTATCTGGTGTAAAAATATAAATACCATCTGATAGATTAGAAATTTCACCCATTTGAAACTGGCTTATATTTATCGGTGAGCTAAAGGTAATGGTCCAAGTATCACTATTGTTAGAGATGCCAGGATCTAAAAAGCCTGCAGTAAGGGTTATATTATTACTGTTTGACTGAGTTGCTGTTAATGTAATACCGTCTACCGTGGTCGTTAGCGTTGGTGTTCCAGAGCCAGATACTGAACTAAAATCATATGTCCCTGCAACAGCATGTGTGCTATAAATTGCGGACATAAACAAGGCTAGTTTTGTCATTTTATTATAGTTAACACACATGCTCTGTGGGTTAACATACTTGGGAAATACGAAATCAAAATGCATTGTTTAAATCCTCTATATATGCTCACTCTTAGTAACTAGCTTTACTCTAACTTTCGCTAAAACTGGCGCTTACTTTTAACGAAAGTTCAAACTGTTGAACGTATATCATCGTCACTAAGCCCGATGATATACGTTTTCACAACAACCAATTACAGTTTAAATAGCAGCTACTAGCGCGCTATTAATTACACCTTAGCTAACAACTTAACCAGAATATGGCTAGCTCCTTGATGGGTAAATCCCCTGCAAAGCTACTAACCAGTTAAGTGGTAACAAGGGGTTAATTATTCCAATCGGTTCGGAACCTCCTGTTGTACCTACAGTCACGGTTCCACCCTCACTGCCACCACCAGTTACTGTAAGACCCGGTAAGTCTACTAAGTCAACCCCACCTAATCCAGGTGCCACATAGTTATCACTAGTACTACCTGCTGCTAAGTAAGTGCTTGTACTTGGCGTTGTAGATGTGCCTCCATTAGTAGCAACTTCAAGTTTTGCTGCAATAGGGCTACCACCACCCGAGGGCGTAAAAATAGCAGTATGAGAATGGGCTGGCATCTGGCTTGTAGCCAAACTTATACGCTCAGTCCCCATCATTATGCCTTGTCGATAATCATGCCCTCCTCGCATCTGCCCTTGACCAACTGGGCTACGACCTCGTAAATCTGGCAAAGCAAAGGTGGTACGAGCATCGCCACCATACATCGCCCCAAACAATGAAAACAAAGCCGTATTCTCGCTAATTGCCTGCATCTGCCCCCAACACATACCCCAACTCTCAATGGTAAAAGTACCGCCGAACGCAGTAAGTGTGCCAATAAATGGTTCAGTAGCCATATTTAATTCCTCATAATTTGTTTTATACTCTTGTTGCAAAACAACACAAACAGAGTGTGTAATTTAGTTTTGTTCTCAGTTATAACCCTGTCGCGAACTAACCGCGATGTGTGCTTACATACAACTTAAATTCACAATGTAAGCCGCCTACTCTGCCTGTGACTCTTGTTCATCAACGCCACTAGGCAAAAATACTGGTGGTATAAAAAACTCTGGTAGTGAAACACGCCGAGCTTCTCCTGATAGCACTTTGTCTAAGCACACGGTACCAATATCATTCACGCTTAGCTCAAGTTGTGCATCGTCACTGCTTGGAAATCGCCAATAAAGTTCAGTTGTTTTGTAACGTAGTAATGCCATTTGTTCGTACTGATCAAACTCACTGGGGCTTTCACAAGCTCTATCATGAAAGTTCTCTAATTTTTGTTCACCCAAAAATTGTACTAACAAAGACCCCATACCTGGCACATCAATGATTGCATTTTCTCCAGAGGCTATAGTGAGCTCCCCTTTTCCCTCAAGTGGTGCTATTTTTTCTCCATTGTCAGGACATGCACCACCATTAAAAGGATAAGCTATTAGCTCATATCCATAACGGTTGGTTAAACCTATCTTAATATTCATATCTATCTCGCTTCTGAGGTTAATATCAGAGCATAGTTAGACTGCAGAGGTGATAAATTACATTAGCCTAATAGCTAGGCTTTTAATTTATCGCCCCTTCTCAACTAAGCCACCATAAAGATTGCTTATCTACTATTTACTGCTACATCGTTATCAAATACTAAACCGGGCTCTAAACCAAATAAAAGCGCAAAGCGATACCCATCAAAACACCCTTGAGTAGCACCTAAAATATCTAACTTTACGGCACCATCATGTGTTTTCACTATTAAGCCACTTTTTAAGCCAAGCTCAATAATGGTCCCTGGTGTAATACCTTTTAATGCACACTCAACCTTTGAAGCCTGTAATAATTGAAAAGTACTTTGGCGAAATATTAGTTGTGCACAAAACCGATCTAAGTTGCCCGCTTTGGCCATATTAACAATGTCACTTGTGTTACATGTGCTCCAGTTAACCACTAAGTCGGAAGGTTGCAATGCAGGCGCTAATTTTGTGTACTCTGTAGTTTGTTTACACAATGCTAACTGATTGTTTTGTTTCAATTCGCAATACTGCGATATCAAATGAAGCAATGCTTGTGATGTCTTTTGATATAAACATTGAATAGTGTCAAAAGGGTGAATATCTATCTCTACATCACATGCTATGTCACCACAATCTAGCTCTTGTGTAACCTGATGCATGGTCAGTTTGGTTAACGTTTCGCCATTACGAAGCTGCCAATAGAGCGGCTGTGGGCCTCTATATTCTGGTAAGGGGCTTGGATGAATATTCATAAGCTCACCATTAAAATATTGCATTAGTGACTTTCGAATTTTATGCCTAAATAAATAAACGACCCCACAATTAACGGCTAACCTATCTAGTTGCGACAGCAAAGCGTCATCGCCATTTTTACTATAAGGTAACGTGGTGATATTTTGCTGCTTTAGCCATTGTTGCAGCTGCATTAAATCAGGGTTAGGCTGCCCATCGACTAATACCACGCAAGCTAATTGATTGGTTTGTAATAAATATTGCACAACAGGTAAGCTTTGGCAGCTACCCGTAAAAACTGCGAACTTTTGCATTGCTGCCTCCTTACAACTTTACAGGCACAAATCCAGGTAAACCGCTCAATTGATAATAAAACTGCACCATGTCGCCACTGTGAGCGACAAAATGGGTATGCTCTATATCTTTGGGTTTAGCATCTATGTAAAAAGTCATATCTGGTCTAGGATGCGTTACACCTGAGTCATATTGCTCTACTCCTTCATCGGCAAAAGTGTCTATGTGAGCATATATAGCTAAAATACGCTTCCCCATATCTTTCACACTTGAGGGTAGTTTAATCTTGCTCGCAGGAATAACCTTTACTCCATCTTGCAATTCAAGTTCTTGCATATTGAGCAACGTTGACTTATTAATACTTAAAATTTCACCAAGCTCTACTCGGTCTTGCTGCGCATCGTTATTTACATTTAGCGAGTGGCTGTATTGTGCTTGCTTCCATTGCTGGTTAAACTCTGTTTCACCTACTACCATCATCCCTCTAACCGATACATTTTGCGGGATCATCAAGCCGTCAATTGTTAAAAACTGCACCAAGTGTTTAGCAATACTTAACTGACCTTCTTTGGTAAAGCCATGCTGCATCGCTTCAAGTACAAGAATATCAATTGATTCACTGGGCTTATACTCTGTCGCATCAGCTTCTTCTATTCGCAAAATATATTCACTAAGTTGCAAATCTTCTACTAGCTGTGTGAGCGCTAAAATTGCACCAGGATGAACGTCCACCAATATCACTTTAACCTGTTTATTAGTAAATTTTTTACTCTCTTTGTAATAACTTAATAATGGTAATAATAATGGTGCAAAAGGACCGCACGCGGGGTAGAGGATCGTAACTGAATCATTATGTTTAAGCTTACTATGTATTGCTCGGTCTAAACCGCGTGCATATCCTTGAATGCGATAAACATCTTTAATTGTGTGCTTACAGTTATGAGGTGACATTATTAGCCCTGAGGCTGATACATACTGTTTGGTGAGTAATTCTTCACTAAGCTGTGCCAATGCCATAGATTGCACAGCTTGGTCATACATTGCCTCAAAAGCTTTAAGTAAAGTGCTATGCTCTATTTTTGTGTCGCTCAACACCAAAGTCATTGCATCCACAAAACTTTTTTGCAAAAGTAACTGACGCTGGCCTGTTGTTAATTTAGCTTTCAAAAGAGATTCAAGCTGGGTACGAATTGAGTGTTTTAATAGCTCATCAATTTGAGGGACCGCATATTCCAAACTTGCTGTAGACTGTGAATCATGTGAATTCATACTTAAGCACTCCCTTATCACTCATTTGCAACAAATAACTCCATCATAAATTAACATTGCTTTTATACGGTATAATAGCCCACAAGACGTAGAACACAATTTTTTAGTTCTATTATTTTTAATAATCACTTACTTGAAAAGTCTACCAACTTATTTTTAACAATAAGTTATACCCAAGCCACCTCAAGATGCAGAATTCAGCGTTTCACAGAGGCTTAATATCAAGGCGTTACTTTGTAGGAATGGCCGTCCCTTTTAAGAAGGAACAACGATGAGAGTAAGTCTCTGTGAAACGCACAACGGGTTAGTTTAAAAGCGACTTATACAGCGTTACTTTTATAAGGGATTGATTTTAATAATAGAACCACTATTACTTGCAATCAATGCCTTGCCTAAATCGCTTTTAATTCCAACGACGCTCGCATCTTGAGGTGGTTTGGGTATATATATAAGTTTGGCATAAGTTAAAAATAAAAAATATTACACCCTATTACACGGCATTCTTTTTTATTCATAGCGAGTCTTTAGCTACTTACTTAATGGAGTCATGTTTATGTATTGTACAATACGAGGTGTATCCCCCTTATTTGGACAACTACCGTGCGGTAATGTATGTCGCCAAACAATTAAGCTACCTGCTTTTGCAGCCAATGGAGTGCTGTGGCATTTATCGAAATTAAAAGAATGTGGATTGGTATTTTTAGGTAGGTTAGCTAGCCAGTTATCTATTTTTTTATGAAAGCCAGGTACACAACTGAATGCACCTTGCTCAGCGGTAACGTCAGTAAGGTACAACAACCCTTGCGTTGCAAAGGTGAGTGGTTTATTAAAGTTTATATCCCAGTGAAGATTTGGCCCAGGAAACTGCCAACTTTCTGTCTGTGGTGGATTAAAACTAAGTCTGTCAGTGCTTACTGTTAAGTTTTTTCTCCCCCAGAGTTGCTCAAAAACATCTCGAACTTGAGGAAGAGAGCGTATAACTTGCATGGTTATATCATTAAATATTTGTACCATAACCCCCTGTTTAAGCGCATGACAGCTATACCATGAAGCGGGGTTGTTTTTATCCATTTTCAAACGTTCATAAAGCATATTACAAACGTCTTCACATAATTTTTTTGGCACCAACGCTGGAATAATAACATAACCATTATCATCCCAGCTTTGCCACTGCAGTGGCGTTAAAATAGAGTAACGAGGCGTCTCTACTGATGCTGCTTCATTTTTTATGTCTGTTTCCTCAAAAAATGAAACAATGCTTTTATTAAGCTGATTTCTTTTTGCGTTTGAAATAGCTCTGCCATGCACTTTTTTTACCCAATTTTCAAATTCGAAAAAACTATCACTCGCAAAAATAGACTCTATAGTCGGTGTGAGCCCTAAGCCTAGAGTGTCCATTATCATGACATCAAGCGACCATTCGTTTTCTATTATTTTTTTATCCGCACAGCCTTGTTTTTGTAACTGTACTTTGTGCCACATTCGCTTTAATTGAAATAGACCTAAGCCTCCAGTTTCTTTATAACAAGGAAGTGTTGTGCTCTGCGCTATTGTGTCCGAAGGTGGCACTTTTGCTATCAACTCATTTTGCATAATAACTCCTTTTCCTTGCCTGATTTCAGACAACTAAAACACCTTAAATTGATTTATTAACGCTGACTAAACTTAATTAGAATAGAGTGCTATATTATTGCAAGCAACAATTGTTGTAACTAAATACAGGGAGCGATATGGATACTGAGTTACTGAACAGATACCGTAATGCGGTTACACATTTGCTAAATGAGCCTGGTGATGCTGGGTTGATGAAACCTTTTATCAACGATTTAAAAAATTACTTAGGGAATATTACGTCTATATCAACTGATTTAGATATGAATGACTGGAATGATGAAAATACATCCCAAGGCGTTGCAATTTCTCCCGTACAAGCAGCTAAATGCACTGAAGAGACTCTTCGTACGCAAATCTTTATGCAAGGTGTTAAATTCGCTATTGAAGAACGTTTAAAAGCAACGACTGATGATATTCATATTCTTTATGCCGGTACAGGCCCTTATGGTACGTTACTTATTCCTTATTTAAGTGTTGCCACAAACCCGCGCATAAAAGTCACTCTCATTGACATTCATCCAGAAAACATCAGTGCAATTAAAAAGCTAGTAAAGCACTTTTCAATCACCCAAAACATTGTTGCAATCACGTGTGATGACGCAACGCGCTGGCAAGCACCAGACTCCCAGCAATTTGACATTATTATTTCTGAAACCATGACGGCTCTTTTAAAGCGAGAACCCCAAGTTTTTATTTTTGCTCATTTATGTCAATACCTGAGTGAATCTGGCACCTTGATCCCACAAAAAATTTCTTTAAAGGCATGGCTAACACCTTTTAACTCTTTAATGCAGACAGAAGATAAACCGAGCACTGACATACTCCTAAAAGAGTTTTATTGCTTAAATATCGACGAAGCTAAGCGTTTAAATACGGGAGATACATCCGCCTTTAAAGGCAGTATGCTGATCCCAAATGGCGTTGAAACTAATTACAGACTAAAACTAACAACCGATATTCAAGTATACAAACACCTTAAATTGACCGAAAACCAATGTAGTTTGAATATACCACTGACTTTTTTACCTCATGATGCGCAGCTTCGTGGCGGTGAAGCTATTCATTATGAATATATAATGCCCAAATGCGCAGACTTTATATTTAAATTCCCCATAAAAAATACAATTAAAACAGAGACTAAATTAGCTAAATTTACAGATCTTAATAATTTAGGTTTACCAGGCGTAAAGCGTATGTTTGAGCGTGCACAGGCAGCTAAATGCGGTCACTCCTTCAGCATAGCCGACGATGAATGGGCATTATGGACCAAGCTATTAGATTCATTAGCACTACCATACCATGAAACGACAGCTGCACTTTATCAAAGCCAACGTATTGAAGAATTCGAACATTGGTTAAACATTAATAGTAATCTAACACCATCATGATGATTAACTCTAAACACAACACAGATAAACAGTTAACAGACGTTAATAAAATTTTAGCCTTTCTTACTAATATTGGCATAAAGCACCGATATGAAACACTAGATGAAAAAACTTTTTTGCCTGGCCTTAAAGTAAATAATGGTACTTTATTACTTGATTTTGAAAAGGGATTTTATCCTGGTGACATTCTCCATGAAGCAGGTCATATTGCGGTTACCTCTGAAACAACAAGAACCTGTTTAACTGGGGATATGAAACACCATGATCATCAAGCAGCCGAGGAAATGACTGCAATTGCATGGTCATGGGCTGCTGCCTGCTATTTGGATATTGCACCCGATGTTTTATTTCATGAAGAGGGTTATAAGGGTGCATCGGCGAGTCTTATAGAAGCCTTTAGCACTAACACAGGGTTTGGTTATCCCCTTTTATATTCATGGTTTATGTGTGAACAGCCGAATCACCCTAACGGTTATCCAAACATGTTAAAGTGGCTAAGAGATGACGCCTATACCCAAGCTCAACTAAAAAAATTACGATTATAACTATAAGGAATATACGTGCTTGATAAAAACCTCACTCCAGAGCAACTTACAATAGTATGTGCTGATCTAGCCCATCTAAGATTAATAGCCGATTTAAAACTGGCACCTACAATCCCTTACTTTGCCGAAAAACCTTATCCTATTGGCCGTTGCAGAGAGATAAGAGATGAAGTATTCACATTATTACAAACGCAAATACCAACAACAAATAAACCTGGGCTTAGCTTGTTAAAAGAGCTTATTACACAAGGCTCCCCATTGCAAAAAGCGTGGGGCTCTTTACGGGATGAGTATTTTCAAAACGCATTTATTTTGGGCCCTTGGTATATTGATGTTTCTAACGACACCGTAAATGCCAACAAACCCAGAATAGAAATTTTGCCTTTAGCAACATCAAACTTTACGCCCATCAAAGATTTTACTCAGTTTATAAAAATAGCACGGTCCTATTGGAAAGTAGATATTTATAGGAATGATGTTTGCCCCGCACTTGCTCCCTACATGCCACTACTATGTGTAGGCACTAATGGGGCTAGCTGGCTTGGGGCTGCGAACGACGACATGCTAAATATTGCAATTAATAGCAACTTTAAAGAATCAAGGCTTATTTTGAACTCTTTACCACGTGCTCCCGTACATATTGTGCAGCGCTGGCAAAAAGTATTAGCTGGTTTTAGTAATGATCATTTGTTAGTACACGAAGGTGATCCCATCAAATATTGTGATGTTTATGCTAAAAGCTCATCTAAACCCGATCTAGTAAAGCGAGATGCAGCCGTTATAGCCTATTCATCTTTACCTAAATCAGTGTAATAAAAAGTTTAAAAGCGCAAGCTGCTTAATGAATCACTAGGGCTTGTTGACCTTTCGTGATTGATTTTGCAGCAGTATGTTTGGTCTTTAGGCAAGGCAGCGCCTATGGTGTGTGGTTGTTCCCCATAAATAGGCGATAACGCAGTATAAATGACAAACATGCGCTGCCCAAAGGGTTCTTCCTAGGGGCGATTGACTCTTTGTTGCTCGATTTTTACTTAGCCCGCTAGGTTACAAACCTCGCGCCGCGATTAAATCGCCCCTAGGTTGAACAAATTTCAACCCACAAAGGTCAACACGCCCTAGCAGACATTTTTATTAACCAAGTATACTTAAACATCATACATCGCGAACAACAGCACGCATTTTTAAAATTTAACTTCTAGAGGTTGTTATTGCTAATAAATTTGCTTTATTAATCTCTTTTTCATGACTAAACGATAAAAAAGCTGCTATTGTTAATTTATCTTAAAATGACTTCAAGGACTGGATCATGAATCAACACACAGCACATGAGTACCTAAAAAATAAACCTCTGGTCATGGTTACCCAACCTTTCGGCCAAGAAGTTGATGTATATAAAGTGAACCATAAAATGTTTGCAACACTATCCGTCGGAAACGAAGGGCAAACAGATGAAAATGGCAATTTAATCTGGTGGATGAATTTAAAATGCGATCCAGACGAAGCCCAAGCACTGCGTGATATTTTTCCGTCTGTCATACCGGGTTATCACATGAATAAACGGTTATGGAATACTGTTATTCTTGATGGCTCAATCCCTAATGGGGAAATTGAACGCATGATAGATAATTCTTTTAATTTAGTGGTCGCAAACATGCCTGAAAAAGACCGTAAAGCAATTGAAATACATCTATAAAAATTGATATAAACTGCACTGTTCAATTTATTTGCTCAGTGCAGAGTAATCTATAATGATTGACACTAAACATTCCCTCTAACACACGCTAAAACACTATTTCGAGTTAATACCGGCCAAAAGTATGATTGATTTTGCAGCAGTATGTTTGGTATTTAGGCAAGGCAGAGCCTATGTCGTGTGGTTGTTCCCCATAAATAGGCGATAACGCAGTATAAATGCCAAACATGCGCTGCCCAAAGGGTTCTTCCTAGGGGCGATTGACTCTTTGTTGCTCGGTTTTTACTTAGCCCGCTAGGTTACAAACCTCGCGCCGCGATTAAATCGCCCCTAGATTGAACAAATTTCAATCCACAAAGGTCAACACGCCCTAATAAATCACCTGCGTTCACCATTAAATGACTTACGAAAGTATACCGTAAACATGACTGCCCTTTTGGTAAATTAATATCAGTTTTATTCACCGCTATTTCAAATATTTTGTGCCTATTTATTCGCTTTTAATAATTAAACCTTTAGTTGCCAGTAACTGCTTATTGGCTCCCATACGTATAAGCAATCCGCTATTTTTTAAATTTTAACTCGTATTTCAATGGTCCTTAAAGGTTTACCACACCTTTTAGCTAACTGAGCATTCGTAACATCGCGATCTTGCTCACTAATATACACGACAAAGGTCAATATTTTATTAGAGAGTGTAAAAGGCGGTGTATATTTGGGCATTATTTGTATTCATTGCTTAGGTGTTAAATTGCAGTGTGATAGTTAAAGTACCACTTTAAAACTTTATTTTTACAGCAAGCCCGCTATTTAATTTAAGTCAAATCCATAAAAAAACCGTTAATTTGATTGCTCAAATTAGCGGGTTTTTTAGGGTTTTTAAATCAACGAATTTAAAAACCTATATTAGTGGAGCTGCCCCGTCCGCAAAGCCTCGATTATTATAGGCCGTCAATAAAAACAATGGCTTACTTTAAAATCAGAAACTTAGTTTCTTATGCTATTTTTTAAGATCTTGTGTAATTTTTTGAATTTGGACATTATGTGGACACATAAAAAACAAGGAAAGTTATGAGTTTCAACTTATTCAAAAAACACCTTAAGTACACAATTTGTATTATGGCAACAATAGTAGCGCTTATGAAGTTTTTCTATTTCATAGATGACTACAGTGATTCATTTAAGAGCTATATTGTTCCTGAAATAGTAGGGATCGCAATTGTAACGGGTATTTTAATCCGAATTCACTTTGTACCTATTTATATAATTCCTAAACTGATTTAGAATCGCCACTCTAATCTGTTTTAAGGAATTTCATGAAAAACCTGATTGTTATATTTTCATTACTTGCTCTGTTATGTACTGCAAGTTTTGATGCTGAAGCACGTAAAAAGTTCGGTAGTAAAAAGCGCGGAAAAACCCCTGAAACCCAACAAACTGCACAAAAACAACAAACCGACACCAATACTGTCGCTCCAGCAGCTAAGCCAAAATCAAGCAAAAAAGGCATGATGGCGGGCATCTTTGGTGGTTTGTTAGCCGGAGGCTTAATCGCCTCAATGATGGGTGATGATTTCGAAGGTATGCAAATTTTAGAAATGATCGTAATGGCCGGTATTGCCTTTATCATCTTTAAACTTGTAATGGGCATGATCCGCCGTAAAAATGCCCCAGCGATGGCGCATGCGCAAGGTACATTTAACGCGCCACAAATGAAACAAGCCGCACCAGAGCAAGCGACTGCTACAGGTTTTAGTCAAACGAATAACGTGCCTTTTAACCTGCCACCTAATTTTGATACCAATGGCTTTTTACAAGGCGCTCGTACTCATTACCACACTTTACAAACAGCGTGGAATGAAGCTGATTACAGCACGATGGCTGAGTATTTAAGCCCTGAGCTAGTAGCAGAGTTTAAAGCTGAACGCGAAACAATCCAAAGCGTAGCGACTGAGGTCATGTTTATTGATGCCGAGCTTGTTCGCGCTGATACAAACGCACAAAAATGGCAACTGAGTGTTCGCTTTAAAGGTAAATATCGTGATTTAGGTGATAATAAAGAAGAGCCTATTTTAGAGATTTGGCACTTAGAGCGCGGCACTGATAATGACGCACCTTGGTTAATAGTTGGCGTAGAAGATTTAATTGATTCATAAAATCTAATCACTAAAAACAAAAAACCGCACAACATAATGTTAGTGCGGTTTTTTATTATTTAAATAAACGCTATTTATATAAACGATGTAATGTAAATATAATTACTTACAAACGTCTGCAACAGCATTTGCAAAGTACTCAATGTTTGTATCACTGATACCTGCCACGTTTACACGACTTGAACCAACAATATAGATTGAATACTCTTTTTGTAAACGATCGATTTGCGCTTTATTAATACCTAAGAACGAGAACATGCCGTTTTGGCGATCAATAAAAGAGAAGTCTTGTGCAATCCCTTTCGTCGCTAGGTTATCTTTAATAAGCGTACGTAAACCATTAATACGGTTACGCATTTCATCAAGTTCGCCATGCCACATTTGTGTAAGCTCTGTGCTACTTAAAATAGTATTTACAATGTCAGCACCGTGCGCTGGTGGCATTGAATAAATACCACGCACCACACTTAACAGTACTGAATTTGAAATATCAGCCGTTGCAGCATCTTTAGCGATAATAGAACATGCGCCAATACGTTCACGGTATAAACCAAAGTTTTTAGAACATGAAGAACAAATAATTAGCTCATCAACCGCATTCGCTAAAATACGTAAGCCGTTTGCATCTTCTTCAAGGCTTGAACCAAACCCTTGGTACGCAATATCTACAAGTGGTGTAAAACCAACATCTTTAGCAAGCTGCGCTACAGTGTTCCACTGTGTTTCGTTTAAATCCATACCACTTGGGTTGTGACAACATGCGTGCAATAAAACAACATCACCTTTAGGCACTTGCGTAAGGGTCTCTATCATTTCATCAAATAATAAATCTTTATTTTCGTAATCGTAGTACGGGTATTCTTTAACTGTCAGACCAGCGGCTTCAAACAAGCTGATATGATTAGCCCAAGTAGGATTAGTAACCCATACTGTTGCCCCTGGATTACAACGAACAATAAACTCAGCAGCAACACGCAGTGCACCTGTACCGCCGGGCGCTTGTGCTGTACGAACACGGTTAGCTAATAACGCTTGGTGCTCACCTAATAATAGGTTTTCCATTTGCTGACAGTAATCTAAATTACCTGCCAAACCAATGTATGATTTACTGGTTTCATTTTCTAGACGAAAGGCTTCGGCTTTTTTTACTGATTTTAATACTGGCGTATTACCTTGTTCATCTTTATAAACACCCACCCCTAAGTCAATCTTATTTGGGTTAGTATCTTGCTTATAGGCCGCCATAAGGCCAAGAATAGGATCTGTTGGTAATGGTTTTAATACTGAGAACATTGACTATCTCTTTCATTATTTAGGGGTTAGCTGTTGCACTTAGCTTAACATAAAAGGTCACTAGATTGACTAGTGTTATTTACACTAAAAAGTGAGGAATTTTAATACAGCAAGCAATTAATAGCGCTAATGTTTGTTGATTAAAAAATTCGTTATTGAAGGCCTCACCGTCAACAATACCCACACAACGATTTTCACTGTCAAAAAGCGGTAAACACGCTTCTGATTTAACTTTAGGATCACAAGTATAATACTCTCCACCCGCAGCCAAATATTGCTCAACATTGTTTATTACACGGCCTTTACTGCTCAGTGCAACCTGTACATTATTACTACCCGCTGCAAATGCTTCAGTAAGTGGAAAAAGAGGCCTACTTGGTGCGCCAAAATAAGCCAATTTCAGAAGCTGGGCGCCCTCTTGCGTTTGCGTATTTTGATAGATACCGTACCAATCAACATTCGTTTGACTTACAACATAATCAACGATGAGTTGTAATGTTGCCAACTTATTAGTGGTGTGCTGATCTTGGCTTACATAATCAGTTAACTTAAATGGCTCATCTTGTAAGTAACCAAATAAACTGCACGTCCCACCTTCGCCTAATTCAGGTATTTGATATTGCCAACGTACAGAGGGCAACTGTACCTGATGCCCAGCCAAATGCTTTTCAAGCTTGATAAGTTCCGCAGAGACTAATTGAGGTGACACATCTAATTGTGCCAGCGATAAATAAGAAGAAGCCATTTAGCCGTCCAAACATCTAAAAAACAAATCATAGCATGACAAATGACGTTCGACTAGGCTTGTAGCGATGTTAATCTATAACACATTTCTATTTGATTCCCAGATGCGTTATATGACACCTGTTCGGCTATTTCTTCAAGTAGTGATAACCCACGACCATGTTCACGCGTTAAACTATGTCCGTTGTTATTATCGGCGCTAAAACCATTACCTGAGTCACATATAGTAAAATAAACACACAAGGTTTCCGGACAATAACGCATATCAACAATGATCATCGCACCTGTTAATTTTTCTAGAGCGACTTCTCTTTGTTGGTAATACTCCATAAAGCCATCTTCTTGATTTTTAATATCGGAATCTAATCCCAAAACACCATGATCGAGCGCATTGTTATACGCCTCAGATAATAATAAAAAGATGTTTGACCGGTGCGCTTTCAACCCACCTACTCGGGTAATTACATCGACTATCTCTAGTACCGGATCGGTTTGCTTTATTTGCGTTGAGTTTAAACTTAATGAAAAGTTAAAAGGTAGTGGAGAGTAGCTTTCTATTTCTTTTTTTGGTGCAGGCACAGCTAAACAGTTAAACAAAACTAAACTTAAATCATCTTGCTGTTTAGTGCCATGTGCAAAGTTTGTCACATGTTTAATCACCTCATTACTTGAGATTTGCGCTTTACTTGCTAATACCTCTATAAAGCGCTGCTCACCAAAATAGTCGTCGTATTCATTGGTGGTTTCAATAATCCCATCCGTCGATAAAACCAGCCGCATGCTGGGGTCAACTTCAAAATGAATCAACTCGCGTTCAAACTCATCGGTTTCTAATATACCTAAAGCCATATGTTGCGATTCTAATGTTTTTAAAACATCTCCTTGTTGGTTAATTAAATACGCATCAGGTAAGCCACCTAACCAAGCCGAAATGCTTTTTCCTGAGCTACTTAACTCAATAATATTTGCAGCACAAAACATATGACCAGGTAATAGTTTAGCTAAAACTGTGTTTACTTCATTGGCAATATCGCTTACTGCCATGCCTTTACCGACCATGGTATAAAATACTCTAGAAGCAGGTAAGGCACCCACGGCAGCCGCTAAACCATGACCAGTAAAATCTCCCAACATACAATATAAACTACCAATCGGGCTTTGTGCCACTAAACACATATCACCATTAAACATTGATGCAGGCGAAAGGTGAAAATCTATATTTTCAGTAAATGCATGTTGATTTTCGAGCGCATTATTAAATATATGCTCAACTATTTCATGCTCTCGTTCAGTTTGATTATAGTGGTATTCTAATAACTTATTTTGCTCGTGGGCCTTCAAGCTCAGTTGTCGAGTACGGCTATGAGCTTTGATTTTTGCACTTAAAATAGCCTTATCAAAAGGCTTATTAATAAAATCATCCCCTCCCACCGCTAAGCAACGTTCAAAACTGCCTTTTTCTTCTAATGCCGTAATAAAAATAATAGGTAAATAAACATCACTACTTAATTTTTTTATCCTTGCTGCTGTTTCATAACCGTCCATTATTGGCATTAAAACATCCAACAAAACAATGTCTATTGCTTCTTTTTCTAATAGCGCTAATGCTTCTACACCGTTACCTGCTAATAAAACATTGTAACCCTGCTGCTCCAGCATAACTTTTAATAGTGTGCAATTTATGGGTTGATCATCAACAACAAGAACGCGCATCATCAGTCGATATCAAATTTTTTATCAAAACGAGATATTTGCAGAATTTTTTTCAATTGCGGTTGGCAATTACTAATATGAATCGCGTTAACAGATGTCCCCAATGTTTTTTTCATGTTAAGTAACATACCCAACGCCGAGCTATCCATATAGTCGGTTTCGCGTAGGTCTACAACCACCCTCACGGTAGTATCATTTATACCAGCGTAGGCTTGGCGAAACGATTGAACCAAATTAAAATCAAACTTCCCTTTAATTTGAATCGTTAGTGTAGTGCCATCCGCTGAGGCACTCTTACTTAAACTCATACTCAACTCCTGATCAGATTATCCGTTCTTATTGCTTTAAATATAACTGCTTAAAAATAATTAGCCAAAAATAAAAGCACCTAAGCGCAAATTTGTTATTAGATTTGATATTATAGACGTTATTGTTATTTAACTTTTTTCACCGCAGGCTAAGCATGAGTGATAGTAATCTCGTTTATTCAACCGAAACAGGGCGCATCAGCCAACCAAAACCAACTAAAGAAATTGAGAGCAAAACCTTTAAAGATGGCGCCCTGCGCATCGAACGCCAAACAAAAGGCCGTAAGGGCAAAGGCGTTATGTTGGTCACCGGCATTGATAGCGAACAACACGACTTAAAAAAACTCGCTAAAACCATTAAAAGCAAAATGGGCCAAGGCGGCGCAGTAAAAGACGGCATCATAGAAGTACAAGGCGACGACCGCGACAAACTTAAAGCCATCCTAGAGGCACTTAAATTTAAAGTAAAAATTGCCGGGGGATGAGCCGCTGGGTTTATAAATGCGCTGCTGATATACAAAAATACGCAGCGATTGCCCCTGTTACCCAACGCAGTGGTAAGAAAGAATGAATACATTGGCGATACTCGTGCACTAAATTTTTAAGGCAAACATTTGTGGAATGGGCAGGGTTATCTGTGCGTTATTCATTTTGAGCTAAAGCATATTATCGGCAGCAAGAAACCAAAGAAAAACCCCATAATACTATCATCAGATCATTGTCATTTAAGTGGATACGAATCCTATTTAGGTGCTGGAAAACACATACGCCCTACGATGAATCAACTTACTTAACTGCATTGAAAAGTAAGGGATCACCGCTGTTAAAATTTGCGGTGGAAAGTGAGCTTTACCGTTTGCTGTCCACCTCAGGGCGTGTTGTTAGATGCGTATTTTACACAAACCGTAAACTTTTGAGCTAATTTTACAAGCATGTAACTGACAATAGGAAACAGCGGTGTAAATAATATAAATATTAAGAAGAGTCCACCATCCATTAGACCTGCTTCAGTATTCCTTAATGGAGTTATATAAATAGCTATCAACACAAGCGCAAAAGTAAGTGGCCCTGTAAATAAGGTAATTACTAATTTAGATACAGTATTAAGTTGTTGCTCATATGACTTTGCATAATATTTACATACTAAAAAAGAAATATAGAAATGAACAAAAAGAAAAACACCTAAAACTAGATAACCCACCAAAACCTCCCTATACGTATAACGAGGCTGTAGAATAACTCGTTTTTTAATTTATTTTTATTGATGCTTCAACCATAGCTGAGTTCCTATTTTGGTTCAATCGGTTACTTCAATTTTACATAAATTTAAAAAATGATTTGGTGTTGTTTTAATGGGCGTTTTGGAAGGGATTGCAGGTGTGTGAGTGGTTTATTTGAGGTGATAAGAGTTTACCCTATTTGGGACTGTTGAACTTTGTTGTATGTATATTAACGCCAGTATTGGTAGCCAAAGCGAGAAATACAATGATAATACTTTATATCAAGCAAACTTACTTGACGCTTTCTTACCGTTGCCATACATCACTCTGTTTGCTTTTCACACTAATTTAAAGCAAGTAAAAAATATGGAAAATACAAAATTTAGGATGGATGTCATCTTTGTTATTTATTATATTTGCGATTGCCAAACATTTAGTTTCTCCTCACTAGAGTAGACACCGCTAATCCCAACAGCTAGTGAGTTGGAAAAAGGAATTAAAGCTAGACTATTTATACCACATCGAAAAGGAAGCTGCTCGTGTGACTGCGACACAGCGCTCATTCTTATTTGCCCCGCGAGTTCGTCTAACCAACAATAAAAAGTCATTCTCACATTAGGCTTTGCGTTTGTATAAACATCCTTACTATCACGTAAAAAAGCAATGATTGATCCTTCGGTATTACCTAATGCGTTTATTGCAAAAGCCATCATATTCTCTTGAGCTTCAACATTAATTTCATTAGATACAATGACTCTCAAAGATCCAGCCAATTCCTCTAAATCTGAATGCATTTCAATTTAAACCTCTAGCACACATAACGAGGCTGTAGAATAACTCGTTTTTTAATTTATTTTTATTGATGCTTCAACCATAGCTGAGTTCCTATTTTGGTTCAATCGGTTACTTCAATTTTACATAAATTTAAAAAAGGATTTGGTGTTGTTTTAATGGGCGTTTTGGAAGGGATTGCAGGTGTGTGAGTGGTTTATTTGAGGTGATAAGAGTTTACCCTATTTGGGACTGTTGAACTTTGTAGTATGTATATTAACGCCAGTATTGGTAGCCAAAGCGAGAAATACAATGATAATACTTTATATCAAGCAAACTTATTTGACGTTTTCTTGCGATAGCCATATGACATTCTGTTTGTTTTTTGCACTAATTAAAAGTTAGTGCGAAATATAGAAAATACAAACTTTAGGATGGGTGTCATCTTTATTTCTTATTGAGAGATGTTTGGATCAATATTCATTACGGGAGATGAACCGCCCATTGCACTTCCTGTTAATAAAAAGCGCATGATGGGTGGTGTGGGCTGGAGGTTAGAGACCTCCGGCTACCCGATTATGCGTATTTTAACCTAAACTCTGTACAAGCTAACTGCTTATTATTTAATACAATAAAGTTAGGGACATTACCAATAGGCTCAAAGCCTTGTTTTAACAATACATGCTTTGAAGCTGGGTTGTTTTCTAATACTTTAGCTTCTAAGGAACGAATGCAAAATTTTCTTTTTGCAATATCAATTAGTGAAGCCAGACAAAAGCTTGCATAGCCTTGAGATAAAAAACGTTTTGAAACCCTATAACCGACAACAGCTTTATTAGTGCTAATATCTCTTAAATTGGCTCTTGCGACAATTTCATTATTTTTAATAAGTAAACCACAAAACGCTGTACCAGAATTTACCTTATTAAGTTCTGCATCAATGTGGTTTCCGACACCTTTAGCCGAATAAAAATCATGTCCTCGAGGCTCAATTAATGATTCAAACCATGATCTATTTTCTAGCTCGAAAGCTAATAATTTCTCCAAATGATCTTTAGATAACAGCTCAAGTTGCATTGAAACTCTCTATACGCATAACGAGGCTGTAGAATAACTCTAACAGCCAAATTCAATTAAAAAACGAGCTCCTGTAATTAACTCTAAGCGTTTTTAAAGCATTAGATAATGCATTTGGAACCCATAAAACAGGCTGTTTTTCTTAAAAAAGAGTAATTCTACAGCCACAACGCCGCGAGCAACGGCTGGAAAAGTTTGGCAGTTTTATTGCGTTTCTTTGCAATAAAAATCGCCAAGCTTTGGAAGTCCGTTTGACTTGCCTTGTTAGGTTTAAATTGTAATAACCGCAAGCATATCTTCGTTGTCCTTATCCATTCCAACCTCTTTAAAGCCGCAACTAAAAAACAACCTTTTAGCTAAAGAGTTGTCAGGGTTATAACATATCTCAATTTCTTCGATACCATTGACTAATTTGATTTCATTTAGCGCAAGGTTTAAAGCTGAACGCCCAATCCCCTGATTTTGAAATTTATGGTCAACCATAAAACGCCAAATTGAAATTCTTTTTTCTGTCTCATGTACCCACATAATAAAACCAACAAGTTTATCTTTTTGGTAAATAGCTCGAGCCTCGTACCCATCGTTATATGCAGCTTCAACAAGTGACCAAGTATTACTAGCAAGAAAGTTCTTTTGTTCACCCAAGAGCTCAAGATCAGCTACATTTTCATAATTTTTACTAGTTATATGCTGAAGAATTAATTCCACAGATACTCCTTAAAACCTAACTTTTCAATAACGGGCGCAGGCGCGTGGGGTATAATGGCGAAGCCGCCCCGCGTGTATGCGTCCCAGCGAACGAAGTGAGTGAGTTAATTGAGTTGTTAGGCACTCAAGGCCCCCAATAATTAAAATAATATATAGTGCCTTTAGGTACTGTAATAGACATGTACATACCGCACTCAATATGCACATCGCCATGTGATATTTTTCCTTTTTGTGAGGAATTATGAGGCCAAGGCTTACTATTAACGAAACACTTATCAGTCCCTTGGTCTTCAATAACTAGATAAGTACTACCATCATCAGACGTTCTGTATCTTCCACGCAACTCATATGTAGCATCCGGATCTTTATTTAATAGCTGCGGCACAGCAATTATCAACAATGCTGCTACAGGAATTAATATTAAAAACCCTAAGATAAGTAAAAACTTCTTCAAAGTTTCTCCGAGTGCCTAACGAGGCTGTAGAATTACTCTAACAGCCAAATTCAATTAAAAAACGAGCTCCTGTAATTAACTCTAAGCGTTTTTAAAGCATTAGGTAATGCATTTGGAACCCATAAAACAAGCTGTTTTTCTTAAAAAAGAGTAATTCTACAGCCACAACGCCGCCATAAGCGGTGAGTAATAGCTTGCTATAATGTGAAACGAAGTGGAACCGAGCAAGCTGTTACGAATCCGACTTTATGGCCTTGTTAGAAGTTTTTATAGATATTTTCGAAACCAACCAACTAGCTCTTTATTTGCTTTTTCTTTGTTTTGCATTAAACCATGATTATCGTCTGGGTATAGAACAAGTTTATGATGAATATTGTTTTTTGATAACGCTGCGGCTAGATCAATAGAGTGATTAACTGATACACGCTTATCGTTAGTACCATGTAAAAGTAAAATAGGAACGTTGGGCGGTAAATCAGTGACCCACTTTAATACCGAACGCTTTTCTAATTCTTCTATTTTTTTGCTCTCATACTCAGGAATTCGATGTTTGTATACTTTTTCCATTGCAGGCCGATATTCTAAACCTTTCAATAAATCTGAATTACCAGCGATAGTCGCTACAGCTTTGACATTCTTTGCTTTTTTTAAAGCTAAGAATGTTTGCATTCCACCTCGACTAGCGCCATACATACCAACCCTTTGCGAATCAGCCCCTTCAATACTTGGGATGTAATCTAATAATGCTGTGACATCATTAACATCACTTCCACCAAATTCATCGTGGGCCGAAGAATTCTTCGTGAACGTTCCACGATATTGACTACCGATAATAACAAAGCCTTCGTTAGCGATAGGAAACAAGTTATGCATCATTGAGCCAAATACAACACCACCAAAGTTACCATTTCCACCACGGTTATAAATTAATACGGGCAATTTACCTTTTGAGACTTTGGGCTTGATTACATAGCCTTTTACAGTGTTTCCATCGACAGAATAATTAAAGGTAGAACAAGACAAATTGCTCTGATAAAAATCGAATCTTTCTTTGCCGAAACGCGAATCAAACTGAGTCAAAGCTTGATTAAGCTTTTCCTCTGATTTTATTTTTCTTTTGAATTTTTTCTCCATGCCATTACGCCATGAAGCGTAATCAGTAAAAATCCAAGTAAAGCAACTTTTTTGATCTGTAACTCGCTCATCATTGATTAAATTTGATGCTTGAGTGCTAAACGATGAAATGGCTAAAGAAATTATTAATAGGTATTTATTCACATGAACTCCATGTCGGTGATTGAAACTTCTAACATTTTAGTATTTATGCGACACGCAGTTTGTGTTGCATAATCGCTTGTTGGACTGAGGCGCTACCTGCTCGGTGTATAGAGTTGGTGTTGTTTATGCTATGGGAATTTGTTTTTTATGGCCTAAGTGATATCAAACCAATTTCATTGGCGTGTCTATCGTATCTAAGCTATCCCTGCATTGCTCAGCATTTATTATCTATTCATTAAACCTAATGTTTAACCGTTAAGCAAGGATATTTTTCTC
>NZ_LHPH01000036.1:0-27712 GCF_001298125.1 Pseudoalteromonas porphyrae | reverse complement strand
AATGTTGTATGTGGGTTGATTGAACCAGGCTTAGCTAGTACTTGACCACGTTCAACGTCTTCACGCTTAGTACCACGTAGAAGTGCGCCGATGTTTTCGCCAGCACGACCTTCGTCAAGAAGCTTACGGAACATTTCAACACCAGTACAAGTAGAACGAGTTGTATCATTGATACCAACAATTTCTACTTCGTCATTGATGCGGATGATACCAGCTTCAACACGACCAGTTACAACAGTACCACGACCCTGGATTGAGAAAACGTCTTCGATAGGCATGATGAATGGCTTATCGATGTCACGCTCTGGCTCTGGGATGTAAGTATCAAGTGCTTCTGCAAGCTCAACGATCTTATCTTCCCACTCTTTCTCGCCTTCTAACGCTTTAAGCGCAGAACCAGCGATTAGAGGTAAGTCATCACCTGGGAAATCGTATTCTGAAAGAAGTTCACGAACTTCCATTTCTACTAGTTCAAGTAGCTCTTCGTCATCAACCATGTCACATTTGTTCATGAACACGATGATGTAAGGAACGCCAACTTGACGAGAAAGAAGGATGTGCTCACGCGTTTGTGGCATAGGGCCATCAGTCGCTGCAACTACTAAGATAGCGCCATCCATTTGAGCAGCACCAGTGATCATGTTTTTAACATAATCGGCGTGACCAGGACAATCTACGTGTGCGTAGTGACGTGAAGGAGTGTCATATTCAACGTGAGACGTTGAAATAGTGATACCACGTTCGCGCTCTTCAGGAGCGTTATCGATTGATGCGAAATCTTTAGCAACACCGCCGTATACTTTTGCAAGTACGTTAGTGATTGCTGCAGTTAGTGTAGTTTTACCGTGGTCAACGTGGCCGATTGTACCAACGTTTACGTGCGGTTTTACGCGTTCAAACTTTTCTTTTGCCATCTTAAAAAATTCCTATAAAGAAATTAAAGGTCCAGTCCATTTTGGACTAAACCGAGCTAAAAATTACTTAACAGCGAGCTGCAATTATTTTATCTGCAACATTTTTTGAGGCTTCAGCGTACTTCAAAAACTCCATAGAGTATGAGGCACGGCCCTGTGTTGCAGATCGTAGATCAGTAGCATAACCAAACATTTCAGAAAGCGGAACCTGGGCGTTAACTAATTTTAGTCCACCTAGCGCATCTTCCATGCCTTCGATCATGCCGCGACGACGGTTTAAGTCGCCAACTACATCACCCATGTTTGCTTCAGGAGTGAGTACTTCAACCTTCATCATTGGCTCTAAAAGTACTGGGCTTGCATCAAGCGCACCCTGTCTCATTGCCAATGAACCTGCTATTTTAAATGCCATTTCATTCGAGTCTACATCATGGAATGAACCATCATATAAAGTCGCTTTGACGCCAAGTAATGGGTAGCCTGCCAGCACACCTTGAGCCATTTGCTCTTGGATGCCTTTGTCTACCGCAGGGATGAACTCTTTTGGAACTGAACCACCTACGGTTTCGTTAACGAACTCGTAAATTGGTGCTTCATCATCCGAAATATCCATCGGTTCAAGTTTAAGCCAGACATGCCCATATTGACCACGTCCACCTGATTGACGTATGAATTTACCTTCAACTTTAACAGTTGAACGAATAGCTTCACGGTAAGAAACCTGCGGCTTACCAACGTTACATTCAACACTGAATTCACGTTTCATACGGTCGACAATGATATCAAGGTGAAGTTCACCCATACCAGAAATTATAGTCTGGCCCGATTCTTCGTCAGTTTGTACGCGAAAAGAAGGATCTTCTGCCGCTAATTTACTTAGCGCGATACCCATCTTATCTTGGTCAGCGATTGTGCGAGGCTCAACCGCAACAGAGATAACTGGTTCAGGGAATTCCATACGCTCAAGCGTAATTTTAGAATTCGGATCACACAGTGTTTCACCTGTTGTTACGTCTTTAAGACCAATAGCCGCCGCGATGTCGCCTGCGTAGACTTCTTTGATCTCTTCGCGTGAGTTTGAATGCATCTGAACGATACGGCCAAGGCGCTCACGTTTGCTTTTTACTGGGTTGTAAACCGCATCACCCTGTTTAACAGTACCAGAGTAAACGCGGAAGAAGGTTAAAGTACCAACGAACGGGTCTGTTGCAATCTTAAAAGCAAGTGCAGCAAACGGTGCATTGTCATTAGCAGGACGCTCTTCCTCAGTACCATCTTCAAGAATACCTTGAATTTGTTTTACTTGTGTTGGTGCAGGCATATATTCAACAACGCCATCAAGCACAGCTTGAACACCTTTGTTTTTAAATGCACTGCCACAGGTAACTGGGACGATTTCGTTTGCTAATGTACGCTGACGCAAAGCAGCTTTAATTTCTGCTTCGCTCAGGTCTTCACCTTCCAAATACTTATCCATTAGTTCTTCAGATGCTTCAGCAGCGCTCTCAACTAAGTTTGAGCGCCATTCTTCAGCTTGTTCCTGAAGGTCTGCCGGTATTGCCTCATAAGCGAAAGTCATTCCCTGGTCTTCATCATTCCAGTTAATCATTTTCATTTTTATAAGGTCAATAACACCTTTAAAGTCGTCCTCAGCGCCTACTGGCAACTGAATTGGAACAGGCGTTGCTCCAAGACGAGATTTCACCTGGCTAACAACCGCTAAGAAATCAGCGCCCGTGCGATCCATTTTATTTACGAAGATCATTCTAGGAACTTCGTATTTGTTCGCTTGACGCCAAACTGTCTCAGTTTGCGGCTGTACACCTGATGAAGCACAAAGCACAACTACCGCACCATCAAGTACACGTAAAGAACGCTCTACTTCAATAGTGAAATCCACGTGTCCTGGAGTATCAATAATATTGATACGATGGGCGTCAAATTGCGCGTCCATCCCTTTCCAGAAACACGTTGTAGCAGCAGAAGTGATTGTGATACCACGCTCTTGTTCCTGCTCCATCCAATCCATAGTTGCAGCGCCATCATGTACTTCACCGATCTTATGTGAAAGACCTGTGTAGAACAGAACTCGTTCTGTTGTGGTGGTTTTGCCTGCATCTACGTGAGCAACAATACCGATATTACGATAAAGCTCAACTGGAGTTGTACGTGCCATAAAATCCTCTTAAAGGTTAAAGACAGATTACCAACGGTAATGTGCGAATGCTTTATTCGCTTCAGCCATACGGTGAACGTCTTCACGTTTCTTAACCGCAGTGCCTTTGTTGTCAGAAGCGTCAACAAGTTCTTGAGCTAAACGTAAGCCCATAGATTTCTCGCCACGCTTACGTGCAGCGTCTACTAACCAACGCATACCTAATGCGTTGCGACGTACTGGACGTACTTCTACTGGTACTTGATACGTTGAACCACCAACACGGCGAGATTTAACCTCAACCTGTGGGCGGATGTTTTCAAGTGCAGTTTCAAAGATTTCAAGGTGCGATTTGCCTGATTTCTCAGCAGCCACATCTAGCGCACCGTAAACGATTTTTTCAGCAGTAGATTTCTTGCCGTCTAACATTACGATGTTAACGAATTTTGCAAGAAGTTCCGATCCGAACTTAGGATCTGGAAGAATTTTACGTTGACCTATTACGCGTCTTCTAGGCATTTTGTATCTCCGGTTTATTCAGGTTTGCTCTTTCGAGTCAATCACCCAAAACAATAATTAAAAATATTTAGTGCTTGGCCTTACTAACGGAAAACAATTAGCCTTTAGGGCGTTTTGCACCGTATTTAGAACGAGCTTGACGACGGTCGCTAACGCCTGCACAGTCAAGTGCACCACGAACAGTGTGAAAACGCACACCTGGTAAATCTTTAACACGACCACCACGGATTAGGATTACACTATGCTCTTGAAGGTTATGACCTTCACCACCAATGTATGAAGTTACTTCGAAACCGTTAGTTAAACGTACACGAGCTACTTTACGTAACGCCGAGTTTGGTTTCTTAGGTGTAGTTGTATATACGCGAGTACATACACCGCGCTTTTGCGGACACGCTTTAAGCGCAGCTGAGTTACTTTTCGTAACCTTGCTACGACGTGGCTTACGCACTAGCTGGTTAATAGTTGCCATTTAAATAGCTCCTGAAATTAAAATTACTACTGAAAAAATGAAAAAATCCGCCCTTTATTTACGTGCTCGTATCAAACGTGCAGGTAAATGGGTGGCGGAATTTTAATGAGCAAAGATTGACCTGTCAACCTAAACCGTTAGCAAGGCAGTAGATAACTACCTTGCTAAAAGCTAATCTATTGATTAGATTCAGTTTATTGATTTCCAGATAAATCTGCGTTTAAAGCGTCTGTTAGTGCTTGAGTTGCCTCTTCTGCACTTACTGTTTGCTCTTCAACGACTACTTTACTCTGCTTACGACGAGCCATACGTTCTTGATGATACGCAAAACCGGTACCGGCTGGGATCAATCGACCCACAATTACGTTTTCTTTCAGACCGCGAAGTTCATCGCTCTTACCATTTACAGCGGCTTCAGTTAGGACACGAGTTGTCTCCTGGAACGAGGCTGCTGAGATGAAAGATTCTGTCGCTAGTGATGCTTTAGTGATACCCATTAACTGGATTTCAAACTTAGCAGGTAACTTGCCTTGAGCTTCAAGATCACGGTTTGCGATATTAACGCGCGCCACTTCGATTTGCTCACCAGCTAAGAATTCACTATGACCACCGTCTGTAATGGTACATTTACGTATCATTTGACGGATAATTGTTTCAATGTGCTTGTCATTGATCTTAACGCCTTGCAAGCGGTAAACTTCTTGCACTTCGTTAACGATATAGTTAGCAACATGAGTCACACCACGTAGGCGTAAGATATCATGTGGTGACTCAGGACCATCGGCGATAACTTCACCTTTAGACACTTGCTCACCTTCAAACACGTTAAGTTGACGCCATTTAGGGATCATTTCTTCGTAATGATCACCTTCTGGTGGAGTAATAACTAAACGCTTCTTACCTTTAGTCTCTTTACCAAAGCTAATCGTACCGGTTACTTCAGCTAAAATAGCTGGTTCTTTCGGTTTACGAGCTTCGAATAAATCGGCTACGCGTGGTAGACCACCCGTGATATCACGAGTTTTCGAACCTTCCTGCGGGATACGTGCTAACACGTCACCTGGGTTTGCTGTAACGCCGTCAATTACTTCAATCGTAGTGAATGAAGGAAGACGAGTTTCTTGCAAGCCGCGCTCTTCACTTTCGATGATAAGCTTAGGTTCTTTTGTATTCAACTTAGCAAGATCTTTAACAACTACACGGGTTAAGCCGGTTAGTTCATCAGTCTGTGCTTCAGTGTTTGAGTCATCGATATCACTGAATGATACTTTTGACTTATGCTCAAGAACGATTGGGTGACTATGCGGGTCCCAAGTAGCAACAATGTCGTTACCTTGAACTTCAGCATTATCTTGAACTGTTAATACTGCACCGTAAGGTACTTTATAACGCTCTTTCTCACGGCCATGACTATCGATGATAGTGATTTCCGTAGAACGTGAAGTAATAACAATCTTACCGTCAGTGTTTAATACATATTTAGCATTGTGAAGTTTCAATGTACCGTTAGTTTTAACTTGTACATTGTTCTCAGCAGATGCTCTAGATGCCGCACCACCGATGTGGAATGTACGCATCGTAAGCTGTGTACCTGGCTCACCGATTGATTGAGCCGCGATAACACCTACTGATTCACCCGCGTTGATGATATGACCACGTGCTAGGTCACGACCATAACACTTAGCACATACACCAAAGTCATTATCACATGTGATAACTGAACGTACGCGAACTTCATCAACTGAATGCTCTTCTAAAAGATCACACAGTTTTTCATCAAGCATGATATTACGTTCAACAAGTACAGTATTAGTACCTGGGATCACAATATCTTCAGCAACAACACGACCTAGAACACGTTCACGAAGTGCTTCTACAACATCACCACCTTCAATAAGCGGTTTCATTGTTAAGCCATCTTCTGTGCCACAGTCATCTTCATTGATTACCAAATCTTGTGCAACGTCTACTAGACGACGCGTTAGGTAACCCGAGTTCGCTGTTTTAAGTGCTGTATCGGCAAGACCTTTACGCGCACCATGCGTTGAGATGAAGTACTGAAGTACGTTTAGACCTTCACGGAAGTTAGCGGTGATTGGCGTCTCGATGATTGAACCATCTGGACGTGCCATTAGACCACGCATACCCGCCAGCTGACGGATCTGAGCAGCACTACCACGAGCACCTGAGTCGGCCATCATAAACACAGAGTTAAATGATGCTTGCTCTACTTCTTCACCTTTTGCATTAATCACTGTGTCTTTCGACAAGTTAGACATCATCTCACGTGATAGATTTTCATTTACACGTGACCAAATATCGATAACTTTATTGTACTTCTCACCAGCCGTTACAAGACCTGATTGGAATTGTTGGTTGATTTCAGTAACTTCAGCTTCTGCTGCTTCAATGATTTGTGCTTTAACCGGTGGGATAACTAAGTCATCAATACCGATAGAAACACCAGACTTCATTGCATAATGGAAACCGGTGTACATAACTTGGTCAGCAAACACAACAGTGTCTTTTAGACCTAGACGACGGTAACACTCATTCAATAAGCCAGAAATCTGCTTTTTACCTAAT
Source organism: Pseudoalteromonas porphyrae (assembly GCF_001298125.1). Classification (NCBI taxonomy): domain Bacteria; kingdom Pseudomonadati; phylum Pseudomonadota; class Gammaproteobacteria; order Alteromonadales; family Pseudoalteromonadaceae; genus Pseudoalteromonas; species Pseudoalteromonas porphyrae. The sequence continues at coordinate 21,066 of NZ_LHPH01000036.1, read as the reverse complement.
GGCTGGTTAATTGACGCGAACGGCATACCAGTTGGTAAAATAAGAGACAAAATTGCACGGCCAACAGTTGTTTCGATAACAGTTATAGTATCTTCTACTACACCATTTTCGTTTTTAACTGATTGGCTAATACGCACTTTCACGATTGCGTGAAGGTCTGCATTACCACTACGGTATGCTTTTTCTGCTTCTTTTGGATCTTTAAAGATTGCGCCTTCGCCTTTGGCGTTGATGCGATCACGAGTCATATAATAAAGACCCAATACAACATCCTGTGATGGAACGATGATTGGCTCACCATTCGCAGGAGATAGAATGTTGTTTGTCGACATCATAAGGGCACGCGCTTCAAGCTGTGCTTCAATCGTTAGCGGTACGTGTACCGCCATTTGGTCACCATCGAAATCGGCGTTGTACGCCGCACATACTAATGGGTGCAAATGGATTGCTTTACCTTCGATAAGCACAGGCTCAAACGCTTGGATACCCAAACGGTGAAGTGTTGGTGCACGGTTAAGTAATACTGGATGTTCACGAATTACTTCGTCTAGTACATCCCATACTTCCGGAACTTCACGTTCAACCATCTTCTTAGCAGCTTTGATCGTCGTAGCCATGCCGCGACGCTCTAATTTGCCATAGATGAATGGTTTAAATAACTCAAGTGCCATCTTCTTAGGAAGACCACATTGGTGAAGCTTAAGTGTAGGACCCACTGTGATTACAGAACGGCCTGAATAATCTACACGCTTACCAAGTAAGTTCTGACGGAAACGACCTTGCTTACCCTTGATCATATCAGCAAGAGATTTAAGCGGGCGCTTGTTAGAACCTGTAATTGCACGACCACGACGACCGTTATCAAGTAGCGCATCAACCGCTTCTTGTAACATACGTTTTTCGTTGCGTACGATAATGTCTGGTGCTGCTAAATCTAATAGACGCTTAAGACGGTTATTACGGTTAATAACACGACGGTAAAGGTCATTTAGATCTGAAGTCGCAAAACGGCCACCATCTAGTGGTACTAATGGACGTAGATCAGGTGGCAATACTGGAAGTACTGTCATGATCATCCACTCAGGGTTATTACCTGATTGGTGGAACGATTCCATTAATTTAAGACGTTTAGTGATCTTCTTACGCTTGGTTTCAGAGTTAATAGTTGGTAACTCTTCACGCATTTCAGCAATTAATTGTGCAAGATCGAGTTCACGAAGCAAGTCTAAAACTGCTTCAGCACCCATCTTAGCTTCAAACTCATCGCCGTGCTCTTCAAGTGCATCAAGGTATTCTTCTTCACCAAGTAATTGACTACGCTCAAGCGTTGTCATACCAGGCTCAGTTACTACGAATGATTCGAAGTAAAGAACACGTTCAATATCACGAAGTGTCATATCTAGCATTAAGCCGATACGTGACGGTAATGATTTTAAAAACCATATATGTGCAACTGGGCTCGCAAGGTCGATATGACCCATACGATCACGACGCACTTTAGTGAGTGTTACTTCAACGCCACACTTTTCACAGATCACACCACGGTGTTTAAGACGCTTATATTTACCACATAAGCATTCATAATCTTTCACTGGGCCGAAAATACGGGCACAGAATAAGCCATCGCGCTCAGGCTTGAAAGTACGGTAGTTAATAGTCTCAGGTTTCTTTACTTCACCGTATGACCATGAACGAACCATGTCTGGTGAAGCAAGACCAATGCGAATTGCATCGAATTCTTCGGTCTTATTTTGTTGCTTCAGAAACTTAAGTAAGTCTTTCACCTTAGCTCTCCTGTCGGAGTTAATCTTGAGGACGGATGATTTCGTCCCTACATTCTATTCGGCCGTAACAGATGCTGCAGCGTTAGCTACAGCATCTAATTGGCTTAATTTTCTTCCAACTCGATGTTGATACCCAGTGAGCGGATTTCTTTCAACAATACGTTGAACGATTCTGGCATACCTGGTTCCATTTTATGGTTACCATCAACGATGTTTTTATACATCTTAGTACGACCGTTCACGTCATCCGATTTCACTGTTAGCATTTCTTGTAGAGTGTAAGCAGCACCGTAAGCTTCAAGTGCCCATACTTCCATCTCACCGAAACGCTGGCCACCGAACTGTGCTTTACCACCCAGCGGCTGCTGAGTAACAAGGCTGTAAGAACCAGTAGAACGTGCATGCATCTTATCATCAACTAAGTGATTCAGTTTCAGCATGTACATGTAACCAACGGTTACTTGACGTTCAAACTGATCGCCAGTACGGCCATCATAAAGTGTAACCTGACCACTTCGTGGGTATCCACCTAGCTCTAACATGTCTTTGATTTCGCTTTCTTTCGCGCCATCAAATGCAGGAGTTGCAATCGGTAAACCACCTTTTAAGTTTACAGCTAGACGACGAATTTCGTCATCAGAGAAGCTAGCAATGTCTACAACTTGGCGAGATTCACCAATTTCGTAAGCTTGCTTGATGAAGTCACGTAGCTCATGAAGCTCACGTTGTTCTTTCATCATTTCTTCAATGCGCTCACCAATACCACGCGCAGCTAGACCCATATGAGTTTCAAGGATCTGACCGATGTTCATTCGCGATGGTACACCTAGTGGATTCAATACGATATCTACCGTACGACCTTTGTCATCGTATGGCATATCTTCTACTGGTACGATAGTCGAGATAACACCTTTGTTACCATGACGACCCGCCATTTTGTCACCCGGTTGGATACGACGTCTAACAGCAAGGTATACTTTAACAATCTTAAGTACGCCTGGTGCTAAGTCATCACCTTGGGTAATTTTACGACGTTTGTTTTCAAACTTCTTATCGTATTCAGCTTTAAGCTCATCGTACTGGGCTGCTAATTGCTCAAGTTCAGCTTGCTTGTCTTCTTCAGCAAGGCTTTGAGTAAGTAGTTTTTCAGCATTAAGTGACGCTAATCTGTCTTCGTCTTGACCGGCTGCAATAAGTAACTTACGAGCACGATCTAACACGCCTGCTTCAAGAATACGGAATTCTTCATTAAAGTCTTTTTTCGCATCACGAAGTTGCATTTCTTCAACTTCTAGCGCGCGCTTGTCTTTTTCAACACCATCACGGGTGAAAACTTGCACGTCAATTACAGTACCTGTTACAGAGTTTGGTACACGTAATGAGCTGTCTTTAACGTCAGACGCTTTCTCACCAAAGATAGCTCGTAGAAGCTTCTCTTCAGGCGTTAATTGCGTTTCGCCTTTCGGAGTCACTTTACCTACTAGGATATCGCCGCCTTTAACTTCAGCACCGATATAAACAACGCCTGATTCATCAAGCTTGCCTAGTGCAGACTCACCCACATTCGGGATATCTGCTGTGATCTCTTCTGGACCTAACTTAGTATCACGGGCGATACACTGTAGTTCTTGAATATGGATAGTCGTTAGACGATCTTCTTCAACTACGCGCTCTGATAGTAGGATTGAATCCTCGAAGTTATAACCGTTCCATGGCATGAATGCCACGCGAAGGTTTTGACCAAGGGCTAAGTCGCCTAAGTCAGTCGAAGGACCATCTGCTAACACATCACCACGAGTAACCGGTTCACCAACCATACAAGTCGGTTTTTGGTTAATACATGTATTTTGGTTTGAACGTGTGTATTTGGTTAAGTTGTAGATGTCGATACCCGCTTCACCAGGGATGCGTTCTTCTTCATGTACATTAACAACGATGCGACTTGCGTCAGCATACATTACTTCACCACCACGTTTAGCAACAATCGTTACACCAGAATCTTTCGCTAGTGTTAACTCAATACCAGTACCTACTAACGGCTTATCCGCTTTCAATGTTGGTACTGCTTGACGTTGCATGTTTGAACCCATCAATGCACGGTTAGCATCATCATGTTCTAAGAACGGGATAAGTGCGGCCGCTACAGAGATCACCTGTTGTGGTGATACATCCATATATTGCTGATCCATACGACCCATAAAGGTTGATTCACCTTTGTGACGACATGGAATTAGTTCATCTACAAACTCATTGGTTTCAGTTAAGTTTGAGTTCGCCTGTGCGATAACAAACTGACCTTCTTCAATGGCTGATAGGTAATCAACTTCATCAGTTACAACACCGTCTACCACTTTGCGGTATGGTGTTTCTAAGAAACCATAATCATTCGTACGTGCGTACGTAGATAGTGAGTTAATTAGACCGATGTTTGGACCCTCAGGAGTCTCGATTGGACATACGCGACCATAGTGAGTTACGTGAACGTCACGTACTTCAAAGCCTGCGCGCTCACGAGTCAAACCACCCGGACCTAATGCAGAAATACGACGTTTATGCGTTACTTCTGATAGCGGGTTATTTTGGTCCATGAACTGTGATAACTGAGACGAACCAAAGAACTCTTTTACCGCTGCCGAAATAGGCTTAGCGTTAATAAGATCTTGTGGCATGATCGCGTCAAGGTCACCTAAGCTTAAACGCTCACGTACAGCACGTTCTACACGTACTAGACCTACACGGAATTGATTCTCAGCCATTTCGCCAACACTACGAATACGACGGTTGCCTAAGTGATCGATATCATCAACATCGCCTTGACCATTACGAATAGCTATTAGCACCTTCATAACAGACACGATGTCTTCTTTGCTTAATGTACCAGGGCCTGTGTCTGTATCATAACCAACACGGCTATTGAACTTCATACGACCTACTGTTGATAAGTCATAACGTTCTTCTGAGAAGAATAAGTTCTCAAATAAGGCTTCAGCCGCGTCTTTCGTCGGTGGCTCGCCTGGGCGCATCATGCGATAAATTTCTACTAGTGCTTCTAAGCGGCTACTGCTTGAATCAATGCGTAACGTGTTAGAAATATATGCACCGCTGTCAACTTCATTGATATATAGAGTATCAATTTTAGTGTGACCTGCTTTAACCAACTCAGCCATAAGCTCTAGAGTTAATTCATCATTCGCATTTGCGATAACTTCACCCGTTGACTCATCAACGTAGTTTCGCGCAATTACACGACCAATGATGTACTCATGTGGCACTTCTAGTTGGCTAATGCCTTTTTTCTCGATGCTCTTGATATGGCGCGCAGTTACACGACGGCCAGATTCAACGAACACTTCACCATCTTCGCTTTTTATGTCAAAGGCAGCGGTTTCACCACGTAAACGTGAAGGTACAAGTTCCATTAGAACTTTACCGTCAGTTACTTCAAACGCAGTGGTATCGAAGAAGATATCTAAGATTTCTTCACTCGAGTACTCAAGTGCACGTAGGATGATAGACGCCGGTAATTTACGACGACGGTCAATACGTACATATAAGTTATCTTTTGCATCAAACTCAAAGTCTAACCATGAACCACGGTAAGGGATAACACGTGCGTTATAAAGCACTTTACCCGATGAGTGAGTTTTACCGCGGTCGTTATCAAAGAATACACCAGGGCTACGGTGTAGCTGAGAAACGATAACACGCTCTGTACCATTGATTACAAAAGTACCGGTATCGGTCATGAGCGGAATTTCGCCCATGTAAACTTCTTGCTCTTTAATGTCTTTAACTGTGCCTGGCGCTTCTTTATCCATCACCACAAGACGCAATTTTACGCGAAGTGGAGCAGAATAAGTCACACCGCGAATTTGACATTCTTTTACATCGAAAACTGGCTCACCAATACGATAACTTACGTATTGAAGCTCAGAATTTCCCGAGTAGCTTTTGATTGGAAACACAGAACGGAAGGCAGCTTCCAAACCATGATCGCCATCAGCGTCCGGCACTAAGAATTTTTTAAACGATTCTAACTGTGTTGACAGTAAGAAAGGTATATCCAAAACTTGTGGACGTTTACCAAAATCCTTACGGATACGTTTCTTTTCAGAATAAGAGTAAGCCATGGGGTTCCTCAGCTTGCTGATCTTTGACCCGACCTGTTCTTGTAAGAACAGACTTAACTGGCATCTAAGCCAAGATTGTACAACATTTAATTGTTGTTCTAATAGACTCTCACTTTAACACTAGCAAACTATAAAGCGTTGAAAGTAAAGAAAAAATTAGATTTTATTTGAGCTATAGGAATACATCGCTCTATAGCGCAAAAAGGCCGGTGATTAAATAATCACCAGCCCTTGCCTGATTTCTCAGGCAGCGAACTTAGCAAAAGCTAAATTACTTAACCTCAACTTCAGCACCAGCTTCTGTAAGGTCTTTAGCAAGTGCTTCTGCTTCTTCCTTAGAGATAGCTTCTTTAACTGGAGTTGGAGCAGCTTCAACAAGCGCTTTCGCTTCTTTAAGGCCTAGGCCAGTTGCGCTACGTACAGCTTTGATTGCCGCAACTTTATTAGCGCCAGCGCCAGTAAGGATTACGTCAAATTCAGTTTTCTCTTCAGCAGCTTCAGCAGCTGGACCAGCTACCATTGCAGCTGCAGCAGTTACGCCGAATTTTTCTTCCATTGCTTCGATAAGAGCAACAACGTCCATTACTGACATTTCAGCAATTGCGTCAAGGATTTGGTCTTTAGTTACAGACATTACAAATTTCCTAATAATTAACGGACTTTAAGTCCAAAAAAATTTTACACCGAAAGTGATTAAACAGCTTAAAATTAAGCAGCTTGCTCTTCTTTCTGTACACGTACTGCTTCAATTGTTTTACACAATTTGCCAGCAGACGCTTCTTTCATAGCGCTCATTAAGCGTGCAACAGCTTCATCGTATGTAGGTAATGTCGCAAGCATTGCTGCATCAACAACATTTCCTTCAAAAGCGGCCGTTTTAAGCTCAAATTTCTCATTCTTTTTCGCGAAATCTGAAAAGATACGCGCAGCAGCACCAGGGTGCTCTGATGAGAAAGCGATTAAGCTTGGACCAACGAATGAATCAGAAAGGCACTCAAAATCTGTTCCTTCAAGAGCACGTTTTGCTAAAGTGTTACGGACAACTTTCATCCAAACACCCGCTTCACGAGCTTCTTTACGAAGGGCAGTAATTGCACCTACTGTTACACCACGAGAATCTGCAACAACTGCAGATAGAGCACCATTGGCTGCTTCGTTGACTTCAGCAACAATTGCTTTTTTGCCTTGAAGATTTAAAGCCATGGGTGTTACTCCTGGTTTAATGGGGTCACCGACACTCGGTTTCCCTGTTCTACTCTTCCCTATCAAACAAGATAGAGATGCTTTTTACGGCGAGAGCCAGAAGGATTAGGAAAAATCTATCTGGGGATTCACACCGTCTACGTAGGTGAATATTAAGGCCGAAGCCACCTACGGTCTTGGACGGAAGCCCAATTTATCGCTTTACCCGAAGGCTCACCGAAATTATGGACTTCAACCCGAATTCTTTACTTTGCTAACAAACGAATTAATCAGCAAAATGGCGCAAAATTATAGTACAAATTTCACGCCATGTAAACACTCAATTAAACAACAGTTGTTGTTAAAGTGCTTTGGTCAACAGAAACACCTGCGCCCATTGTTGTAGAGATGGTTACTTTCTTAATGTAAACACCTTTTGCTTGTGAAGGCTTAGCCTTCTTAAGCGCAACAATTAGCGACTCAAGGTTTTGTTGAAGTTGCTCAACTGTGAAATCAACCTTACCAATAGTAGTATGGATGATACCATTTTTGTCATTGCGGTAACGCACTTGACCAGCTTTAGCATTTTTAACTGCTTCTGCAACGTTAGGTGTTACAGTACCAGTTTTAGGGTTTGGCATTAGACCACGTGGGCCTAAGATTTGACCTAGTTGACCAACAACACGCATAGCGTCTGGTGATGCAACTACAACGTCAAAGTTCATCTCGCCTTTCTTAACTAGTTCAGCAAGATCTTCCATGCCCACTAATTCAGCACCAGCTTCTTTCGCAGCTTCTGCGTTAGCGCCTTGTGTGAATACAGCAACACGAACATCACGACCAGTACCGTTAGGTAGTACAGTTGCGCCACGAACGTTTTGATCAGATTTACGAGCATCAATACCAAGGTTAACGGCAACGTCAACACTTTCTACGAATTTAGCAGTCGCTAACTCTTGTAAAAGAGCAACAGCTTCGTTGATTTCGTAATCTTTAGTTACTTCCACTTTTTCGCGGATAGTACGCATACGTTTAGTTAATTTAGCCATTTCTTAGTCCTCTACGTTCAAGCCCATCGCACGCGCAGAACCTGCGATAGTGCGAACCGCAGCTTCTAAATCAGAAGCTGTAAGGTCAGGTTTCTTTGTCTCAACGATTTCTTCAAGTTGAGCACGAGTTACTGTGCCTACTTTTTCAGTGTTAGGACGGCCTGAACCAGATTTGATACCTGCAGCTTTCTTAAGTAAGTAAGCAGCCGGTGGCGTTTTCATGTCGAACGTAAATGAACGGTCGCCGTAAACAGAGATCACTACAGGAACTGGAGCGCCTTTTTCGATAGATTCTGTACGTGCGTTAAACGCTTTACAGAATTCCATGATGTTTACACCGTGTTGACCTAGTGCTGGACCTACTGGAGGACTAGGATTAGCCATACCAGCAGCAACTTGTAGCTTGATTAGAGCTTCAACTTTTTTAGCCATTATAAATACCTCATTAGGTGGGTCTTAGCCTTGTGCGCGCGAGGACGCGTACTCTAGCGGCTTCCCAGTTTAAAAATTGGTTTCTCACTTTTTATAATCAAATCAAGAAACTCTATCATTGAATACAAAAAGGCCGCTGATTATAAGTTAATCAGCGGCCTTTATCAAGTCTTATGCTGAGTAATAAATTACTTAGCATAAACTATCTAATTTTATTATTTATCTTGCTCAACTTGACCAAATTCAAGGTCAACTGGCGTAGAACGACCAAAGATAAGTACCGATACTTTTACGCGGCTCTTTTCATAGTCAACTGCTTCTACTACACCACTAAAGTCAGCAAACGGGCCATCAACAACGCGTACCACTTCACCTGGTTCAAATAATGTAGCAGGTTTAGGTGCTTCTGCATTTTCTTGTAGACGGTTAAGAATACGATCTGCTTCTTTCGTGCTAATTGGTGCTGGACGATCAGACGTACCACCAATAAAGCCCATTACGCGTGCTGTGCTATTTACTAAGTGCCAGCTTGCGTCATTCATATCCATTTGTATAAGCACATAACCTGGGAAGAATTTACGCTCAGACTTGCGCTTTTGACCTGCGCGCATCTCAACAACTTCTTCAGTTGGTACTAATACTTCACCAAAGCTCTCTTCAAGACCTTCGATTTTAATATGCTCTAAAATAGTTTGTGCTACACGCTTCTCGTAACCTGAGAAAGCCTGTACTACGTACCAACGTAGTTTAATCTCTTTCTTCTCATCCGACATGGGATCAGATCTCCAATCCAGTTAAAAAGCCTACTGCGCGGAATAATACGCCATCTAATCCCCAAAGGATAAGTGCCATAATCACAGTTGCAACCATTACAATAAATGTCGTATGGGTAGTTTCTTGACGCGTTGGCCATACTACTTTACGTACTTCGATACGTGCTTCTTTGGCAAAAGCAAGAAATGCTTGCCCTTTACCAGTGAGTGAAGCAATACCTAAACCTGCCGCAACCGCAAACACTACACCAATTGCACGGTATAGAGCAGATGCATCTGCGTACATGTGATTACCAACTACTGCGCCTGCAAGTAGCGCAATTGCCACAAGCCACTTTACTGAATCCATCGCACTCGATGGTGTTTCTACATTCGTGCTCATAATATTATTACCTTAACTACAGACACAACAACCTTACACAAAGGAAAGGCTAATCCATTAAAATCTAAACTTAAAAACAGACTTATTTAAACCGATTTTTAATCTCAGACTTCACCCTCAAAAAGGATGAAATGGCAGGGGCGGAGAGACTCGAACTCCCAACCATCGGTTTTGGAGACCGCTGTTCTACCAATTGGAACTACGCCCCTGCAAAGTGGATGCCTATTATACTTACGCAATTCATTAACACAAGAGTAAAAGATACTCATATTATAAAATCTTAGCGGTTAATTAACCTCTTGATTGTAAAATGGCGAAACTGAGCCTACCAAAGCGGTAAGTTATATCTATTAGGCTTTACTTTTCAAGATGTCATACACATCTATTAACAGTCCTGATGCACCAAATCTAAATGTTGGGGTGTTTACATACTCCTTCCCCATGATATTTAAACCTAGTTGCAAATAGTTACTTGCATCAACAACAGTTTTAACGCCTCCAGCGGCTTTAAAGCCGACTGCCTTTCCTGACATTTTAATCGTCCGTAAAATAATTTCAGCCGCTTCAAGCGTAGCGTTAACTGCAACTTTGCCGGTGCTGGTTTTAACAAAGTCAGCACCACCGGCAATTGCTATTTCTGTCGCCAGTGTTATCAACTGCGCTGTTTTTAGTTCGCCGGATTCTATAATTACTTTTAATTGTACGTGTTCAGGACAACACTCTTTACTGGCACGCACATATTCTAGCGCTGTGGCTTCGTCCCCCGCGATTAAAGCTTGATACGGTAACACCAAATCAATTTCATCTGCGCCACGCTCTATTGCGATTAATGTTTCATTAATTACTTCACTTAGCTCACTGTTGCCTGAGGGAAAGTTAGTTACTGTGGCGACTTTTACATAACTAAGCTCGCGCTCAGCTAAAGCAAGCTTGGCGTCATCAACAAACTCACTATAAACACACACTGCTGCCGGAATACCTAGGTTGGGCTTAATACTAGCCACCAAGGCCTGTATTGCCGCCGTGCTATCATTACTATTTAAACTCGTTAAATCCATTAATTGCACAGCTAATGCCGCACCTACTAATTTAGTTGTCATAAATTGCGCCTAAATATTCATATACCGCTTTTTGGAATACGCATAGTATCAAAATTTAGCATTCTCGCTATAGCTCATAACCAAACACTATAAGCTATTCAAACTGAGTGATAAACATTGCAACTGCGCTCAATCCCTTGTTAACTAAGCCTTAAGCCAAATAAGCCCACCCTATATAACATTTAGTTATATAAACTGGGTTTTAATTATTTTTTACTTAGCTTAGGGCGCTATATTCTGCGCTTCTGAAGACGCATTTATATGCTGTTATTTTTCCAAGGGGTTACACGATGCAATATTTACCTATCTTTACCAAGCTAGACAACAAGCCTGTACTGGTCGTTGGTGGTGGAGAGGTCGCATTACGCAAATGTCGCGCGTTTTTAAAAGCACGCGCAAATGTAACCTTAGTAGCACCTTGGTTTTGTGATGAGTTAAAAGAACATGCGCATAATAACGAAGTCACGCTAATTGATGCTTATTTTGATGAATCGCACCTTGATGGCAAAATGCTCGTAATTGCAGCAACAGATAAAGATGCTGTCAATAATGATGTTTTCGAGTTGGCTAATGCACGAAATGTATTTGTTAACGTGGTGGATGATCAACCTAAGTGTACCTTTATTTTTCCTTCAATTGTTGATCGTGATCCGATCACTATTGCCATTTCCAGCGCTGGCACAGCGCCAGTCTTAGCACGTCGCTTACGTGAAAAACTCGAAACGCTAATTCCACAGCATATAGGCCCATTAGCAACTTTGGTTGGTAGTTTTCGTGACAAAGTAAAACAACGTTTTACAAGTTTTGCTGATCGCCGTCAATTTTGGGAGGGCGTATTTGATTCATCGGTTGTAAGTAAAATACAAAGTGGTGATACAGAAGCAGCTGCTTCCCAACTTGAGCAGTTACTTAATATAAAACTAGCACCTGAAGGCGAAGTATATGTCATAGGTGCAGGTCCAGGCGATCCTGAGTTGCTAACATTGAAAGCACTACAATTAATGCAACAAGCTGATGTGGTCGTTTATGACTACCTAGTGTCTGATGAAATAATGGAGCTTGTACGTCGTGATGCAGATTTAATCTGCGTAGGTAAACGTTTAGGCGATCATAGTGTTGCCCAAGAAGACACGAATCAACTGCTTGTTGACCTTGCTAAGCAAGGTAAAAAAGTGTGTCGAATTAAAGGTGGCGACCCATTCATTTATGGTCGTGGTGGCGAAGAAGTACAAGTATTAGCCGCAAACCAAGTAAACTATCAAATTGTTCCAGGTATTACTGCAGCGGCTGGTTGTAGCGCCTATGCGGGGATCCCGCTAACGCACCGAGATCACGCGCAATCAATTCAGTTTGTAACTGGTCACTGTAAAAAAGATGGCCAAGAATTAGATTGGCAATCGCTTGCTAAACCACATCAAACATTAGCAATTTATATGGGTGTCATTAAGTCCCCACATATTCAAGCTCAGTTATTAAAACATGGCCGCGGCGCAGATACTCCCGTGGCTATTATTGAAAACGGCACACGCAAAAATCAACGTGTAGTTACCGGGAAGTTGGGTGAACTCGCCGATTTAATCGAACGCCATAGCATTATTTCACCGGCATTATTAATTATTGGTGAAGTTGCATCATTACATGAGCAACTTCATTGGTTTGGCACAAAAGCGCAAACCAGCAGCTTTGCTCAACCGCTAACAGATGTTGCATAAGCTTCAAATTATTTAAATATTTTAACTTTTAATCATTTTAGTAGGACGACTAACAATGGCTTTAACTCACCTTCAGCAATTAGAAGCTGAAAGTATAAAAATCATGCGCGAAGTGGCTGCTGAGTTTGAAAACCCAGTAATGCTTTACTCTATCGGTAAAGACTCTTCCGTGCTATTGCACCTTGCTCGTAAAGCGTTTTACCCAGGTAAAATTCCGTTTCCACTTCTGCACGTTGATACCGACTGGAAGTTTAAAGAGATGATTGAGTTTCGTGACCGTTTGTCAAAAGAGTATGGCTTTGACTTAATCGTCCATAAAAACCCTGAAGGCCTGGCAATGGGCGTTGGGCCATTTACACATGGCTCAGGTAAGCACACTGACATAATGAAAACTCAAGGCTTAAAGCAAGCACTTGATAAGTATGGTTTTGATGCTGCTTTTGGTGGTGCCCGCCGCGATGAAGAGAAATCTCGCGCAAAAGAGCGTGTTTACTCGTTTCGTGATAAACACCATAGATGGGATCCTAAAAACCAGCGTCCAGAGCTTTGGAATACCTATAACAGCCAAGTAAACCCGGGCGAAAGCATTCGTGTATTCCCGCTGTCTAATTGGACCGAACTTGATATTTGGCAATACATCTACCAAGAAAACATTGATATGGTGCCATTGTACCTAGCAAAAGAGCGTCCAGTTGTTGACCGTGACGGTACGCTGATTATGGTTGACGATGAACGTATGCCGCTTGCTGATGGCGAAGTACCGATGATGAAATCTGTACGTTTTCGTACTTTAGGTTGTTACCCACTTACAGGTGCCGTGGAATCTACGGCCAGTACTTTAACCGAAATTATCGAAGAAATGCTGTTATCGACTTCATCAGAGCGTGAAGGTCGTGTAATTGACCATGATTCAGCAGGTTCAATGGAGAAGAAAAAACGTGAGGGCTATTTCTAATGTCTAATCAAAATAACGACACAATTAATGAAGTAAAAGAAATAGGCATCGATGCCTACCTTGCTCGCCAGCAAGATAAAAGCCTATTACGTATGCTGACCTGTGGTAGCGTAGATGACGGCAAATCAACCCTGATTGGCCGCCTACTGCATGATAGCCACCAAATTTATGAAGATCAGCTAGCCGCCCTTCATAAAGATAACGAAAAAGTAGGTAACGCAGGCGAAGAGCTTGATTTAGCTCTTTTAGTTGATGGTCTACAAGCTGAACGTGAGCAAGGTATCACCATAGATGTTGCTTACCGTTATTTTTCAACAGCAAAGCGCAAATTCATCATTGCTGATACCCCAGGACACGAGCAATACACACGTAACATGGTAACGGGTGCGTCAACTAGTGATGTAGCCATTATTCTTGTTGATGCGCGTTACGGTGTACAAGTACAAACTAAACGTCATAGCTTCATTTGTGATTCACTGGGCATTAAACAGTTTGTGGTTGCCGTGAATAAAATGGATATCGTTGATTTTGACGAAACCGTTTATGAGCGTATTAAAGCCGAGTACTTGCACTTTGCTGAGCAACTTAACGTATCAAACATTAAGTTTGTGCCTATGTCAGCACTTAAAGGTGACAACGTAGTAACTCGTTCAGCACATACACCGTATTACACCGATAAGCCGTTGCTAGAGCTGCTAGAAGACTCACCAGCAGCTGAAACAGATACAGGCTTTGAAGCGCGTTTTCCTGTCCAATATGTAGTACGTCCTAACCTTAACTTCCGTGGTTTCCAAGGTACATTAACCTCGGGCAAGTTAAGCGTTGGAGATGCTATAAAAGTTTTGCCATCGGGTAAAACATCAAGCATTAAAGAACTAGTAACGTTTGACGGTAACTTAGATACCGCACAAGCAGGCCAAGCAATTACTATAACGCTTAACACTGAAATTGATATTAGCCGTGGCGATGTTATCGTCCCAGCTGAGTCAACCGCTACAGTGACTAACCAAGTACAAGCGAAATTGGTATGGATGCATGAAGCCCCCCTGGTTTTAGGTAAAAGCTATAACTTTAAGTTGGGCAGTAAAAACACCTCAGCCATCGTGAAAAAGATTGATCACACCATTGATGTGAACACGCTTGAACACGGCAGCGCGGATAGCTTACAGCTTAACGAAATCGCGATTGTAACCTTAGAATTGACCGAAACTATTTTGGCTGATACTTATCACAACAATCATGAAACCGGTGCATTTATCTTAATTGATCGCCTATCTAACCTAACAGTTGCAGCGGGCATGGTTGAGCAAGTTCTAACTAGCCAAGAACAGAGCGGTAACTTTAGTGATTTTGAAGTTGAGTTTAACACTTTAGTACGCAAGCACTTCCCACATTGGCAAGCGCTTGATATCTCAAAGCTTAAATAATCAACTTCGCCTGTTAAGGATATATAAAGCATGTATCAACAGCTAGTATTAACAGGCATTATGCTCACTTTAGTCGGGTGCCTTTTTGGCACGCGACTAAAGCCAGCATGGCTTTTTGTCAGTGGTATTGGTATTGCCTATCTTGGTGGTTTAATTGAACTTGAAGATATGCTTATTAACTACGCTAACCCATCACTGATCACCCTTGTGTTATTAGTGTTAGTATCGATTGCGGTAGAAAAAACCACGCTCGTACAAAAGCTTGCCCAGTCATTATCAAAAGGAAGTTTAACCAGCTCAGTCACTAAACTTGGCCTTTCGACCGCCTTTTTATCCTCATTTACGAATAATACCGCCGTGGTAGCGTCGCTTATCACCGCAATTAAAGACAGCCCAACACATTCACCTTCAAAGCTGCTACTCCCGCTGTCGTATACCGCTATTTTAGGTGGCACAATCACCTTAATTGGCACCTCAACAAATTTAATCGTCAATGGCTTTGCCGTTGATGCTGGCATGGCACCGCTGGGCTTTTTCGACTTTACCTTAGTCGGCTTAGGCGCATTAAGTGTTGGCCTTATCACTATTTTAGTAATGCTAAAATACCTGCCTGACAACGGCAAAAATGACCAAGAAGTGGTGCCCTTTTACCTCGAAGGTAAAATAGAAGAAGGCTCAAAGCTAATTGGTAAAAGCGTAGAAGAAAACGGCCTACGTGAATTAAAAGACTTATTCCTCGCTGAAATTATCCGCGGCGATAAACGTATTTGCGCCGTCACGCCTCAACAAGTTATTAAAGCAGGCGATGTACTACTATTTGTTGGCGATATAAAATCAGTCCCGCTATTAACTCGCTTTGACGGTCTAAAAGTAGTCCATGACAAACATGAAAAAGACGTAGAACACCTTGTTGAAGTAGTCGTTAGTCAATCATCAAAGTTTATAGGCAAAACGGTTAAAGAAGTACGTTTTCGTGAACAGTTTCATGCCGCAGTGATTGCTATTCGCCGTGGTCACGACCGCTTGCAAGGCGGCCTTGGTAAAGTAAAACTACAAGCAGGTGATTCACTGATCCTTGCCCCAGGTAAAGACTTTTATACCTTACCTAATTTAAAGCGTGAGTTTGTGTATATCTCCGGGCTTGATTTACAAACTCATTTAGCACCTAAACAATCTAACTTAGTATTAGCCAGCTTTGCGGTGGTACTCGGTTTAAGTATTGTTGGCTATGTGCCACTGGTAAAAGGTTTACTCGTTTTATTAATCGGCTTAATGCTCACCGGCACTATAAAACTCAGTGAAGTAAAGCGTCGTTTCCCAATCGAATTACTCGCAGTTGTTGGCAGCGCCATTGGTCTTGCTAAGTTAATGATAGGAACAGGCCTTGCTGGCGAAATATCGTCAGCGCTGTTTTATGTACTCGGGGATTTTGGCCCGTACGGCGCTTTTATCGCGATTTTTGTGATGACAGTATTATTTACCGAACTAATCACGAATAACGCCGCAGCTGCATTATCATTCCCTGTCGCGTATGCATTGGCTATTGGCTTCAATGTTGACCCGCTGCCGTTTATTATGGCGGTTGCCTTTGGCGCATCAGCCAGTTTTATATCACCATTTGGTTATCAAACTAACCTAATGGTTTACAGCGCCGGTAACTATCGTTTAAAAGATTATGTATTAATGGGATTACCGCTTTCAATTATTTATTCAATAACGGTATTAACCCTGATCCCGCTGGTGTTTCCATTTTAAACCAGCGCACCACGAAAAGAGGCATAGCAAATGGATGAAAATATTGTTTGGCATAATTACGCAATTACCAAAACACAACGTAGCGAACACAAAAGCCATAAGCCTGCTATTTTATGGTTTACAGGGTTTTCAGGTTCAGGCAAAAGCACCGTGGCAAACGCCCTTGAAAGCGCACTAAATCAACAAGGTATTCATACTTATCTACTTGATGGTGACAACGTACGCCACGGTTTATGTAAAGACTTAGGCTTTAGTGACGAAGACCGCATTGAGAATATCCGTCGCGTAGGGGAAACCGCCAAACTCATGGTTGATGCAGGTATTTTGGTACTCACCGCATTTATTTCACCTTTTCGCGCTGAACGCGATATGGTCAGGAACTTAGTTGATGACGGTGAATTTATAGAAGTATTTTTAGACACGCCTTTAGACGTGTGTGAAAGTCGCGACCCTAAAGGCTTATACAAAAAAGCCCGCGCTGGTGAAATAAAACACTTCACAGGTATAGATTCAGACTACCAAATACCTAATTCACCTGAAATAACCCTAGATACCAGTAAAAATACCCTAGACCGATCGGTGCAAGAGCTGATAGCGTATCTTAAACAACAGCAAATAATTAAAGGTTAAGTCATGAACCAAACGGAACTGCTAGAAGAAGTATTGATCCTCGCCCGCCAAGCTGGTTGTGCAATTATGGGGATTTACGAAAAGGATTTTAACGTTGAATACAAAGCTGATGAAAGCCCAGTTACCGACGCCGATCTTGCAGCCCACAAAGTGATTGCCAATGGCCTAGCCCACTTAACGCCAGATATTCCTGTATTAAGTGAAGAAAGTGCCGACATTAGCTGGGATATTCGCCAAACCTGGACTCGCTATTGGCTTGTAGATCCAATTGACGGCACCAAAGAGTTCATTAAAAAGAATGGCGAATTTACCGTTAACATCGCTTTGATTGAACACGGCAAACCAATTTTAGCCGTAGTCGATGCTCCTGCACTTGGCGTATCGTACCTAGCCGCGGAGGCAATCGGCGCCTTTAAAGACAAAGGCGACGAACGCATAGAGCTTAAGGTGACTACTAAACCTAACAAAGGGTTAATTCGCGTAGTCGGCAGCCGCTCGCACCCGTCACCTGATTTAGCCGAGTTTGTAAAACGCTTTGATGAAATTGAAATGGTCTCAAAAGGCAGCTCACTCAAACTGTGTCTAGTCGCCGAAGGCAGCGCTGATATTTACCCTCGCTTAGGCCCAACCTGCGAATGGGACACCGGCGCAGGCCACGCCATTGCTGAAATCGCTGGCGCGAAGGTCACTAAACTCGACGGCAGCCCGCTTGTTTATAACACCAAAGATGAATACCTGAATCCGTATTTTATTGTTTCAGCGGTGGAAGAATAAAAGCTTTCAGCTGTAAGCTATCAGCCGTCAGTTTAAGAACTGATCGGCGTTACATTTGACGCCGAGGCTGGGTAGAGCGAAGCAAAACCCAGCATGCTGAACTATAAGCTGTAGAGCTTTAAGCGGTAAGTTATAAGCGCCTCAAAACCCAACCCGTAGGAGATGGCTTTAGCCACGAAAAATCCTACACCGAACTCTATTAAAAAAACAAATTTCACCACAGAGACCACCGAGGCACTTCGCGCTGCACAGAGATTGTTTTTGTAGGTCGGGGTTTACCCCGTCACATTGTCAGGCTAAAGCCAGACCTACAAGACATAAAACCGTAAGTCCAAATATACCCGTAGGAGATGGCTTCAGCCACGAAAAAGCCTACACTGAATTCTATTTAAAAAGGCAATTTCACCACCGAGCGCACCGAGGTTTGATATTCATGTTCTTTTGTAGGTCGGGATTTATCCCGTCACATTTTTCAGGCTAAAGCCAGACCTACAAGACATAAAACCGTAAGTCCAAATATACCCGTAGGAGATGGCTTCAGCCACGAAAAAGCCTACACTGAATTCTATTTAAAAAGGCAATTTCACCACCGAGCGCACCGAGGTTTGATATTCATGTTCTTTTGTAGGTCGGGGTTCATCCTGTCACATTTTTCAGGCTAAAGCCTGACCTACAAGATGTAAAACCGTAAGTATAAATCCCATGTAGGAGATGGCTTCAGCCACGAAGAGCTCTGTACTGCATCTATTTGATAAACAATCCCACCACTTCGAAAATCAACTCTCCTAAAAATACTAAAAACCCCGCTAAGTTTTCTTGCGGGGCTGTTTAGATTTATATTTCAGTTAACTAATAAAGCTATATAGCAATGCCATTACGGCAAGAACGCCGACAAACAATACAAATAATGTGCTAAAGCGGCCACGGTATTTTTGTAATGCGGGGACTTTATAAACGGCAATCATCGGCATGATGAATAAGATCATCGCAATAATTGGCCCTGAAAGCTTATCCATCATATCTAAGATGCTTGGGTTTTGAACTGCACAAAACCAAATTGCAAAAAACATGATTGCAACACCAATCTTATCTGCTATTTTAACGTCTAATTTAGTTTGCTTTGTTACAAGACCATTAAAGCTTTCACGTGCTCCTAAAAAATGACCCAAGAATGAAGATGTAATAGCAATAAATGCAACTAGAGGACCTAGCGTTGCTATAAATGAATTATCAGTTACATTTGCAAGGTAAGATAAAACTGACACATTTTGTGCTTTAGCTTGTAACATTTGCTCTGATGTTAAAGAAAGCACACACGAAAATACAAACAGCAGTACAAACACGATTAAAAGTAAGCTGGTACGCTTCAAAATCGCTTCAGACTTAGCTGTAGCTTCCTTACCATAGTGACCTCGCTGTATATTTGCAAAGCTTGAGATAGCCGCAGCATGGCTAAAAGAGAACACTATAATAGGAATTGATAACCATAATGTTTGGCTAAAGCTACCAAACTCTGGGAAACTCATATTTGGCATTTGCCAGCTAGGAATTAAATACAAAGATAAAAAGAATAATATGCCAACCAACGGGTATACCAATATTGCAAAGGCACGTAGCATTAGCTTTTCGCCACCTAACATTAGGCTGATCATACCTGCTACCAAAACACCTGAAAGTAATGCTCGAGATGGTGACTCCATCCCGAGCTGATTTACCATAAAGCTATCAACTGTATTGGTTAAACCTACACCATAAATAAGTAAGATTGGAAATATTGATAAGAAGTACAATAATGAAATTAGTCGCCCTGCATTGACACCAAAATGCTCTTCAACTACATCGGTAAAGTCCGCATCTTTATTTTTTGACGACAATACAAAACGCGCTAAACCTCGATGAGCTAAAAAAGTCATAGGAAAAGCTAAGCAAGCTAAAATCACCAACGGCCAAAAACCACCAATCCCTATATTTATTGGCAGAAACAAAATACCAGCACCCACGGCAGTACCAAAAAGACTCAACACCCACTGGGTATCATGAAAATTCCATTTAGATTTGCTTGTTGTCGATGCCTCAAATTGCGCAGCATCAGTGGAAGAATTCATGCACTTCACCTATTAGAATAATAATTTGGCAAGAGCATATAGAAGTCAGCTAAAAATTTCAGGTTTTGACGATGCAATTAAGTAAATAATGCTAAATATGCTGTAATTGATGAGTTACTAACTGTCACTAATTTGAAACAGTCGTGAAATCAAAATTAAAATTCAAATAGAGGAAATAGATTTACTCGTTTCCATATTAAAATAAATCATATGTAGAGCTGTAAAATCACACACACTATTTGAGCTCACTCAGTAAGATGTAGGTCGTGATTTATCGCGACAACCGATATGTGAGGGTATATCGCTTTCAGATGAACGCCTGAGCGACATTGACCACCTTGCTCGCTTTTTCACTTTCCTGCAGACGTAAAAAAGCCCGACTCAGTGAGTCGGGCTTTCTTTATTTGGAGCCTGGCGATGACCTACTTTCACATAACAAATGCTACACTATCATCGGCGCTGTTTCGTTTCACTACTGAGTTCGGCATGGGATCAGGTGGGTCCAAAACGCTATTGTCACCAAGCAAATTGGGTATTAATTCGCTCTTCGAGCAAATTAATTAAAATTTGGAAAATGGCTGATAATTGTCTTCTTACACCTTTAAGCTTATCGCTTACAGCTGCCAGTAATCTACTTTAGTTGTCGCGATAAATCACGACCTACAATCTTAACTTCTTGCGCTTAAACAGTCACATAAAACGCGTTTGGCGTTGTATGGTTAAGCCTCACGGGTAATTAGTACAAGTTAGCTTAACATATCACTATGCTTCCACACCTTGCCTATCAACGTTGTAGTCTCCAACGGCCCTTCAGAGAGCTTATAGCTCTAGTGAGAAATCATCTCGAGGCCTGCTTCGCGCTTAGATGCTTTCAGC